>CAYTJN010000127.1:0-12152 GCA_964438125.1 uncultured Occallatibacter sp.
CAGGTGTTCCAGAATCGGTCCCAGGCTCAGCGCAGGGAAGAATGTAAGTGCGCTCAGAATCAGGATGACGCCAATCAAAAGCACGGTGAAGAGCGAACCGTTGACCGGGAAGGTGCCGGGCGACGGTGGCACGCTCTTCTTCTGCGCCAGACTGCCGGCCAGGGCCAGCACAGGAATCATCATGAAGAGACGCCCGAAGAGCATGTCCCAGCCGATTGCCACGTTGTACCACCATGTGTTGGCGTTGAGGCCAGCGAAGGCCGAGCCGTTGTTGCCCGCGCCCGAAGTGAATGCGTAGAGGATCTCAGTGAGCCCGTGGGGGCCTTGATTGGCCAAGCTGCTCAGGCCGATCGTCGGTGCCATGACAAAAGCGGCCGTGAGCGAAAGGATGATGAACGGGAAGATGAGCACGTACAGCATCGACATTTTCACGTCGTAGGCTTCGATCTTCTTGCCCAGATACTCAGGGGTTCGGCCCACCATTAGTCCGGCGATGAAGACCGAGAGCACTACCATGATGAGAATGCCGTACAAGCCGGAACCGACGCCTCCGAAGACCACCTCGCCCAGCATGATATTGGTGAGCACCACCATGCCGCCAAGTGGAGTGAAGCTGTCATGCATGCTGGTGACGGCGCCGCAACTGGCGTCGGTGGTGATGGTGGCGAAAAGGGAGCTGGCAGCGATGCCGTTGCGGACCTCTTTGCCTTCCATATTGCCGCCCGGTGCAGTGGCGGTGCCGGTCTGCACTGCGTTATTGATCATCGGATGCGGCTGTGACTCAGCCCAGTAGACGACCGTGAAGCCGGCGGCAAATAGCACGAACATGGCGGCCAGCACGGCCCATCCGTGGCCGGGCGAGCCGGTCATGCGGCCCAGCGTATAGGTCAGTCCAGCAGGAATGATGAAGATGGAGAGTATCTGGAGGAAGTTTGAGAAGGGCGTGGGATTTTCAAAGGGATGGGCGCTGTTGGCGTTGAAGAATCCGCCACCATTGGTGCCCAGCATCTTGATGGCTTCCTGTGATGCAACAGGTCCCTGGCCGATAGTCTGGACCTGTGCGGGCTGTTCGAGCGGATGGGCCGTGGTGTAGGCTTTGAAATTCTGCGGTACGCCTTGGCCAACCAGAAGCAGCGCATAGATGAGAGACGCCGGTACCAACACATATAGATACGAGCGCGTCATATCGACCCAGAAGTTGCCGATGGTGCCCGAACTGGTTCGCTTGATACCGCGAATCAAGGCCACGGCCACCGCGATGCCTACCGCTGCGCTGCCGAAGTTGTGATATGCCAGGCCGACCATTTGGGTGAGATAACTCATGGTCGTCTCGGGCACATAGGACTGCCAGTTGGTGTTGGTGGTGAAGCTGGCAGCGGTGTTCCAGGCCAGATCGGGGCCGACGGCGGCCAGCCCTTGCGGGTTCAAAGGCAAGAGGTTCTGAAGCCGCTCGATCGCGTAGGTCATCACCATGCTGACTGCGGAAAAGCCCAGCATGGCAAAGGCGTACTCGCGCCAGTTCATCTCTCGGTCGGCCTTGATGCCGGAGATTGTATAGATCAGTCGCTCGATGGGGCGGAGCACGGGATCGAGCCAGGTGCGTTCGCCTTCCAGCACACGGGCAAGATAGATGCCCACGGGGCGAACGGTCAAAAGCAGAATCACGGAATAGATGGCGAATTGCAACCAGCCGTTGGCGGACATGTCAGAACTTCTCCGGGAAGAGCAGTGTGAGGGTCAGGTAACCCAGAAGTAAAACGGAGAGAACCAAGGCAGCGAAAGTCGTGAAGTCGATTTGCATGGGCTACCTCAGCTTCTGACAAGCCTTGACGTAAAGGAACGCCAGGCCGAAGAAAACTACCGTGAAGAGCAACATCGTCAGATCTTGCATGTAGGGTCTCGCAATCCGTTGAGCAGCTTGTGTGAGTGATTGCCTGCTCAAGTGTCATTCTGGCTCTCGCCTGGTTTGAGTATCCTAAGGACTTCCTAAATAAATCGTAAGGATTGGAGTGCGGGCGGAGGATAGCGCGGAAGGAGTGCGAGCTGGTTCGGCTTTCGACCCCATTTTCCACAAGTCGGCTTTACCGCAAAGAAAATGACCATGTAAGTAGAAAATACCCAGTTGTTATATGCAAGATCTTGCACACCTTTTTGCACCGGCTATGTAAATAACTGAAAATTAATGTTACAGTTTGGCGAGTTACATGCATCTATAGGCTCAGGTATCAGACTGCAAAGCCGATGGGAACTGCAGTGAGGAAAACAGGGGGAGAATTCAAATGGGGCGCATCCTAGTTCTGACCATGGCACTTCTTGTTTTTGTGAGCAGCCGGTAGTATTCCGGGATCTAGTCGAACATCGGCTGCTTGGGGGAGTGGCCGATGTTCACCAGGTCTAGTGCAGTTGGGAGTAGTGCGCAGTTGGGGGCGTTGGTTTCGACGACCCGCTTCAATCGGGCTGTGCAACCAATTCAGCCCAGGCCGGCAGGCCTCGGAGCAGATCAATACACTCTGATACTTTTAGCTGATCGTATCCCGGTCACAGGCTTTCTGGCTGCTTCTCTTCGTTACCCATCCATCCTTCAGGAATAAAGCGGTAACCGACCCAAGGCTCGGTCTGAATGTACTGCTTGCCAGTCTCAGCCTCCAGTTTCTTGCGCAACTGCCCGATGAAGACGCGCAGATATTCGGGCTGATGGGCCGATTGCGCGCCCCAGACGGCAGTGAGCAGCGCGCGATGCGTGATCACCTTGCCGGCCTGGCGGGCTAGATGCAGCAGCAGGTCAAATTCCTTGGGAGTAAGGTGAATGGGTTTGCCTACAATCGTGATGGCGTGTGCGGCCGAGTCCAAGACGAAGTCGCCGGCTTCGATGGCCGAGGTAGTCCTTTCCGGGGCGCGGCGCAGATGGGCGCGTACGCGAGCCAGCAATTCCTGGGTGTTGAAGGGCTTGGTCACGTAGTCGTCGGCTCCAGCGTCGAGCGCTTCAACCTTTGAGCGTTCGTGGTCGCGGACTGAGAGCACGAGAATCGGGATGGCGGAGTTTGTGCGAATGGCGCGGCAGACTTCAACACCGCTCAAACCGGGCATCATCAGGTCGGTGATGACCAGGTCGGGTGTCCACTCCTTAAAGGTCACAAGGCCTTCTTCCGGGTCATTGGCGGTGCGCACATCAAAGCCTTGAGCGGAGAGTGCGGCGCGCAGCACGCGTGTGATTTGCGGTTCATCATCAATTACTAGAATTCTGCCGGGCATGCAAGTTCTTCTTTCAAGGAAAGAGTACATCATTTGTCTGGGCGGGTATGATTTATGCCATGAACGTGATGGATGGGCTCTCGGATTCGCGGGGAATCTTTCACTGGCTTGTGGGGACGCTGATGCCGGTGGCGGCCACGAGTCTGCTGATCTGGCTGGGCGCCGATTCGACCGCGGCGGGCATGGCGTTTCTGGTGCTGGTTGTTTGGTCGTCCACGCAGGCGGGACAGCGGCTGTCGCTCTATATCGCAGCCTTGTGCGCGCTCTCCTTCGACTATTTCTTTCTGCCACCCTATGGGACTTTGCGTCTTGCCAGCGGTCAGGAGTGGGCGGAGATGATCTGTTTTCTGGCCTCCTGTATCGTCGTGAACCGGGTAGCGGAACGGGCGCGCCGACAGAAGCGGCAGGCCGAGCAGCGGCGCGAAGATGTGGAGCGGCTTTATGAACTCGCGCAGGAAGTGATGCTGCAAGAGGATGCTTCGGGCTTGATTCGTGACCTGCCGCGAATGATCGCACGCATCTTCGCTCTGGACGGGGTGGTGCTTTACGTTCGCGATCAGGATCGGTTCTACAGCTCGACCACGGATCTGCCGATCAGCATCCAGGCCAGCCTGCGGGCTATGACTGTAGGTGAGAACTCAACACTGATCGTACCGGGCGAGTTCACCGTCCGGCCGCTGATGATGGGGCTATGGCCGGTTGGAGCGCTGGGGCTGCGTCCGGCGAAACTTTCGCATGAGGTGGCAACGGCGGTGAGCGCGCAAGTGGCGATTGCCCTCACGCGCGCAATTGCGATTGAGGCTGCGACGCATCTGGGGGCCTCTCGCGAAGGGGAACGGTTGCGGGCTGCGTTGATTGATTCGCTGACGCACGAGTTACGCACTCCTCTTACGGCCATCCGAGCAGCTGCTACAACGCTGGTCGCGGGCGAGGGGCTGGATGAAGCCGGGCGGCAGGAGATGGCAGCTATCGTAGATGAAGAGTCCTCCCGGTTGGATCGGTTGATCGGCGAGGCGGTGGAGATGGCGCAGATTGACGCCAATGTAGTCGAGGTCCGGCTGGCGCCGCAACATCCGCGTGCGCTGTTGGATCAGGCGGTGGAAGAGTCGCGAGCGGCGTTGGCGAAGCATCGGGTGGTGATCGCGGTGGATGATCCGGACAAAAGGGAAAGGCTGGACAAGGCGGAGGATCTGAACAGCTCCACATGGTTCGATGGACACCTGCTGGGCCGTGTGCTGCGCCACCTGCTGGAGAATGCTGCCAGGTTCACGCCGGCTGGCGGGCGCATCCTGCTGGGCAGCCGGCGCGTTGGCGACCGGCTTGAGTTCAGCGTTGAAGACGACGGCCCCGGCATCGACGCTGCTGATCTGCCGTTCATCTTCGACAAGTTCTACCGGGGCAAGGATGGCGCCAGTAAGGGGAAGGGAACGGGCATGGGGTTGGCGATTACACGCGCGATCCTGGCCGCGCATGGCGGAGGGATCGAAGTCGAGAGCCTTCCGCGCCATGGCGCGTGCTTTCGCTTCTGGGTGCCGCTGGTCGAGAAGGAGCCAGATCAACACTCTTCAGAACGACTGCCTTCGATCAATGCGGTTTGAATGTCTTGCCGGTTTCGATCAGTGTTTTCAACCGGGACAGAATGCGCGGCCAGCCGTCGGCGCATTGCGCGTAGGCTGGATCATCCTCGACCCACTGATCGTGCGTCACGGTCACCTTGGTCGCCTCAGTCTCCGGCACCAACTCTATAGTTGCGCGGGACTTCTTGTCGCTTTGACCCATCGCGAAGGTGTATTGGAGGAGCTTCAGCGGCTCCGCCTGCAATACTTCGCCCTGAACATAGGGGATGATTTTGCCGTCAGGGCCGGGGCCGGCCCACTTGATCGATCCGCCCGGCTTGAGGTCCGCTTCAAATTCAGCACCCGCGAAGATGATGCGGTTTGGCCCCGGGGACACAAAACCTTCCCAGACCTTCTCCGGGGTGGCGGCTATGTAGAAGGTGTAGCGCTGGGTTGTTGGTTGGGGCATGATGACCTCCTGGTTTTTTAGAATCGATTGCAGAGAGATTAGAACGCCTCCCGCGGTTGTTAGCCCTCCAGTTTATAGCGGGTCTCGGCGAGGCCGTAGAGACGGCGCCAGACGAGGCGATTCATGGTGACGACGATGGTAGCCATCAGAATCGTCGCTAGCAAGAGGGTAGAAAAGCTTCCGCGTTCAGAGGCTGCGCTGATCTGCGCTCCCAGGCCCAGGGTTTGAAGGGTTTTGTCGCCGATGTGGAAGTACTCGGCGATGATGGAGGCGTTCCAGGCGCCTCCCGAAGCGGTGATCATGCCGGTGACGAGGTAAGGGAAGATGCCAGGCAGAATGAGGCGGGTCCAGCGCTGCCAGCGGGTGAAGCGATAGACGGCGGCGGCCTCTTCGAGATCGGAGGGAATGGCCATGGCTCCTGCAATAACGTTGAAGAGGATGTACCACTGGGTTCCAAGCAGCATCAGAGCAATGGACCCGATGCCGAGCCCTCCGCCGACGCGAATCAGTCCCAGCATCAGTACGGGAAAAAGCGCGGTGGCCGGGATTGAGGCCAGGACCTGAGTGATTGGCTGTAGAATCCGAGCCAGCCTGGGGTTGAGACCAATGGCTACTCCGACAGGGATGGTCCAGAGAGCGCCGAGGATCAGCGTGGCGGCGACGCGGAGATAGGTGGCTCCGGCACCGAGGAGGAGCAATTGAATCTCTGCCCAGGTTGTTCCCTGGAGCATTCGATAAGCTTGGACGGCGCTCCACAAGGCAGCCAGACCGGCGACGATGGCCAACAGATAGGGGACAAGTTTTCCGCCCTTAGCCGACTCATCATCGATCGGCTGGACGACGCGGCAATCGCGGGTCGAGGAGAGGCGACGATAGATGCGTTCTTCGCAGGCGGTCCAGGCGCGGGCAGGCAGGCGAGTGAGAGCGGTCGAGTGCTGCAAGAGTTCAAGAATGGGCGAAGTGACGCGCTCAGTGGATTCCGTTTGTTCGAATTTGAACTTGTCGCTCCAGGCGATGAGCGGACGCCAGAGTAACTGGTCGGTGGCCACGATGATGAGGACCAATACGGCCAGTCCCCAAAGCAGAGCATGCGTGTCCACAGGGTCGGCGGAGGCGGCGGTTTGCAGATAACTGCCCAGGCCGGGAAGGCGAAAGTTGCGCGTGCCGAGAGGGAACATTTCGCAGGTGATCAAGAAGAACCAGCCCACGGCCACCGAGACGATGGAGTTCCAGACCAGGCCGATGGCGGCGAAGGGCATTTCGAGCTGCCAGAACCTCTGCCAGGCCGAATAGCGGTAGATGCGCGCGGCCTCAACCATCTCCCGAGGAATGCTCTTGAGCGAGGAGTAGAAGCTGAAGGCCAGATTCCAGACCTGCCCGGTAAAGATGAGCAGGATGGAGCCCATCTCGATGCCCAGTTGGTGGCCGGGAACGAGAGCCATCATGGCCAGCATGACGGGAGGCAAAAAGCTAAGCACGGGGATGGATTGCAGAATGTCGAGAACCGCGATCATCCACGCTTCGACCCTGGGATTGTAAGCAGCCGTGTAGCCGTAGCTGACCGCAAAGAAAAGGCTGAGCAGGTAAGCGATGCCCATGCGCCCCAGGGAGTAGCAGGCGTAGAGCGGCAGTGCGCGAACCGAGTGGGAGATTGCCACCTCTGGGATGGGCCGGGCCAACCAGTAGGTTCCCAAGCGAATGATGCCGAAGAAGAAGCTGAAGGCGCAGAGGATCACGACCAGATCGATGAGGAACGATCGGCGGCGAACGGTGATCGGAATGCGTGCGAGCAGGTGCTGTGGCTTCACTCGGCTTCCCCGGCAGACTCTTCGTCCTGTGCGTCGGGCAGCACGAAGCGGCGGTGTCCAGCATCGAAGTCGAAGAGTTCGGCGTAACGGCCCCAGTTGACGGCGGTTTCAATCTGGCGCTGGCACTCCTCCTCGCTGAACTGCTCGTCAAGCATGTCGAGGAAGAAGTCCTCCGGAACAGTGTGGTTTCTCTTGGACTCGAGAGCACGACGAATCTGACGAAGGAGGAGAACATTGGTCAGAGCCGCGTCGCGAAAGAGTTCCTTCTGGCGGAGAATCTCGGAGTTGGCGAATTCTGTGCCGCTGGGCGTGATGACCGCGTCGCCTTCTTCAATTTGAAGAAAGCCGAGCAACTGGGCTGCATCGACGATTGGTAGCAAGTCGTCAATTTCGAAGGCCAGGTCGTCTGCCAAACGATAGATGTCATCGCGGCCGCCTTTGTCCAGCAGAAGCTCGAGCAGGCCGGCGATGCCGCCTGGCCGGGCATGAGGCAGCATCTGGTAGTGCATATGGCGCTGATCGCGGACTTGAACTTTTTGATCGGGTGCCTCGGCAGGGGCGACGTCGGGCCGGGTGAGCACCTTGTAAATGTAGTCGACCAACTGGGTGAAGGGTTCCGACTTGCGGTCGCGGGGCTGGGGGATCTGGACCTTGAAATCAGTTCGAATGTGGCCAGGATTGCGGCCCAGGACAATGATGCGATCGGCCAGCAGGACAGCTTCTTCAATGTTGTGAGTGACGAGGAAGACGGCCTTGGTCGGCATGGTCTTATTGGCCCAGAGTTCGAGCAATTCACTGCGCAGGTTTTCGGCGGTAAGCACGTCGAGAGCGCTGAAGGGTTCGTCCATAAAGAGGACCTCAGGCTCGACAACCAGGGCGCGGGCAAAGCCGACGCGCTGCTTCATGCCACCCGACAGCTCTTTGGGATAGGCGGCCTCGAAGCCGTCCAGTCCGACCGTGTCGAGCATTTTCATGCTGCGTTCGCGGCGCTCGTCGGCGGGAATACCGCGGGCTTGTAGAGGAGCCTCGACGTTTTCAAGAACCGTGAGCCAGGGAAAGAGAGCAAAGCTTTGGAAGACGATCGACACGTTGATCTCGGCGCCGGAGATTGGCTTTTCGTGCCAGTAGACCTGGCCGGCGGTGGGCGTGGACAGGCCGCTCAACATGCGCAGCATCGTTGATTTCCCTGAGCCGGAAGGACCGAGCAGGGCAACGATCTCGCCGGGGATAATTGCCAGATCAGTGGCGGAGATAACCTGGATGCGGTTCTGACTGGGCTGGGCGTAGTACTTCTCGATGCCCGCTGCCCGAATGATGGCGTCGGAATTTGGAGGGGGGATCGGGGGCGTGGTCTGGCCCTGGCCGGTGGTGGCTGCGTCCTGCATGTCGGATTCTCCGGTTGGGGGTCCGCAGGATGAGAGCCGCGGCCGGTGGTTATTTTTTAGTTTATGACAGTCCGGTTGCACGCAGATGAATTGTTGTCGGTTGGCAACAACTTGAGGCGGTCAGAGGCTTGTTCTGGGAAGGGGAATCTAGAGTTCCCTTCGACCTTCCATTGCGCGCGTCATCGTCACTTCGTCTGCATATTCGATGTCGCTGCCGGCCGGCACACCGGTTGCGATTCGCGTAATCCTGACTGCGGGGCCGCGCAGGGCAGAAGCCAGCCAGTGGGCTGTGGCCTCGCCTTCAAGCGTGGGGCTGGTGGCCAGAATCACTTCGTCTACTTCGCCGCGCTCGACGCGGGCAACGAGAGTGCTGGTGCGGAGCTGATCGGGGCCGATGCCGTGCAAGGGCGAAAGAGTGCCGTGCAGCACGTGGTAGATGCCTTGGTAGCTTTGAGTCCGTTCGACGGTGTCGATGCTGGTTGGCTCTTCAACGACGCAGACCAGGCGGTGATTGCGGGTGGGGCTGGAGCAGTAGACGCAGGGATCGACGTCGGTGACGCTATTGCAGACCGAGCATAGGCGCAGGCTGGCCTTGAGACCGCGAACGGCTTCGGCCAAGGCGGCGGCATCCTCATCGGTAGACCGGAGGATGTGAAAGGCGTAGCGCTGGGCGCTCTTGGTGCCGACGCCGGGCAGCTTCTTCAACTCTTCAATGAGCCGTGCCATGGGCTCGGCATAGCGTGACAATTTGCGTGCCTCCTAGAGTGTCCGATAGACCAATCCGGTGAAAACATCTCCGTCGACAAAGAAGCCCTTGCTCCAGACAGGATCAAAGTCGGCTGTGGGCTTCCTGACTACGGCTTGCTGCTCACTTGCCCCGGATGCCTTGAGAGCAGCCACTTTGTCCCGAACGCCTGCGAGCATGTCGTGAAACTTTTGCAGATCGGACTTAGAACCAACTGGGCCGTGGCCGGGAATGATTTTCGTGCCGTTATCCGCGACTGCGAGGGCCTTCTCTGAAGCGTGAATCATACCCCCAATTGAGCCGCCGGTGGCTTCGTCGATGAAAGGGTACATGCCGTTGAACCAGATGTCGCCGACGTGGAGCACATTGGCCTTGTGGAAATGGATATAGATGTCGCTGTCGGTGTGAGCGGGGTCGAAGTGAACCAGATCGAGCGAATCGCCATTGTGCCAGATATGAAGGCTGTCGCCGAAGGTAATCGAAGGCAGAGCAGTGGTCGGAGCAGCGGGCATGACCAGGTGAAAGAAGGGAATCGTCTGCGCCGTGGCCATGCGGTCACGAGTATTCCGGTGGGCATAGATTGTGAATCCGGCTGCGTGCATGCCCTCGTTGCCGTCGGTGTGGTCGTAATGCCAGTGAGTGTTAATGAGGGCGTCCTGCGCATCGTGACTGAGGGCGGCGATGGCTTCACGCACCTTTGGAACCGAGGTCGAGAAGCTGGAGTCGATGAGGATGTTGCCTTCACCGCCGGTCTGGAGAGCCATGTTGCCGCCGAAGCCTTGCAGCAGATAGACGTTGTCATAGAGTTTGGTGGTTGTGATCGGCGTCTTCAGCGCAAGCGCACGACCCTCAACAACGCGGTCGGGAAGCGTGACGGACTGTGCATGCATCCAGCGCCGAGAGACGACCGCAGCGCCTGCCGCCACGCCGAGTCGGAGGAAACTCCTGCGATCGAGAGTATCGAGCAAAGTAATGCCTCCTCTCTGCTTAGAATGGATAAGTTCAGCCAAGTCCCGGCAGATTGAGTCCGCCGAGCATGCCTTTGACGCTGGATTGGATGGCTTCATCGGCCTTGTTTCCAGCGTCGTTGACGGCGGAGACGACCAGGTTTTCGAGCATCTCGACGTCGGGCTTGTCCCCGCTCAGGCCGATCACCGCAGAGGGATCGATGTGGAGTTTGAGAAGCTGCTTCTTGCCGTTCATGGTTGCGATGACGGCTCCGCCGCCGCTGGCACCCTCGACCACAGTCTGGGAGAGCTTCTGCTGGACCTCTTCCTGCATCTTGTTGGCTTGCGAAAGCATTTCACCGATTTTGAGTGGGTTGATCATGGGTGGTTTCCTTCTTGGAAATGCGAATCCGAATTGCAATTTATTTCTGGCGCAGATCGATGACGCTGCGCACTTCAGCTTTGAAGATCTCCCGTGCACGCTGGACGAGCGGATTGGCGAGCGCTGCCTCTTGGATGCTGCCGGCGATCGGCGTGACCATGGGTGCGGCAGATTGACCGGCTTTTTTGCTGGCGTCTTCGCTGGGAACTACCAGAAAGCGTGTGGGAGCGCCTAGTTTTTGCAACTCCTGGCGAATGATCTTCTCTGCCGCCGCATTGATGGTCAGGGCCAGCATCTTCTTGCCCATAGGAGCGGTCTCAATGCGCAGGTTCGCGCCATCAATCGCCCACTGGCCTGCGCCAAGTAGCTGGGCCGCCGATTCGTGGCCTGCCTCGACCAACGCGCTTCCTACGGCGTGGCGGATGGTGTCGATGCTGGGCGCGTCGATTGGAACGGCAGAAGCGTCGCTGGCCGTAGCGTGGGTTGGCATCGCGACTTCTGGCGCGGGTGATTGGCGTTCCAGCGTTGCGACCGACGATGCTGAGACGGTCGATTTCAAGTTTGACTCTGCTGTTTTAGGCGTTGCGCCCCAACTGCTGCCGCTTGAACCGAAGGGCGAGAGCGGCGGAGCCGCCGGGGCTGGCGCTGGAGACGCCGGACGCGGCGCGCTTGCTTGGGGTCTGGCCGTCGAGGCTTGAGTGGGAGATGGTACGGAAGAGCGCTGGCTGATACCACTGGCTACGCCGCTCAAGAGCTCTTCGATCGGAAGCAGGCGCTGGGCATGGATGAGCTTGAGCAAGCCGAGTTCCAGGTGAAAGCGCTGCTCCTGACGGTAGTTCAAATCGTCGAATGTCCGCAGGACAATTTGAAGGTTGCGGGTGATCTCTTCTTCGGTGAAGAGCAGTGCTGTGCGGGCGACCCTGGCGCGTTCGTCGCCGGAGATCTGCAACAGTTCCGTTTGCTCGCCGCCTAGCTTGGCCATGAGGGTGTTGCGCAGATAGCGGACCATCTGCCGGGCAAGCGACGAGGGACTGTGGCCTGCGTTGACGAGCAGATTCAACTGCTCCATCAACTCGGCGCTCTGCCCGGCGGCGACGGCTTCAAGCAGCCGTTCAAAGACCGCGTTGGGCACTGAGCCCATCAACTCGCGAATTTGTGCGCCGGAGAGAACTGCGCGGCCCGCCTCAACAGGTGCAGAAGCGATTGCCTGGTCCATGATCGAGAGCGCGTCTCTCATGGAGCCGTCACCAGCCTCGGCGAGCAGGGCCAGAGCGGCGTCCTCGGCGGTCACCTCTTCGTTGGCGGCGATCATCTTCAACTGGGCCAGGATGTCGTCGAATTTGACGGCGTGAAAGCTGAAGTGCTGGCAGCGGGAGCGGATGGTCTGGGGAATGTCCTCGGGCTGCGTGGTGGCCATCATGAAGATGACGTGCGACGGAGGTTCTTCGAGGGTCTTGAGCAGCGCGTTGAAGGCCGCGTCGGTGATCTGGTGGGCTTCGTCGAGGATGTAGATCTTGTAGCGGTCGCGGCTGGGGGCGTAGCGGGCGGCGTCGCGGAGTTCGCGAATCTCGTCGATACCGCGATTGGTGGCCGCGTCGATCTCGATAA
>CAYTJN010000128.1:0-12135 GCA_964438125.1 uncultured Occallatibacter sp.
TCGGGCGGTCGTCTTCGCTGCCGCCTTCAAAAAGCTCGTCCAGGCTGGCCATGGTCCGCTTACGCCGTTGATCGATTACCAGATTGCGAGCAATGGTAAAAAGCCACGTGCCAAAGCGCGCCTTCCCGTTAAACTGCGCTCCCCGCACCAGAACCCGCATCCAGACCTCCTGGAAAAGATCCTCGGCCATCTCTCGGTTGCCGGTCAAGTAGAGCAGATAGCGCATCAGCCGGTGTTGATATTGGACGATCAACTCATCCAGCAATCCGGCGTCCTGGCGCTTCAGCCCTGCCGCTACAGCAAGGTTCTCTTGACGAACTTCTTCGTCGTGAGCGGCGGAGGGGACCGAACCGAAAAAAGGGCGAACTGCAGCGTAAGTACTCATCTCAACTCATTAGACGCTCTAGACGCCGTCAAATTGGAACTATCATGGAGGTTTATCGTTAACTTTTGTTAAGTTGAGGCGTTCTCCATCGACTCGCGAACGGTTCGGTACCGAAAAAATTCGTTGCCCATTTCCTCGATTGCTATTCCCAGCAATACTTTCACTGCATAAAATTGCCTCGAACCTTCTCCAGCCATAAAGTAACAAATGCCCCCATTTCTCAATAATATGGAGCGTGTTCTTATTAGGTAAAAGTAACCAATAGTTAGAGTTGCCGATCAACAAAAAGCCCGCGTATGATGCATTCGTAGATTGTTTAAACACATGAGAAGTACGGACAGGTTGCGTGGAGGACTCCGTGGACCTCACCTGCCGTGTTTATGGATCAATAAGGAAAAGCCGTTCTCTTGAGCCGTACGCCCATGCAATCCGCAATCTCTCTACCGCAAGCGGGTATCCGCATGCTAGGATCCCCCCCCCGAAAGGAACGCTATGCAATTGATTACGCTTCAACCTCAACGCCCCTCTGTGCGGGCATCCTCTCGCCGTCTGAGTAGGTACTCGACTTTACTCACAAGCCTGCTTGTCACCTTGGCTGCCCCGAGCGCCTTCGCTGCACCCACCGCATGCAACATTCTCTACACGATTCAACCTCAGAACACGAGCGCGTTCGGCGCAGCCATCACCATCCAGAACACCGGAACGACCGCCATCAGCAGCTGGACTCTGACATGGGCCTTCGCCAACGGTCAGACCATTTCATCCCTCTGGAATGGCGCTGAAACACAAAGCGGAGCCAACGTCACAGTTAACAACGAGAGTTATAACGGCAGCATTGCCGCCGGCGCCAGCCTCACGGGCATTGGATTCAATGGCACCTGGAATGGAAGCACCAACGCTGTGCCCACGGCCTTCTCTGTTAGCGGAACGGCTTGCTCCGTGAACGGTTCAGCCACCACCGGCGGGACGGGCAGTTTCTCGCTGAAACCTTCGGCTTCCACGCTGTCGATTGCCGAAGGCGCGACCGGCACCGATACTGTCACGGTCACCGATGTTAGTCCATTTTCAAGCTCAGTGACGCTTGCCGCCTCGGGCCTGCCTGCGGGAGTTACCGCATCCTTTGGCACCAACCCCGCCACATCGGCCAGCGTCGTTACTTTCACGGCCAGCAGCGCGGCCAGTGCGGGGACGAGCACCGTAACGATCACCGGGACCTCCGGCACGCTGAGCGCGACTGCAACTGTCGCTTTGACCGTCACTCAGACCACTCAACCCAGCTTCACGCTGACCCCCTCTGCCTCGTCTCTCTCTATCGCTCAGGGCAGCAGCGGCAGCGACACGATCACGGTTGGCGATTTTGGCGGGTTTACCGGCGCCGTGTCATTCACCGCAACCGCGCCCAGCGGAGTTACGGCGACCTTCAGCCCAACATCTTCAGCAACGTCGAGCACGATCACGCTGGCTGCCAGCAGCTCGGCTTCCTCGGGAACCGTGACCGTCACTGGAACCTCTGGCACGACCAGCGCATCCGCTACCATCGCGCTGACTGTCAGTGGGGGCACTCTCGCCGCCTTTCCGATTACCAGCGGCACAGCTTACACGGTCGTCAATGAATCCAATGGCGATTGCGTCGATGACACCGGCGGCGCCACCGCCAACGGAACTGCGGTTGAGCAACAAGTGTGCACAGCCGGCGATATCAATCAGGAATGGCTCTTCACCAGCGTTGGAACGAACAGTTGGGAGATCACGAGTGCCAATCTCGCCGGGGCCGCCTGGAATGTCATCGGGCCGAGCACGACGCCTGGAACCGGCATTCAGCTCTACACCTACTACAGCGGCGCGCTCAACATGCAGTTCGAAGCCTTCGAGCTTTCGTCCGGGGTCGCCGAACTCGTCGATGAGAACAGCAAACTCTGCCTCAACTTTCCCACCACTACGGCCGGTCAGCAGTTGCAGATCAACACCTGTAACGAGGCGGTCAGCGAGTCGTTCGGCATAACCCCGGTTACCGCCGCGCCCAGATTCACGCTGGCGTCGTCGGCCTCCGCTCTGTCCGTCGCTCAGGGCAACAGCGGCACCGACACCGTCACCGTTACGGACGTGAACGGATTTGCCGGCAGCATCACGCTGACCACCTCCACCTTGCCTAGCGGCGTGACTGCGAGCTTCGGAACCAACCCCACCTCGGGCAGCAGCGTGGTTACGTTTGCAGCCAGCAGCGCGGCTGCCGCGGGAACAAGCACGGTAACCATTACGGGAGTCTCGGGATCCCTGAGCACGTCCACCTCTATCACCCTCACGGTCACTACGACAGGCGGCGGAACCGCTCCGAACGATGGCATTCCACTGCCTTCTGCGGGAATCTCGCTTGCGGGAGTTACTTCAGGGCCACTTACAATTCTCAATTGGGCTGGTTTCAAAGCTGCGACCTCGTGGACATTCGACGATTCGCAACCGTCGCAGATCCAGCATTACGCCGACATTCAAGCCGTGGGAGTGCCGGTCACCTACTACCTGGTCTCGGGAGAACATAACGACGCAAGCAACTACGACGCCACCTGGACCGCAGCCGCGGAGGCTGGCGACGAATTGGGAAATCATACCCAGGACCACTGCCAGGCCAATCTAACTAACTGCATGACGAATACGAACACTGGAAACCTGGCCACTGAACTTGACGATGATACCAGTTACATCGTGTCGCATTATCCGCAGAAGGCAGTCTGGACCGGAGCCTCGCCTTATGGGGATACTGGCTACGATGCAGACGCCTCTACCCGATTCCTGATTTATCGAGGAGTGCAGGGTGGGTCAATGATGCCGAACGACAACACCTACCCGTTCGATGTGCCGTGCCACATGGCTGCCCAGGGGGAGACCGCTTCCCAGTTCAATGCGGTGACGGACACAGCGCGCAGTTCCGGCGCATGGCAGATCTTCCTTATTCACACCATCACTCCGACCAGCGCGGTTTGGTATAACCCAGTTGCGGTAACAGATGTTACCGGCGCCATGACGCACGCCAAAACAGCAGGTGACACCTGGGTTGACTCGGTCGTGGATGTTGGGGCTTACTGGCGCGGATTGAAAACAGTCGCCTCGGCAAACCGCTCCACATCCGGAAGCACGACAACGTGGACCTGGACCTTGCCGGCTAACTTCCCAACCGGCAAGTATCTTCGAGTTACAGTTCCCAGCGGCACATTGTCACAAAAAGGAACTCCCATTACCGAGAACTCTCATGGCTTCTTCTCGGTCTCGCTCGATGCGGGATCTCTAACGCTGACGCAGTAGTTATGTCGACAAACATCGGGACTTGGATCGCATCTGATCCAAGTCCCGATAAACGCGAAGTGGACCGGTTTCATAACGCCCGCCGATCGAAGAATTTATATAGTTGACACTCTTTAGAAACAACAGAACGACATTTGAACTTACTCTTCGCCAACTAACTCACCTCTCTGATCTCCGCTTAGCCGCGCGCAACGCCTCTTCGACGGCCTTTGCGGCACGCCGCTCTCTCGCGTCGCTGGTCTGGTAGTAGAAGATACCCATTAAATGGCCGCGCCGCTGCACCGGAGTCATCGCTTCCCAACCCTTGCGGGCCAACGGTTGGCGCACAAAGGCCGCGAGCAAGATCGGCGGCAATTCTGTTTCGCCCTCCAGGGTCAGCAACATCCGTTCGGCCATCATCTCGGCGCGTTTTTCGCGGCTCACGGTGGTCTTCGGCTCGCTCACCCATTTGCCGATCTCCCTACGCATCGAGTCGCTCAAGCCGGCGAACCACTTCGGAAGCCTCGGGTCGCCCTTGAGCGCGCGGGTAAGCTCGGGCGGGATTACAACCGCACGCTCCTCGAGATCCGGTTCCAGCCGAATTCGCACGTGGGAACCGATCGCGGCCCCGGCCGCAGCCTGCATTTTCTTGTTGACCAGCAGAACGCATCCTTCGCCACGCGGATCGGGGAAGAGAGAAGTGCGAAACGCAAAGCCCGCGCTTTTGCTCTTCACAGACTCAGGGTTGCTCTGCGCGAGCGAAATCTCACCGCGCACCCGATTGCCCCGCCGCACAGGCCATACCTTCGCGGGATCGAAGGGAACACGGGCAATCACCCAGCGCAGCCGAGTGTGGTCTGGCTCGAGAACAACATCGAAGGTTTGGATTGTGGGTTCTTTCATGAGGTCTCCGCTGACCCACAGTATCCAACCTGCCAACGTCCAATGCAAACTCGCCCCAGTGCACGGACTTGGTGCGCTGAGGCGAACTTGCTCAGGAAAGAACAGTAGTGAGAGTACCGGGATTGGATGCGGCTATTCGGGCTGTGGACCAAAGGCGTCGTCGGCTGCAAAGTTATCCAGCAATACTCCACCTGTACCGCCGTAAAGCGAAATAACAATGGCCGTCTGAAGGGATCCAACCGGCGTCACGACCACTGAATCCGACTGTTTGAGCATGCACGCATCCTCGCAGGATTCGTAGACTTTCAACAAGTCTGTGGTACTGGTCGCACTCGTTGTTTCCGTCACCGTCACACTCCCGATGATTCCGAAGACCTGCGTCGTCCCTAGATCGAGGGTAAGAACCGCGCCAGTTGGCACAGGCGACGCTTGCGGTGGAAAGGGAACAACGTTGTATCCGATCGTCGATTGTTGAGCCGTGTCCTTAGCTGCCATCCACTTTGCGGAGAAATTAAGTCCCGGAAACAGGGTAGCCGTTGGCAGCAGAATGGGTGTGACCGTGATGTCGTTCGGATTGACGCCGTTTGTGGTTGCGGCTGATGATGTGTAAGTGAAATTCCTGTAAAGGGCACTGTCGAACATGCATCCGCCGGAGCCCAGGGCGATGTAACTTGCAAGTGAGCCAGTCTGGCAGGTCTTGATAGACTGAGCGAAGGATGAGGAGGCGAGCAACAGCGTGAATACTGTCGCAAGAACAGTTTTCGTCTTCATGATTGTGTTACCTCATGGGGGGATAGACAACTGCAGCGAACAGTAGCTCGAATCTTTGAGAGTTGTCAAGAAATCATTTCGAGGCTTTGCGAATTAAGTAACTTTGCTAACAATAAGAAGTCATAGCTGTTCTCTTTGTGAATAACATGCGAATTCGACTTCGCATTTTCCATTATTCCGACAGCACTTATGAACGAGTCGGAGCTTTGAAGAACGAGCATCAGCCGCGCATTGGATCACGCAGAACGAAGAATGACGGTTGGCTCCTCGGCGTCGCCGGTCGGGCGGCCGCACTGTGGAAAGCTGCTCTCGGCAGAAAGCGGTTACCAAAGCGAAGCCAAAGCCACCGATCTTCTACACTATTTCTTATGGAAGTTCTATATGGATTGCATCCGGTCGAGGAAGCCGTGAAGGCCGGACGGCGCCGCTTCGACCAGGTATTGGTGGCTCGCGAACGGCACGATGACCGCTTGGAACGCCTGGTTGCTCTCTGCCGCGAGGCCGGACTTCGCGTCCGCCAGGAGACGCGGGAGCAGCTGACGCAGCTCGCCCAGACTCCAACTCATCAGGGCGTCGTGGCTCTGGTCCGGGGACTGGAATCTCTCTCCATCGAGGATCTCTACGCACCCGATCCGGCCAGCAGCAACGCCGCACGGCTATTGCTCGCTCTGGATGGTGTTGAAGATCCGCAAAACCTGGGCTCACTTTTGCGCGTGGCCGACGGAGCCGGTGTGGACGGCGTGTTGCTCACCGAGCGGCGCTCGGCTCCCTTGAGCCCTGTAGCCGTCAAAGCCAGCGCCGGCGCCAGCGAGCATCTACGAATTGCGCGGGTGGTAAATCTGGTTCGCGCCCTTGAAGAACTCAAGCGCCGCAACCTCTGGATCATCGGTCTCGACGAGCGCGGGACGTGTGACTACGATCAGTTCGACCTCACCGGCGACTGCGTCCTTGTGCTGGGCCGCGAAGGCGAAGGCCTGCACGACCTCGTCCGCAAAACCTGTGACCACCTGCTGCGAATTCCCATGGCCGGCGGAGTCAGCTCCCTCAACGTCTCGGCCGCCGGCGCGGTGGTATTGTATGAGGCCTTTCGCCAGCGCCGTCAGTTGGCGCGCGGAGCCAATAGCGCTCTCCCCACCCTGGCGGTTGCGTCTAGACCGAAGAAGCAGAAAGGTCTGGGTTCATGAAGCTGGTTCATCCACGTCGTACAGCAGTCGCCTTGGCCGCGATCTGTCTAGCCTCGCTCACGTACGCCGCGCAAAACAATCCACCAGCGCAACAGCCCGCCACTGCGCCCGAACAGCCCCACCAAGGCAAGGTCATCTTCTCGCGCTCCATCGACGAAAACGGCCAGCCTACCACCACAGCTCAGCCTGCATCCCATCCCTCTACGCAAGCCGCAAGCCTGTCGCCTTCTGACGAAGAGCGCCAGGCCGTTACTTTCACCGCCTTTGACCTTGACGTCCATCTCACTCCTGCCGCCCAGCAGATCGCGGTTCGCGCCGCGCTCACGGTGCGCAACGACGGCAAAGCCGCGCTCCTCCGTATTCCTCTGCAAATTTCGTCGTCGCTTAACTGGGAGCGCATCCGGTCAGATGGCAAGGACTCAACCTTCACAGTCTCCACACTTAATTCCGACGCCGATCACACCGGCCAGTTGCACGAGGCGGCCGTTCTGCTGCCTGAGCCACTCGCCCCCGGCCATAGCCTCCAACTCGACGTGACTTACTCTGGCCAGATCGGCTTATCCGCACAACGCCTCGTGTCTCTAGGAACTCCCTCCGAACTGGCCCTCCACTCAGACTGGGACCAGATAAGCCTACCCTTCACAGGCCTGCGAGGATTCGGAAATGTTGTCTGGTATCCGGATTCGAGCGTCCCCGTCGCTCTGGGAGATGGCGCGCGCCTCTTCGACGAAATGGGCGACCAGAAATTGCGGCTCACCGGTGCGCACTTCCGCCTGCGGCTCACGGTCGAATTCCCACATGGCCAAGCCCCGAACGTCGCACTCATTAACGGTCATTCCGTGCCTTTGACCACAACAGAGCCAGGGGCTCTCGATCAGAATCGAGAGGTCAACGGCGTCGCAACAGCAGACTCCGGCAGCTCGATCCTGGGCTTCGAAGCTCCCAGCCTTTTTGTCGCCATTCGCACCCCTCACCTCGGACCCAACGTAGCCGCCTTCACCCTGCCCGAAGACGACGTCTCCGTTGAGTTCTGGACAGAGGCTGCAGGCAAGGTCAAGCCCTTCATTGAGGGCTGGCTCGGAAAACAGCCCCGGTCACCGCTCTTTCTGCTTGACTTGCCGAACCCCTGCGATGCTCCCTTCGAGGCTGGCTCTTTGCTGGTCACTCCGGTCCGCGAGCCCCGCCGGGATGTCAAAGCTGGTGCGTTGGATGGCATTCTGGTTCACGCCCTTACTCACGCGTGGCTCACCCAGCAAAATTCACCGCGGCCTCCCGCATGGCTCGACGAAGGAATAGCGAGTTTCATGGGCACTCTATGGATCGAAAAGCAGCATGGACGCGATCAGGCTCTGGGCACTCTTGAAACAGACCGCAGCGCCCTGGCTCTGGCTGAGCCTGCAAGTCCGGGGGAGAGCGCAGGCCAACCTCTTTCGCAGGCCATCTCGCCCGTCTACTACCGCACCAAGGCCGCTTACGTTCTCTGGATGCTCCGTGACCTGGTGGGCGATCAGGCGCTCTCCGCCGCGCTGAGGGCAGATCATCCCGCCGCACCCAAAGTCTTTGAAAAACTCCTCGAAGACTCCGAAGCCCACCCTGATCTCTCCTGGTTTTTTGCTGACTGGGTCGATGTCGACAAAGGGCTGCCCGACTTAAGCATCCAAGGCGTCTTTCCTACTATGACCTTGGCGGATAACTGGCTGGTCGCAGTCAAGATCGCCAACACCGGTTACGCTGTCGCTGACCTTCCAGTCATTGTTCGTTCAGGCTCCGGCTCCGAGGCTCATTCCGTCACGCAGCGTGTCCGCGTTCCCGCCTGCGGAGACATCACGGCACGCATTCTCATTCAAGGCAAGCCCGCCGAGGTCCAGGTCAATGACGGCTCTGTGCCGGAAACCCAAGCCAGCGTCCACATCACCCACATCGACGATCCGACCGCAGCAACAGCGCTGCCAACACCAAAATAGCGCGATCGGAAGGCCGGTTCTCGGGAGCAATTTCTAGCTTCGATGCGCCGTCTGCAACACGCTGTCTGCGGTTTTGTGCGGCGCTGACCAAACCTGGTAGCTGTTGAAGAGAAACTGCACTCCGAGAATCAGCAGCCACACCAGAAGGGCAAACCGCAGCGGCCGCCGAGGGACGCGCGTGCTGAGAATCGTTCCCCCAACGGCTCCCACCGCGCCTCCGGCAATCAGTTGCAGCAGCAGGCTGGGGTTCGATGAGTGCGCGAACCAGTGCGCGCCACTGCCAATGAGCGAGACAAAAAATCCGAAGGCAATATCCGTGCCGACCACTTGCGCCGGCGCCAACGGAGTAAGTCCCAACAGCGCGGTGCTGCCCAGAGCACCAGCCCCCGCTGAGGAGAAGCCGACTTCGGCGCCGACTGGAAACATCAGCCACGCCAGCCATGGGCTCCGATCGCGCTGATCTTCGCTTTGTTTCTTCGGACGAAAGAAAGAAACAATCTGCCAACCGGCGGTCGTGACCAGGATCGCTCCCAGCAACGAGTTCAGCAGGTTCTGCGATCCGGCGTTGACCAGGTGTTTCAAAAAGAGCGAACCAATGATGACACCCGGCACACCACCCAGCAACATGTATCCCAGCGTTCTCCAGTCGACGTTGCCACGGATGATCTGCGTCGGCATCAGAATCAATTTCACTGCCGTAGAAAACATCAGACCAATTCCAACGGCCTCGACTGCGGGAACTCCGAGAAATAGAACCAAAACCGGCACTGTGACTGTGCCTGCCCCGACTCCTGTCAGTGCGATAAAGAGTGCAATGACGAATCCGATGAAGTATTGCATTCAGCCTCCCAAGTACGTGTCCACCGCTATCTCGCGGGTGCGGCCTCAATATGAATGCCGCACTCAACTTTGCGGCCGGCCCAGCGTCCGGAGCGCGGATCGTTGGGATCGAGTGGCAGCGTCGTACATGGTTCGCAACCGATAGAGGAGTAACCGCGCTCATAAAGTGGCAGCAGCGGAATCGAGAGTCCTTCGCAGGCGTACCAGACATCGCGCGTCGTCCACGAGGCGAGAGGCGCGAGTTTTAAAACCTGCTTGCCACCGGGAAGCGTGAAAAGGGCCGACTCTTCAAGGTTGGTCCGGCTCTTCGCCTGCTCTCGGCGCATCCCGGTAATCCACACGCGATAACCCGCAACCGCCTTGAAGAGCGGCTCAACCTTGCGCAGCTTGCAGCACTGATCGGGCGCGCTTTGATAGAGAAGGCCGTGCTCTGTTTCCTGCTCGGCGACAGTCTTCTCTGGCAAGAGATTGATCAGATTGAGCTGCCATTCGCCGACGATGCGATCGCGATAAGCATAGGTCTCGGCAAAGTGATAGCCCGTATCGAGAAACAAAATCGGAATCTGCGGATCCAATTCAGCCGCGAGTTTAGCGAGAAGCACATCTTCGGCCTGAAAGCTGCATGTCAGGCACACGTCCATCTTGCCTGTAATCTCCCGAGCAAGCGTAGTGCGCACTGTTTCGAGCTTGGTTTTTACTTCCGCTTGTATCTCTGTTGAACCCACTGCTTGCTTCCTTTCGCTTTCAATGCGTTGCCCCGGCTTGTCTCACAGTCGCTAGATGACCCAGTCCGCGCTTCCGCTCGAAACGAGAATGCCGCTCCGCGCTAACAACTCATGAACGCTGGTGATTGCTTCAACTTCTTTGCTTGCTGCGAGAAATATTTCTTCGCCTTCCGCCCGCGCTGTGAGGGTCTCACCTCCCGTCAGGTTGACGACGAGTGCAATCATTCCGGATAGGACCTTGTGGCGGATCAGCAGATCGGCCAGACCGGCGTGATCTGAAAATGGTTCGCTATCGGCATCGATGCGTGCCGTGACGGCTCCGCGCACAAAGAGTGACCTTTCGATCCGGTCGATCAGTTCAACCGGGCCGGTCAACTCGAGAACCCCGCCGCGATGGCCCCAACGCGCGGTTCGTTCCTCGGCCGTAACTGGACCCGATGCCGATGCAACCGTGCCAGTGGCGGCCGTAATCATGCCGGCCGCGACGGTACTGTTAGTCTCGGCATCGATCAGAATAAACGCGCCCGTGGAGCGATTCTCACCGTAGAAATCAACCGCGATCGGTCGCAACAGGTCGATGCTGACAACGCCGATGCCGTTCATCTCGAGCGTCTCGGCGGCCTCGTGCGCAAGCGTGGCGATGTCGGTGCGATGTTCAATTGCGGAGACAAACGCAGGCACCGTCTGGCTGGTGTGTTTGAGCAGATAGCGGCGATTGCGCCGGAGCGGACGCGAATCCATCCAGACCAGCGCGGCCTTGAGGTGCTTGGCGACGGTTGCTTGAGCTTGAGTAGCGACGATCAGATCGCCGCGGCTGATGTCAAGTTCATGATCAAGCACCAGCGTCACGGAAAGCGGTGCGTGAGCCTGTACAAGATCTCCATCGAAGGTTACGATGCGCGCAACTTCGGCGCTTCTGCCCGAAGGAAGCACGGTGATCTTGTCGCCTGGGGCAATCGTTCCGGATGCGATCTGGCCTGCAAATCCGCGAAAGGTATGATCGGGGCGAAGAACCCTTTGCACCGGAAAACGGAAGGGCGCCGTGCGCGTATCGAGGGATGAGGGAATCGATTCCAGCAGTTCGAGCAGGGATGGCCCTTCGTACCACTGCATCGCTTCCGACCGATGAACGATGTTGTCCCCGGCAAGTGCGCTGACAGGTACGAAGATCGCCTCGACAGGGTTTCCCGTATCAGTCGCAATCTGATCGAGAACAGCGGTGAAATCCACCTCGATGGCGCGGAAAGCCGCTTCATCGTAACCAATCAGGTCCATCTTGTTCACCGCGACAATCACGTGCTGCACGCGCAGCAGCGATGCGATATACGCGTGACGGCGCGACTGAATCAGTACGCCCTTGCTGGCGTCGATCAGCACCACGGCGGCATCGGCTGTCGATGCGCCCGTCGCCATGTTGCGTGTGTACTGCTCGTGGCCCGGCGTGTCCGCAATAATGAACTTCCGCCGAGGGGTGGCAAAGTAGCGATAGGCCACATCGATGGTGATGCCCTGCTCGCGCTCGGCTCTCAGTCCATCGGTCAACAATGCAAAATCGATATGCCCCGGCGCAGTCGTTCCCTTGCCTTCGATGGAGCGAACTTGATCTTCGTAGACAGACTGCGTGTCATAGAGCAGCCGGCCGATGAGCGTGGACTTCCCATCATCCACGCTGCCCGCGGTAGAGAAGCGCAGCAAATCCTTCTGGCGCTCTTCGGCTAGAAACTCGCCGACCGAAAATGGTTGTGCGGTAAGAGTTGCCATTTAGAAGTAGCCCTCCCGCTTCTTGATTTCCATTGAGCCTTCCTGATCGTGATCGATCGCGCGATTGGCGCGCTCTGACACACGGAAGTTGACTAGCTCCGCGATGATCGCGGGAATCGTATCGGCGTCCGAGCGAATCGCTCCGGTGCAGGGGCTGCATCCCAGCGAACGCAGCCGCGACTTGACCATTTGCGGCTTCTCGCCGAGACGCGCCACGAAGGCTTGTTCGATAGGGAGAAGCGCATCGCCACGTACGTACATCGGGCGCTCCTTGGCAAAGTAGAGATCGACCACGGGAATCTTCTCCTCGTGGATGTACTGCCAGA
>CAYTJN010000129.1:0-11912 GCA_964438125.1 uncultured Occallatibacter sp.
AATGGCCCGCTTTTACTCCGCCACAGTGGACTGGTTTTACTCCGCCCTTGACAATCTGTGCTGTTTGGGGTGTATCCATCGGTGGCAATACCTCCAGAGGCCTGTATATTGCCCGGGACATTTAAGTTTTGCGCTGCCGCACTCATCGCAAACCCCGCGATGCAGATTGCCACTGCCGCCATCCTGTTGTGCATTGTCTTCCTGATCCTTTCGTAATCGAACTGAATCTGCGAAAACTTAGTTTTGTTCACTGCGCGCGCCGTGTGATAGGCAAAATGGTGCGCTTTTCCGTGGCCACTCCGCGGTAAGCAAATTACAGATCTGGAAAGTTACTGAAGTTTATACGGTGGAATAATTTCAGATTTCCCTCGCCGCGTCAACATGAACACTTGGAAATTAGGCCGGGGATCATACTTTGCAAATAATTCGTGAGCGGGATCACGTTCACGGCCCCTCTGTGGAGGAGCCGTGAGTTTTCAGGGAACGCGAGCATCGCAAAGCGGAATCGGCCCGCCTGGGTTAGGTACGACGAGGTGTACATCCGGTACTGGAATTGGGGTGTGCTCCGGGCTGGAATGGATGTACTCCACAAAAAGCGTGGCCGAGCTGCTCCTTGATTGCCAAGCTTCCCGATGAAGGTTCGTTGCGAGACTATACAGCTATAATATCGGCTATGCCTCTTAACCCCGTAAGATTTATTAAAAGCTTGGTAAGGCCGCTGATCCCTCAGCTTGTTCTGGATCGAATCCATACACGTCGCTGGAACCAGTTACTGAGAGATCAAGGAATCGCCGTGTATTACAAACCAGAGGCAATTGAGATTCGCAAGGGAAAATCTACCATCCGGATCGGGCGAAAGCATGAAGTCTATCTGAGCGACATGGTCGTTTCCTTCGACTATTATTTCGGAGCTGTACAGGACGCAGGGGGCGTGTCGGATTTCAGTTGTTCTCGCCGCCACCGGCTAATCGGATTCGATGAATTCCCTGTGCTCTTTTCCTCTATTCCAGAGCCCTACGCGACCATTAGACAGTATCTCGAATTCGCATCGTTGGCGGCAGGGAACGTTGTTTTGGATCTCGGTGCATACTCGGGAATCACCTCAATAGTATTTGCACGTGAGGTAGGCCCTACCGGTAGAGTATTTGCATTTGAGCCGGATGCCGAGAATTTTCGGACTGCAACGGAGAACCTCATTACAGCAAAGAGCTTCGGTTACCCCCCATTCACGTTAATAAACGAAGCTGTTTGGAGCCACGACGATGGACTTGACTTCTCTGCTGAGGGTTCCATGGGCTCTTCCGCCGCATCGATCGTCGGCATCGGGCGCGGTTCAGTTGTTAATGTACCAACTATAACTCTGACTAGGTTTTGCAGGGAAAGACAGATAAAGCACATCGATTTTATTAAGATGGATATCGAGGGCGCGGAAGTGGAGGTGCTCGACAGCTCTCGCGAAATACTATCTCAGATGAGGCCGAAGATTCTGATTGAGCCACATTTCGTCGGTGGGACTCTTACGACCAACAGATGCCTGCAAATCCTGGGAGAACTTGGCGAATATGACATAAAAATCATAGACCAACTTGGCGTTTCACTCCCACTCATTTTGGCCGCACCTAAATGTTGATAATTCACTACGCGATGGATGGAGTCTCCGGGATCTCCGTGCCGGCGGCGCTCTGCGCCTCGCTTCCGAGCTTTCAATCCTTTCGACTCTATCTAATAACATTGCCGGTCATGTTGATATGCTTCCAAACGTCTTGAGGATTTGATCCAGTGCCGTGATCGGGTCTTCTTTGGAAGGTTTCACCCCGTCTGCGACCAACATAAGAAGGAATGGATGCTGAAGCCGGCTGGCTGCATTTTTAATCCGCATCCGGTATTCAATTTCGGGATGCTCCGGGGCACCGGCCGCTCGCGCGTCCTGGACGATTGATGCTATCACCCATTCAGCAATGGATTCCCTATCCAATAGCGCTGGGATTTCTTCCTCGCCCGTTGTGAGTGTGAGCCAGAACTCAGCTTCCGCTTCCGGGTCGCCAGAGAGCACACGGTTCCAATTGTGGCGGAGCCGAGCAATGAAGTCTTCGCTATTCATCGTTGTGCTTCCAATCTTGCATCTCTGAATCACCGAACGCCCTCCACGGCGTATAGGTACGGAACGGGATGGGACGCGAGCCGCCCACGGTGAATATCCCATTTTGGGTTATTCCATGATGGGATTTTACATCTGGAAGGGCGTTCATGTGAGGCCTCGCCCTGAAATCCCGCGACTATCAGAAAGCCTATACAGCCTTCCGGCTGCGTTTGAAGGAAGCCCGCCGACAGGCTGGCCTAACGCAAGCCGGCGTGGCCAAGGCTCTGAAGCGCCCTCAATCCTTCATTTCAAAATGCGAATGCGGAGAACGCCGCGTCGATTACGTCGAACTGAAGGAGCTGGCCAGGCTGTACAAGGTGCCGGTCTCTTTTTTCGACTGATGCTGTCCACAATGTGAGCGCGGGCGGGGTGCCGGGGCGGCAGAGACCTGGCCTGGTCATCACTCGATCTCGAAATCTCTGCTTCCCCGTTGCCGCTGCTGTTCTTTCTGCTTCTGCTGCTGACGCAAGGTTTCGCGCTCGGCCAGTATCAGCGGGTCGGCATCGCGCCGTGCCAGCTCGCGTAACACCGGCTCGCGTCCGTCCTTGAGATAGTCAATTTCCTGCTGCCACTTCTCAATCTGCTTTTCGTTGGCGGTGCGCCTGGCCTCGGCGTCGGTGTTCCACTTCTCCTCATGCCCGGTCCATTGGGCTTCGATCCGGGCGACTTTTTGCGCCTCATCGCGCTCAATCTCCCGCGCCCGGTCCGCCTCGGCCTGCCACTGCTTCAACAGCGGGTCCGGCTCACGGATGGTCCGCTGAAGCCAGCTTTTGGTCTGCGGATGAGCCGCTATCCGGGCCTCGGCCCTGGCCGCCTCACTGCGCCAGTGCCGAAGCGAGCTGCCCAGCTTCGCCAGCTGCTCGCCGTTGGGAGTCATGAAGCCCGCCTCGTCAGGGCTGGTCTGGCTTTCAAATAGAATCCGCCCGCTCTGATATTGTCCAGACCGCCGTATGGCAACGCCCATTTCCAGTTCCCGCGCGGCAATCTGCTGATCGATCCACGCCGCCCCCTGCTCCCGCGTGGCCAACCTGTCCATCATGCTCAAAATGGACTTTGCTTTCTCGGCGGCCTCCCGCTCCTCCCGGCTGTGTGGAGCGATGCGCGCGGCCCGCGCGAAGACCGGCGCCGGCCCACCGCCGAAAACACCCCGCGCCCGCTGGGAAAGCTTTTCTATTGTCTCTTTGGCTTTGGCAATCAGCCGGTCAATGAGGCCCAACTCCTCTTGAAGCTTCATCTCGATCGCGACAATTTGCGCCTGGGCCTCGGCCTCGATCTTCTGAAGCGCTGCCGCTCCGTCCAGATGCGGCGGCGGCAACTCCCTCCGGAGCTCGCGCAACCGTGCAATCTCCTCGTGGCGCTCGACCGCATCCCGCCCGTCGCCGCGTAGCTCCTTCGGTTCGACAAGCTCGGCGAGGTCTCCCCTCCCCTGCCTGTCCCACGAACGATGATCGACACGTTCCTCGATTCCTGCGCGCTCCATCGCGCGGTTCATCATCTCGCACCACTTGGACCGGATCTCTTCCGGCTTGGAGCGGTCGCTCCAACCCCGGTCCTTCTTCGCCCCATTGCGCTTGAAAAACTGCTCCTCGGAGAGCGCGCGGGTGTGCTCGTCCACAACGCGCTCGGAGAACATCAGGTGTAAATGCGGCTGCTCGATATTGTCGTTCGCCACGGGGCTATGGACCGCCAGAGTATAGGCAAATCTGTCACCCATGAATTCCTGTACGGCGGTCTTCACCAACTCGACGCGCTTCTCATGGTTCAACTCGCGTGGAAGGGCGATTTGTAGCTCTGTATAGGCACGTCCGTTTACGCGCTCGTGGGCGTCGGCCGCACGCCAAAAAGCGTGTGGGTCAGCCTCGGCAAATTCAGGCATATTGCCGGAATCGACGAGCGCCACACCGCCCCGCCTCTCATATTGGCCATCGCGGGTGATGTAGGCGGCATGAGCGGCGCTTGGTGGCGCGCTGGCTGACGACTTCATCTGCAGATTGAAGATGGCCATAGCTTTTTATGGTCCTTGCTGTTGTTCTTGCGGTTGCCGTTGTCGCTGCTCTTGCTGCTGTTCTTGACTTTGCGGTTGCTGTTGCCTCTGCTCGCTGCAGGCGCGCGGCGTTTGCGAAGCAAACGCGGATACGCGCATTTAGAGCTCCTCAACACATTTAGTTTATCACTGCTATTGGTTTCTGTCGCTTACTCGTGTATCCTTTCAAGCATGGCTAAGACTCTGAAAGAACTGGAAGAACAGAAGCAGGCTCTCAAGGATAAAGCCGCAGCGGAAATTGCGGCCGTCAAAAAGGCTTTGGCGGATAGAACCGCCGCCATCAAGGCCAGTGAGCGCCGTCTCCGTGCTCAAACCATCAAGGAACAGAAACGGAAAGATGACCATGCCAAGATCCTGGTCGGCGTGGCCTCGATCTGGAAATCGCAACAGTCGGAACAGTCGGCGGATAAGTTCAAAGACTTCCTGGCGGAGTTCTACAAGGACGCTCCCGAGAAGCTTTCCGCTGCTCAATACGGACTCTCGCTCATTGTGAAGCGTCCTGAATCGGACCATCAGCGCGACGAGCTGTAGTGGAATTCGCGCTGCTCTTGGTAGCCGGCGCTGGATTTAGAGCGTAGAGGGGTCAAGGCTGGCCGCAGGCCATCGCGTGAGCGGCGCTTCAGCGGCCTTTACGCCTCGTAGCGACCCCATGCTGGGAACTGGTCCTAATCTCGGCATTTTGTGAGATTCGGACCATGATTGGCAATGCACTTTCAGCCTTCTGGAGGGTGTAATGTTGGTGGAAAATCAGCAAATCAAGAGAATCACACCTGAACATCTGAGAGAAGAGGTCTCCTCGCGTCGGTTCCGTGGCTGTGCGTTACATCCTTGGATGCGAAAGCGGCACGAGAAATTGAATGGAATCAAGGATTGGCCGGAAGAGGAATGCCGGCCACCGAAGCCGTCTTCCGAGGAACTGACCGCGCGGCGGCGCCTTGTAGAAAGTGTCCTGGCGTTAGTGGATGGGAGCCCGGATGAAGAGACCTTCAAGCGCCTGAATCGCTATATGCAAGGCGAATTTGATGACCAACTTTGGTTCACACTCCGCGCCCTGTTCAACCCAAAAGACAACCCGCAACCTCCAAGACGTCCAAAACGAATGGAGCCGAATGATTCGAGCGCCTGCTTGTAAGGTAGGCGCTCTATGGACGTGGACAGGCTTTAGAGATTTCGCCATTTGCCCGCCCCGCCAGTGTTCAGCCCTAGCGGTTCTTCCGATGCTGGGACCATTGCCATAGTTCAAAAGCTATATATAGCAGCTCTAACCAATGCCATATGTGCATTTTCTTCACCTCCTGCCAAGGAGGGCCGTAGTCCAAAAATTTTTTCTCGACGAGGTTTCTAGCTTTGAGAAACAGGAAAAAGTCGGGCGCATCTTTGGCTGCGCGGAGAGCTTAGAGCGACGGATTCATAACCCGTAGGTCGAGATCTGGAGCGGTGGATTTCAAATCTGCGGATTGGCGGTACAGGAACTGGAACGTTTTGGGTGACGTGGGGCCTGGCCGGAGGTCTATCGGTTCGTCCTGCGGGCTCTCTGCTTGAACCAACACGGCTCTATTGTTGGGCTTAAAAGCCAGACAGACCCCACCTTAGAGGGGAAGTTCTTGCTTTTGTACTTGTGCGGGGAGGGTGCGGGAGGGGCGCTAGCGCCCTCCCGCTAAATGCGAGCGTAAGCTCGCTGACCGCCTCGTGAGAGACGCACCTTTTTTGTTGCAGGAAGGTTTGGAGGGGCGCAGCGCCCTCCAATGTATGCGCAGCAAGTTCGCCCGAAGGGCGCTCCTTATTCTGCGTAGCGAAGCGGAGCAGGGACTGCTTCGGATTTCTTCACAGCTTGGGGGTGGCTACTACCGGAAAGACTAGAGGTAATTATCTATAGGGTTCCGTACCAAAATGGCCGTGGCCTTTTGTACCAAAGTGGCCGTAGTTGTCGTACCAAAATGGCCGTGGATAACCTACGGAATCCACAGGGTTTTAAACATGTCGTACCAAAGTGGCCGTAGTTATTTGAGCAGCTTTCGGACGGGCGGGGGGCTGTTGTAGAGGGTCAAACCCTTGGCCGGCTTCTCCCGCCAGACGCGGTGTCCGGTCTGAGAGTACAGACGGGCCGGCCTGGAGTCTTCCTCTTCGACACGGGCCGCCTTGTAGAGAGTCAGAACCTCTTTCAAGGCAACTCTGAATACCTGTCGAAATTTGCTCATGTGTTCGGGGTTGTAGCCCTGCCCAAACTGCCCGTGTAGTGCCGCCCACGAAACACGGGCGGGCTTCCCTACCGGGATACGGTGAAGGCGCTGCGCTAGCCACGCGTAAATATCGAGAGCCAGGGAGCTGTGCGACAGGGCCGCGATGTGTGCCTCGTCGAGCGGCACGGCATGGTTCATGAGGCTCTGAAAGTAGTCAAGCGAGAGCGAGACCGTAGAGGGCCATAAAACGCGTTGGCGGTCGTCTTTGGGAAACCAGACATCAAAGGCCGTGACAATCTGCGAGTTGACGGTGACCGCGTGGCCATCGCGCACGATGCCAAGGCGGATCGACGAAGCCGAGAGCCGCGCGAGCTGGTCTTTCACAACGCGCATATTTCGGCCCTTGGGATCGAGCTTAAGAACCATGCGAACGAACTTCGAAAGCGTGTCCTCAACCTCTACGTGCGCAGATTCGGTGACAAGCGCCCTTTGATTGATGTGCATCAGAACCATACGGCATTTCGGGCCGAACGGTAACCCAACTTCAACCAGGCGGCCTTTGTCCGGGTGCATGGCTTCCCCGGCCAGTACCTTCAAATGAACGTCTCCGTTAAGACGCTCCCACGTCCGGGCGTCGTCGCCTGGATTGCGATAGGGCAAGCTGGTCTGACAGAAAACCGTATGCTGATAGAGAATCGTCTGCAAGTCCGGCTGCTCAAAGCTGAGAGCGGCCGTCTCGACCAAACGGTGCTGGATGGGCGTAGGCCCTAATTCGCCTTTAAGTTTGCGCAGCAACTTTGGCGTAATGAGGTCGCCAACCTGCGTCAGCTCACCCGCGCCCTTCCCTGCCCTGCCCTTCGCCATTCCGCCGGCTCCCTTACACCTGTTTACGTGTTTTCATGTAAGCATGAAAACATGCAAGCATAAAATCACTCACAGTGGGAAAGTCTAGTTGGATTGCCGCTAGCTTGGCCGCCTTCACGTCCTCGACAGGCCAGCGGACCTGCAACGGTTCCCGCTCTACTCTGGGCGCTGGCGCGGTTCTGGCCCTCCCTGGCTCGGCTGCCGGTGTCGTCACTTGGGCTGCCCTTGGAACGGACGGCACTACGGTTAAAGTGTCGGCATTCAATTCGAGTGCTTTAGCCATGAGCTGTTACCTTTCTGCCGATCTGCATGTTTCCATGCAAGCATGATTTTATGTTCTCCCACAAGGCCGCAATCTCCTTGGCTGCTAATCCTTTTGGTTCCGCCTCTGTAATGGTCTGGCCTTTGGGATAAGGGGATTTGTACCCGGTGCGGTCGTTAACGAACGTCTCGGCAACCTCTCCGTGCTTGGACAGCACGGCTGCGGCTTGGGCTGTAATCAGAGTGTTGGACTTCACGCGAGTCAGTACGAACAGGAACGGAACCCCCGCCTCCTTCAATGCCTGAACAGTGACCGGCGCGGCCGTTAGATCGTCCTCGCTGGCCTGTACGGGGAAGATTACGAAGTTGGCCAGCTTAAAAAGCTCCCTAGCAACGTCAACGCGGCCTGACGCGGTGTCTATGAGGCAATACGTAGCTCCGCGCTGGCGCAGGAGTTCTAAGCCTCTCTCAAGGCCCTCGAAGGGTAATTCAACACGCTGCGGGGCCTCGGACTCGCGCTTCGTGTGCCATGCGGTAAGGCTGCCCTGGGGGTCTGTGTCAATCAGGAATACCGGCCCGTCTCCGGCGCGTTCCGCCTCAACGGAAAGGTGCTTTGCCAGCATCGTTTTCGCGCTGCCGCCCTTCTGCGAGTTGATAACGATCACCTGCATGATTTCATGCTCCTATGATTGCATTATAGCCACAATACATGGTCTCATGTTTTCATGCAGTCTCGGTGTATAAAAATATTTCGTTTGTTGCGTATGTTTCGTTTATCTGCGCTTATAATCAAATTCTCAACGATTTGTAGCCGATTTGGGGGAGGGCTCTATGACCGCATCCACACTCGATCCGATTACAATTCCGGTTTCTCAGAAGGAACAGGTCCAGGAACTCCAAAAGTTGATGCAGAGGGAGGGAAAAGCCTCTCTGGTCGGCAAGGGCGGAGAACCGGCTTTGGAGCTGCCCGACGTTGTCTACTCGCTTCTGCTACGCATTCTTGAGGGTATGCAGGAAGGCAAGGCTATCTCAATCGTTCCTTTCATGCAGGATCTGACCACGCAAGAGGCGGCCAACTTCCTTGGCGTTTCCCGGCCTTTCTTTGTCAAGTTGCTGGAGACGGGAAAACTGCACTATCACATGACGGGAACGCATCGGCGGGTCTACCTGAAGGACCTGATGGACTACAAGCAGCGTCGGGACCTGGACAAAATTGACGCGATCGATCGGATTGCTCAATTTGAAGAGGGCGCCGGGCTATACGATAAGGTGTTGCTCCCGGACGAATAATGCCTGGCTACCAAGTCATTCTGGACGCTTGCGTTCTTGTAAACGCTGCACTCCGCGATACGCTGCTGCGCATCGCGGAGCCGCCTCGTCTTTACCTGCCGCGCTGGTCCGAAGACATTATGATTGAGACCATGCGAACGCTCGAAATCAAGCTGGGCGTGACGCAAGAACAGACCGCACACCTGGTCGGCGAGTTGCGAAAGCATTTTGAAGATGCCTGGGTAGAAGGCTACGAGTCGTTCATCCCAGTCATGGCGAATCACCCCAAGGATCGCCACGTTCTTGCTGCCGCTGTGCGCTGTGGCGCTCAGACTATCGTGACGCTCAACCTGAAAGATTTTCCGGAATCTGCGCTATCGCCCTGGGACGTGGTGGCGCAAAACCCTGACGAGTTCTTGGTTCATCAGTACCACCTAGCGCCGGAAGTCGTGGCCCAAAAACTACATGAACAAGCCACAAAACACGGCGGCATGGAGCGTCTGCTGAGCATTCACAACAAGATTGCCCCTGAATTTGTTGCTCTGATCCGTAGACACGCCCTGTGATTGTGCAGCAGAGGGGTTTGAGATCCATCATGACGAAGAAAACGAATAGGGTGGCGGAGGCAATCCTTGAGATGGCCGATGACCAGCTCCGCAGCGGCCTGATAGATAAGGCAGAGCATGAAAAGATCACCGTTCGCCATACGGGTAGTCGCGGACTCGGTATGAAAAGCCCGACAAACATGGCGCCAGGATGCCCGTAGACGCGTTTTCTCGGGGCGCCCTAGCGGATAGGTATCCCCATTTGCTTCTCGCCTCAGATCCTCAAATCGCAATCCTCTCAACTTCATCGAGCGACATCTCGTCGTGCCTGCGGTCGTAGAGCTGCGTCGTGCGGGTGCTAGCGTGGTTGGCCATGGACGCGGCCTTTTCGAGAGTCCCGCCGTTTTTGAGATACGCCGTGATGCCAGTGGCCCGGAAGCTGTGGTTGCCGATCTTCGTTTCGATGCCGGCCGCCTCGGCTCGCCTCCGGATCATGGCGTAGGCATTGGCCTGGGGAAGGGAAGTGCGGGTGAGCTCGCCTGTCCCGCGGCCGATGGTGCGAAACAACGGCCCTTTTGGATCGCTGGCCAGGCCTGCACCGTGGATGTAGTCGGCCAGGGCCTCTTCGAGATTGTGGTGACAAGGCATGGCGTGATCCTTGCCGCCCTTCTCGTGCAGCCTGACCCAGAGACGACGGTTCTGCGTGTACACGTCCTCGACCTTCATAGCCGAGGCGGCGCCAATGCGGGCGAAGCTATAAACCATCAGCGAGATCAATGCGCGATCGCGCAACCCCGCCGGCGTCGTCGAGTCGATCGCGTCCAGTAGCCGTCGAGCCTCTGCAGGGTCTAGCACTGCGGTCTTGCCCGAGCGCACCACATGGCGCGGCCCGCGCACCGAGGCCGCCGGGTTTACTTGCACCACCTGGCCGGTGACCAGCCAATCGAAAAGGTGCCGGATCGCCGCGAGCTGCTGCTTCACACTGGGCGCTGAGACCTCTCGACCCTGCAGCTCGATCCAGCTCGCCACGTGCAGCGGCTGAACCTGGGCAAGGGAAGCGAGGCCTATGCCTTCGCACCAGGCTAAAAACTCGCCTACGGCCCGCGCGTAGGCCCTCCGGGTATGCGGATTGCGGATCTGCGCGGCGAAGAATTCGAGGAAGCGAACGCCAGCGCGATTGCCGGCGTTCGCTACCAGTACAGGCACCGTGGGTGCGGAAAGGGGAGCTAGCTGGTCCATTATGACATAGCCTCCTCAACGGGAATCTTTACATATTATATCTGATAAAGGACATTATCACATATATAGAAAGCGCTTCAACCTCCCCAAGTTCCCCACCTACCGCGCCCGCGTCATCCGCTGCACGACCAAAGACGGCCGGGACGTACTCTGCGATGGTTGGTTGGTCAACTTTCTGTATATGTGTAGGGAACTCAGGTCACCACTGGCCTGTTCTTTGCCCGAATTTCCGGATCTGAGGCACAACAAAGCTATGGAGTCTCTCTTTCATTTCACGCTCGATTTACTCTCGGCCGGGGCATTCTGGCTGGCAGCGGTCATCGTTGTTGCCATTGCCCTGGCCATCGTGGGACCGGTCAAGCTGAGCCTCAGCATCGGAGATCGTCCCGGCAGGCGGAGGCGCTAATGTCCATCTTCCGGAGAGGAGTTCCTATACTAGACAGCTTTCGAGAGGGAAAGCTCTGGCGCCGAGACCACCACCACTTTGGTGACAGCAATGTCGGGTCTATCCTTCTAAGCCGGGGTTTTGATGATACTACCTGCCCGGCAAACAGGCTTCTGAAGATGGGGATACCCGTAAGCCGCCCGAACGGCCCTAGGCTTTAGTGAAGCTGGATCGATCCGGATTTGCGCCGTGGTACTCTTTTCAACCGGCAACGGCCATCAAAAAAACCGGTTTCGAGGCCGCTACCCATGATTTTTCTGCATAGAAGGGCTGCATGATGTTTGCAGACTGTCCAACTTTCTGGCTATGAACAGGGCCACCGTCCGAACCTGGGCGAAATTGGCCCGAAACTCCGGATCTGAGGCATAACGAAGCTATGGAACCGTTCTACCAACTCGTAACCGCCCTACTTTCCGCTCATGCTCCGTGGTGGCTACTCGCGATTGTCGTGGTCGCAGCCGCCGCACGCCACATTGGCCCAATTCACCTGAATCTCAGCATCGGTGCCGATCAACCAGTACGGCATGCCCCTTGTCCGATAGTCGAATCCGCGCCGGGCCGTACCCTTGCAGATAACAGCGCAGCCACGCGGTTGCCGGAATGATGTGCCGATTGAGAGATCATAGATACAAATGATTGGACAAATCGAATTGATCCCTACGGAACAGAAGCTGGCCGAACAGATTGTGTTCGACGTGCTCCAAAAACCATTGGAATACGAGGAGACCCTGAAAAATGGCGAGCGTGCGGCCACATTAATGAATAGCCTAACGAAGCGGAAAGCCATTCCACAGGAGCGGCTGCTCTATTTCACAGATCCCGACTACAATCCCAGCCCTGGCAAAGCGTCCCGCTTTGAGCGTTTCCGCAACCCTCGGTGATCACCGTAAAACCGGCCACTTGTGGTCAGTTCAAAACCGGCCAC
>CAYTJN010000130.1:0-11862 GCA_964438125.1 uncultured Occallatibacter sp.
ATTTCCTGTGAGACTGTGAAACTGTGATGGAATTGAATTCTGATTTTGTTGCGTAGGCTGCGGCCCTGCGTCGCATGAGAGCAGCAATTTGCGCTAGAATCCTCACTTGCTGCGGAGCGCAAAATGTTGCAACTCGGAAAAGCCGTCAAAGTCACCATCTATCTGAGCGACGGAGCCACACATCACGGTGCTCCGGTCTATCAAAGTATCCTCGATTTTCTTTTCTATCGTGGCGTCGCAGGAGCCACTGTCACCAAGGGCATCGCCGGATTCGGTGCCGATCACCACATGCACGCGGCACACATGGTTGAGATCTCCGATCGCCTTCCCATCAAGATTGAGTTCATCGAGAGCCGTGAAAAGATCGAGCCTCTGCTGGGAAAGCTTGAAGAACTGACAGGCAGCGGGCTGATCGAAATGCAGGAGACAACGATTGCCAAGCCGGCGCAGCTCTCTAAGTCAAAGAAGCCTCTCATTCCCGACCACCTGAAAATCGAAGGCAAGGCGCAAATGATGCGCATCTTTGTCAGCGAAGAAGACCGCTGGAAATCCAAGCCGCTCCATGAAGCCCTGGTCGAGGCGATGCGTGCCAACGACCTCGCCGGTGTCACCGTCTATAAAGGCATCGTTGGCTATGGAGCACACCGTCGCGTTCACAAAGACAAGCCCTTGCTCCACCCGCACCACGGCTCCATCATGCTCTCCTCGATCGATACAGCCGAGAAGCTCCGTGCCTTTCTTCCCATCGTCGATCAGATGGTCGCCGAAGGTCTGGTGGTCTTCTCAGACGTCGACATCATCAAGTATGCGTATCGCTCTTCCGATCTAGAAGACGTTACGGGGCCGCAGGCGCCTGTTCAAAGTTAGGTGGAGGCACTTTCGTGAAAGAACAGTTCTCCGCTCGTATGTTGCGCATCCACTTCGGCGAAGACGACCGCTGGCACGGCAAGCCTTTGCATGAGGCAATCCTGTCTAAATGCATGGAGCTGGACATCGCCGAGGCGGTCGTCTTCCGCGGCATTGAAGGCTACGGTTCTGCCAGCCGGATTCGCCACGCCAACCATTGGCCGCTCAGTAAAGACGCGCCCATCCAGATGAGTGTCATTGACACGGAAGAGAAGATCGCCCGGCTAACAGCTTGTCTCGATTCGATGGTCGAAGAAGGCCTTGTCGCCACTTCTACGGTTGAGGTCATTCGCTACTCAGTAACGCCGGCGAGCATCGAGTAAAGATCCGAAAGTTTACTGGGTCCTGAGCTGATTCAATAAAACGTTGTCCTCCTGAGTTGGAACTCTATCGAGGAAATCCTCTTTCAAGTTGACCGGCGACTTGGTTTTGCACAAAGACCGACGCCACTTTTGCATCCAACCGGTGTCAGTTCCAGGTGTCAGTTCCTGGTCTCAGTTTTAGGAGAAGACTGATATGGAGGACTTCAGGGCGAAACCTCCAATTGAATTCCCCTTCGCGCCTGGCTGTAGTACCAGAATGTAGGACATCCCGCGGTTCATAGATAAGGCAATCCGATATTCTGCCCGGAGGACCGATGCTCTTAATGCGAAAATTGCGCATAACCGCATTTGCTCTCATCGTCTTGGCACCATTCGCTTTCTCTCCCCGGTCGATCGGCGCTCAGGCTGCCCTGTTGATGGAAGAGCCTTATGGTTTCTTCGGTGCCCTTAATCCAACGGGTCACAATGCGATCTATCTTGAACGCGTCTGCGCCCAGACGCCAATTCGCCTGCGCCGTTGCGCTCCCGGCGAACTAGGCGCCGTCATCGCCCGCTACCAGGGAATTGCCGGGTACGATTGGGTCGCAATCCCTGTTCTGCCGTACCTCTATTCAGTTGACAATGTGGCAGATGTGCCACCACGCGCAAATCGCGAGCTGGTGAACTCGCTGCGCAATGAATATCATGATGCCCATCTGGCCGGTCTCGGAGAAGATCTATCTCCGGGGAGTTTCCTGCACGGTGGTTGGACTCAACTCGTTGGCGTCTCCTATGAACGGCGGATCTTCGTCTTCCGTTTTAACACCGACGAGGAGCAGGACGACGCCTTCATTGCGGAGATGAACGATCGCCCGAACCGCTCCCACTTCAGTCTCCTGTTCAACAATTGCTCCGATTTTGCTCGCCGCGCCCTCGGATTCTACTTCCCCGCCAGCTTCCCGCGCAGCATCTTCCCGGACGCGGGCATGACCACGCCCAAGCAACTGGCCCAAAAGCTGGAGAAATATGCCCGCAAACATCCGGAAACGCGGCTGGCCATCTTTGAAATTCCGCAGGTTCCCGGCTATCGGCACCACAGCGGCTCCAACAAGGGCATCGCTGAGTCGCTGGCCACAACCGCTTACGCCGTTCCCATCGCGCTCGTGAATCCCTATCTCGCGGGTGGGTTATTTGTCGATTACCTGGTCCGCGGACGCTCTCACCTGATCCCTCGTCATCCGCAATTGTTGGCGCCGAGCAATTTCTCAACATTGACAGCCCCGGCCCTTGCCGCAGAGAATCCCCAAAGCGCAGGTCTTCGGGCCCCCCGCGCTGCTGGCGCCGGTTCTGCTGAAACAGACAAGACGGCGAGAGCCAACTCCGGCCTGAAAGAAATCAAGGGGTCGAATGAGTAAATCGTCTGAGCAGAGTTTCAAAAGCCATGGCCGGCTCGATCCGCCCTACCATTTCGTACTTCTCCTCGTGCTGGTCGCCAACCTGGTCTTCGCAATCTTTCACCTCGTGCGCCACTGGCAGACCTCGTACTACTCAAGCCCGTGGATCGTTGTGCTTTCTCTGGCGGCATTCATCGCCGTCTTCAAGATGCGCACCTATCCGCTGAAAGTGCAGGACCGCGTCATACGCCTTGAGGAGCGGATTCGCCTGCAGGCACTGGCCCCCGCCGCCTGGCACGCGCAGATCTATCGCCTCACCGAAGATCAGTTGATCGGCCTGCGCTTTGCCGCCGACGACGAAGTCGTGGAACTCGCCAAGCAGGCCCTCGAGCACAATCTGACCCGCAAGCAAATCAAACAGCGCATTCAGAGCTGGCGTCCCGACGAATGGCGCGTGTGACCCCAAATCGAAGCCCGGCCGCGGGATTCTACGCTAGCACCGCGTACGTCAGCATTAGAATCCCGCTTGGTAACGCCTTGCTTTGCGTCAGATGAAGAGGCTGTCGCCGTCCCTCCGGCAGCAGTGGGACACCGCTTCCCAACAGAACCGGCATCACCGTGACCTCAATCCGATCAACCAAACCGGCATCGAGCAGACAGCGAAACAAAACGCCGCCGCCAAAGAGCCAGATGTCCTTGCCCGGCTGCGCCTTCAATGCGATCACGGCCTCCGCAATGCCGACACTCAGAATAGTGACCGAGGGATGATCCTCCGGCTTCAGCGTCTGCGAAACGACGATCCAGCCTTGCCCGAACTTCTCCCATGATTTGCCTCTTTCACTGGCAACCTCATACGTTTTCCGGCCCATCAGGAAGGTGTCGTATCGTGCAAACATGGCGGCGAAGTCGATCGCGGGATCCGGAAGAATCCAGTCGTATTCACCATTGGGTCCGGCGATAAATCCATCCAGGCTCATCGCCACGCCGTAGCTCAATTGGCGCATCTATGCCTCGATTACCCTTCTTCCGCCTCGCGCAGCTTGGCGATCACCGTGAAGTCTTCGAGGGTCGTGGTGTCGCCCTTGATCTCGCCATGCGTCGCAAGTTCTCGGAGCAGTCGCCGCATGATCTTGCCTGAACGCGTCTTGGGAAGAGCTTCGGTAAAACGAATATCGTCCGGCCGTGCCAGCGAACCGATCTCCTTCGAAACCCACTTGCGCAGCTCGTCCTTGAGTGCCTCGCTCGGCTCGTTGCCGCTTTCGAGCGTAACAAAAGCAGAGATCGCCTGCCCTTTCAGTTCATCCGGACGTCCGACGACAGCCGCTTCGGCCACTTTGGCATGAGCCACCAAAGCCGACTCGACCTCCATCGTCCCCAGCCGGTGTCCGCTGACGTTGATCACGTCGTCCACCCGGCCCATCAACCAGAAGTAGCCATCCGCATCCTGCCGCGCGCCGTCCCCGGTAAAGTAGCAACCCTCAACATCGCTCCAATAAGTCTTCTTGTACCGTTCAGGATCACCGTAGACCGTGCGTGCCATCGAGGGCCACGGCTTGCGAATCACCAGCAGGCCGCCGCTTCCCGCAGGTACCGGCTCGCCCGCCTTGTTCACCACCTCGGGCAGAATTCCAAAAAACGGCCGCGTCGCGGAGCCCGGTTTTGCAGGCACTGCTCCTGGAACAGGCGCAATCATGATGGCGCCTGTCTCGGTTTGCCACCAGGTATCGACGATCGGGCAACGGCTATGTCCAATCTTCTCGCGATACCACATCCAGGCCTCGGGGTTGATTGGCTCGCCCACTGTACCGAGAAGTCGAAGCGAGCTTAGGTCATGTTTTTCGACATGCTGGTCGCCCCACTTCATGAAGGCGCGGATCGCCGTCGGCGCTGTGTAAAAAATCGTCACCTTGTGGTCGTCGACAATCTTCCAGAATCGCGAAAAATCTGGCCAGTTTGGAGCGCCCTCGTACATCAGCACAGTAGCGCCGTTTTGCAGCGGGCCGTAGACCACATAAGAGTGCCCGGTAACCCATCCGATATCGGCCGTGCACCAGTAGATGTCCTCGTCGCGGATGTCGAAGATGTACTTGGTCGTAATGTAGGTCTGCACCGAGTAGCCGCCGGTCGTGTGCACCAGCCCCTTGGGCTTGCCGGTCGTCCCGGAGGTGTACAGGATGTACAACGGGTCTTCCGAGTCCAGCTCTTCGGCAGGGCACTCGGATGCTGCGGCGGCCATCAGCTCATGCCACCAATGATCGCGCCCTTCCACCATCTTTACCGGTGTGCCAGTGCGTCGGAAGACAACCACATGCTTGACCGTGTGGCACGCGTTCATCGCCTCATCGACGGTCTGCTTGAGCTGAATCTCGTTGCCGCGCCGGTAACTTGAATCCTGAGTGAGTATGGCCACACAGGACGAGTCGTTCACGCGGTCAGCGATCGCGTTGGCGGCGAATCCGCCAAAGATCACCGAATGTATGGCGCCAATCCGCGCACAGGCCAGCAGGGCAACCGCCAGCTCCGGGGTCATGCCCATGTAGACCGCTATCCGGTCGCCTTTCTTGATGCCCAGCGCCTTCAGTGCATTGGCGAACTTCTGCACCTCCAAGTGAAGCTCGCCAAAGGTCAGCCGGCGGATCTCGCCCGGCTCACCCTCCCAGATCAGCGCAGTCTTGTCGCGCCGCGCACTCAATGCGTGGCGGTCGACGCAGTTATAGCAGAGGTTTATTTTTCCTCCTGCAAACCATTGGACGGATGGAAGATTCCACTCCAAGACTTTCTGCCATGGCTTGAACCAATGCAGCTCGTCGGCGATGCCGGCCCAGAATGCCTCTGGGTCTTCGATCGACCGCCGGTAGAGAGTCTCATAGTCTGCAAGGCTCTTGATATGCGCTTTGGCCGCGAACTCCGCGGGGGGAGGAAAGACGCGGTGCTCGCGCAAAGTTGAGTCGATGTCGCGACTGGCGATAGCGACAGTGCCGGCAACAACAGAATCGGGCAGGGAAGCCATGCGTACCTCAGGGATAGAAATATTAAAGCATTGCGCGACAAACGAGAGGATGCGTTCCCGCAAAGTTACCGCATGAAGGTCACTTTATCGAGACTGGCAGATAAACGGCAAGTGGCAGTTCATTTGCGAGCCAAATGCGGCCCTTGCTCTGCCGCGGCAGATTCATGCCGGTCGATCCTCGTAGCGCTTCTGATGCCAAACCCACGCAGTCCGCACGATTTCGTCGAGGTCTAAATACTTCGGTTTCCAGCCGAGTTCCCGGATGGCCTTCTCCGAACTTGCCACAAGCACGGCGGGATCACCGGGCCGGCGCGGCTCGATCTCAGCCGGGATCGGATGACCGGTCACGCGCCGCGCGGACTCAATGACCTCGCGAACGCTAAAGCCCCTTCCGTTTCCTAAATTGAAGACCAATCGGGCACTGCGCGCCGCGTCACCCTCCAACGCTTCGAGAGCCAGGATATGCGCATTTGCGAGGTCTGAGACGTGGATGTAGTCGCGGATACAGGTTCCATCCGGGGTGGAATAGTCGTCGCCGAATATCTTGATCGATTTTCGGCGTCCCAGTGCTACATCGAGCACCAGCGGGATCAGATGCGACTCGGGCTCGTGTGCCTCGCCCCGCTTGACGCCCTCACGTTCCGTCGCCGCTCCAGCTACGTTGAAGTACCGTAGCGAAGCGGAGCGCAGCCCATGAATGCGGTGGAACCAACCCAGCATCTGTTCCACAATGAGCTTGGATTCGCCATAGGCATTGGTCGGAAGCAGACGTGCATCTTCTCTGATCGGCACGCTTTCCGGCTCGCCGTAAACAGCGGCAGTGGAAGAGAAGACAAGCCGCCGAGGACCGTGCGCCAGCATCGCCTCGAACAACGCCAGAGCCGACGCGGTGTTGTTGCGAAAGAAGATTTCAGGCCGTACCATCGATTCACCGGCCTCGATCAGCGCGGCAAAATGCAGCACTCCGTCGAAAGGTTCTCCCTGGCTCTTGGCAGCAATGAAGATCTTTTCCAGCCGGTGCCGATCCTCGAGCTCTCCCTCCACGAATTCCAGGCCGGGTGGCACGAGGTCTCGCCGTCCATGGCTTAAGTTGTCATAGACAACCGGCAGGTGGCCTGTCTCTTTTAGCAATTCAGAGACCGTTCCTCCTATGTATCCCGCACCTCCGGTAACCAATATCTTCATGAAGCCTCCTAGCCTTGGCCCAGCACTTTGGTGTACCCTGAAGTCTATTACAGAGGCATGCGGGGTGACTTTGCGCTTCTCCCCGAGACAGTCAAAATAGACCGGCTTTCCACATCCGGTTTCTATGCCTCCCTTCCGGCACAGAGCATTGTCGCTCTAACGCGAATCTGCTCGGCACGAAGACTTGTTTGCCTCTGAAAGGTGAGGATTGCAGCTTTGCCTAGAGCCTTGGACCTGAATTGGGGTACCCGAATGTTCGAGGTCCAAACGACCCGCGTTTCAAACAGCAGTCATATTCGCAAGTCTCCCTCTAATTGCGGTTTCCGCGGCGTCGCTGCGCTAAGATTTCACCAGAAAGACAGGCGGTCGTCGCGCTCGCGAACCGAGTACTTTGATTCCATATCGAGGCCGGAACGCAGCGAGGCTTCTTGGCTTCGGGGATCCTCTCAAAAACAGCAAATTGCATGGCAACGTGCACTCGTCTGGCCACAACGCGCTACGGTTGCAGGTGGGCGCCCTTTTTGCCGATACATTCTTCGTGGAGTTGAGCAAGGCGTATCTGGCAGATCGGTCTTTCGGGCCCAGCAGCGCTTCGATCCTGTCTTTTTGCCTATACGCGCATCAAACTAAAGAAACTACGTTGCCATAGCGGCCGCGAACGAGGACTGAAACTATGCCGGTGAATCCAAATCAACGAGGGGCCACTCTCGGCTTGCTTCCCGAGCCAGAGCGGAGCCCTGGTTCATTCATCACCAGTATTGTGATCAACAGTTTGATTCTGGCTTTCATGCTTTACATTGGGGCGACCGCCAAGCAGGTGATCGAGCAGCACAGGTATGAGGAGACGCTTCTCGTTGTCCCCGCCAAGCAGCCACCTCCGCCGCGAAAACAGAAGCTGCCGCCTCCGCCTAAAGTGGAGCCGCCAAAGCCCGTGCAAATGAAGTTCGAGGCACCCAGGATCCGCATGCCGAAGCCGGAGCCAAAGCCTGATCTAAAGCCGATCGTTGCCGAAGTCAAACTGCCGACCCCGGTTATGCAGATGGCCAAGCCAAACGTGATCGAAGCGCCACAGCCCAAGTCGGCGCTCAAGCCGGCGGCCATGCCTGCGCAAGACAATCGGATGAAGCCTTCAACCGCTCCGGTGCATCTTGGCCAGACCTTCGGGGTAGTGCCAAATCCTAACGCCAAAGGGCCTGCGACCGTGGCCGCCATCGGTAATGAATACGGCAATATGAAAGGGCCGGCAATTGCTCCTCACGGAGTGCCAGGTTCGACAGGCATTGGCGACGGAATCAAGTTTGGCAATAACGGCGGCAGGCCGGGCGGCAGAGTAGCCTCGGTGGCTGTTCCCGTCGCAAATAATGCGAAAGGCTCGTCGAACGTCGGTAAGGTGGCGTCGGTCGGCATCCCTGCAGCGCCCACTGCCGTGCTGGCCGCTCCCAGGCCAGTCAGCGGACCGGCCGCAACGAACTTGGAGGTCCTCTCCAAGCCTCAACCCGAGTACACCAGTGAGGCCAAACAGCTCAGGGTACAGGGCGATGTGATCCTACGGGTCACGTTTACCGCCAGCGGTCAAGTGGTGGTCCAGGGTGTCGTGCATGGTCTCGGCCATGGTCTGGATGAAGAGGCGCGTCGAGTGGCGCAACAGATTCGTTTCCGTCCCGCAACGCGCAATGGACAGGCCGTGGATATGACGACCAACATCACGATCACCTTTCAGTTGGCGTAACATTAAACTTGCACGCAACAACAATAGCTGCGCTCAGTCGCGGAATGCCGGAACGGTGCCAGCGGCGAGACATGACTTGAAAGAACCCAGCTCAGGAGCTTCTACATGACGTTTCGGAAGATCTTACTCGCCTTCCTCTTTATGATTCTCAGTGTCGCTTGCGCGCACGCAAAAAAGAAGGAGGCCAACTACGCCCAGGGTCACCAACTTACTCCAGAACAGGCGGCGCTCGTTGAGAGAGCCATTGGCCGCGAGAAAGTATTGATAAAGAATATCCAACTGCGCACTCCGCTGGTGGAAACCTACATACAAAATACAAAGCCGGACGTCAAGCTCTACCAGGTGCCCGTCTCGGATCAATACATGCTTAGCCGCATCGATTTCGGAAAGGGTTTCTTTGACAAGTCGTTCGAGCCCAGGGAGTCCGCCAAGCATGGCTTCTTTAAAGGGTCGCTTTCGGCTATCGGCGATCTGAGCAAAGCGCTCAAATTAGACACGCACTTCACCTACAATCCGCTGGGGTTCACCGAAATGATGTTCATGGACCCCAAAAGCTTTGATACTCAGCATTACGACTTCAGCTATGTCCGGCCGGAGTTTCTCGGCTCGGTGCGCACCTGGGTCTACGATGTGCACCCCAAGGCTGCCGGTATGGGGCGGTTCTTTGGGCGCATCTGGATCGAGGACCAGGACGGTAATATCGTTCGATTTAACGGTACCTATACCGGCCCCAGATCGGAAGACGATTCGCGCTACTACTTCCACTTCGACAGCTGGCGGATGAACGTCCAGCCAGGAGTCTGGTTGCCGGTGGTCGTCTACGTGGAAGAGACCGAACGCATCGAAGGCGATAAAAAAGGCGGGTTGAAGGCCCAGACGCACTTCTGGGGCTACTCCCTGAAGCTGCCCTCGCGGGAGAGCGAGAACGTGAGCGTGAAGGTAGACGACGCGGTCGACAAGAGCGACGACTCGCAGGATGTGGGTCCGCTACAAGCCACGCGCGCCTGGGTTACCCAGGCTGAGAACAATGTGATCGACCGACTGGTGGAGGCCGGACTGGTAGCGCCGCTAACCCCCGGCGGCTACGAGAATACGGTGCTCGATCAGATCGTGATCAATCTCCAGGTGCCCAACAACCTGGCCTTTACCGACCAGGTGCATACCCGCATTCTGCTTTCGACCACCGTCGAGACCACTACTGTCGGCAACACAATTCTGATCAGTAAAGGACTCATCGACAGTCTCCCCAACGAAGAGTCGATCGCCTCAGTTGTGGCAATGGAACTGGCCCACATCGTAATGGGCCACCACATCGACACTCGTTATGCTTTCAACGATCGTCTGCTCTTTCCTGACGAAGCCACCTTCAAGCGCATCGATATGTACCACTCCGACCACGACAACGCGGAGGCTGCCAAGAAGGCAATGGAGTATATGCAGAACTCCATGTACAAAGACAGGCTGCCCTCAGCGGGCCTTTACTATGCGCAATTGATGGATCGGGAAAAGGTTCTGAAGGCCCTCAATACACCCAAGCTCGGAGACTCGCTGATCGGGCCCGATGGCATGCCCTGGATGGCCGATCTTGAGAAGATGGCGCCCAAGCTGAATTGGGAAGATCTTACGCAGCGGCCTGCACTCCCCCTCGGCAGTTGGCTCAAAACCGATCCCTGGGACGACAAGGTGCATCAGCTCAATGCCAAGATCTACGCTTACATGAACCCGCGCGACAAGATGCCGCTGGAGCTGACGCCGGTCTTCTATAAGCTACAACGCTACGATGCGGCTCATATCGCGCCCGCAGCGACGCCTCCCGCCGCGACCCCCGCGGCAGTGTCTCCGGCGCAAGGGTCCGATCCCTCCTCACAGCCCGCTGCCCCCAATTCCGCTCCGCCGGCAAACTCTCCGGCACCTGAACAAAACCCACAGCCATCCACGCCGTCTGGGGCTGCGCCGCCCGCCGTTGGCGGCGACACCTCCCAGCCTGCAGCCACCCCGTCGACTCCACCGCAACAGTAGACAATTACCGAGAACCCCGGACCAGCTTTGCGACTCGGCATCGATGGTCCAGGGGTTTCGTACCCAATGAGTTTCGAGTGTTGTCGATAGTGAACACTTACCCAGATTGGACGACATTGCGCTTATGAAACGATCTGTTCTTGTTTTCTTATGCATCGTGCTTGCCAGCTCATCAGTTACCGCTCGCGCGCAAGCCACTCCTTCAGCTAACGCCCGCGAATTTTCGGTGACCGTCGGGGCGCTTGCCTCCGTCTTCCAACCCGACTTCACAGGCGGGTATGCCCAGGCGCCGGATCTTCTCTGGTACCCTTTCGCGCAAGCCGCCAAAAAGCCTCTCATCGGCCCAGGAGCTTTTGTGGATGTGAAGTTCCGCCATTGGGTGCAGATTGAGGCGGAGGCGCGCTGGCTGCGTTTCAACAGGGCTCAGGGCCTTTATGAGTTCACGCCTGATTACGCGAGTCAGGACACTCATGAAGACAACTATCTGATTGGCCCCCGAGTCCCGGTCTATCAATTCTGGAGAGCGAGTGTCTATGCCAAGGCGCTCGGCGGATTTTCACGAATGGACTTAGGCGACGGCTACCATGGCACTTTCACGACCGCTGCCTTTGGCGGCGGGATGGACATTCGATTGACTCAGAAGATCAGCATACGAGCCTTCGACGCAGAGTATCAGTATTGGCCAGCCTGGGGTAATTCGGCACTATCGCCCTACGGAGCAAGCGCCGGGATCAGCTACAGGATCTTCTGACGAGGAACGTCGGGCGCATTGTCCGAATTACCGGTTAGGATGGGATGGCTGCGGAGTAGAGCAATGGCCGCCTGATCAACCGATCAGGTTCTCAAATGCGCCCGCATCGCAGGGTGGCAACGCGCCACAAGCCTCTCATACTGGATCGATCTTCGATATTCATGCGCTGAATAAGACACAAAAAAGGGCCACTCGCTCGAGCGAATGGCCCCTTTGCTTCTTCAGATTAATTGCGATTCAACGGGGCGAAGCTGTGTTTGCCCCCGAACTGCCTATGCCGGTGAAGGAGATCCCTCGGGATAGCCGGGCCCGCGCGTATCCGGCTTCAGCACCTGTTGCTGTTCACCGTTGCCGGTGTCGCTTGGCGTCGCCAGATTTGACCGGATCGGAGGCAGGGTCTTGCCATCGATCAGCATCTGGACCTCTTCGGCATCGATCGTCTCGCGCTCCAGCAGCGCTGCGGCGATGCGGTGCATTGCATCGGCATTCGTCTCCACGATGGTATGTGCAGACTGGTAGGCCTCGTCGATCAGGCGGCGCACTTCCAAGTCGATCTGCCGCGCGGT
>CAYTJN010000131.1:0-11531 GCA_964438125.1 uncultured Occallatibacter sp.
CGACGGATCAATCTTTGCCATAGCGGCAAACTGCGCAATCAATGCCGGGTTGATCGTGGTCAGATCGATTTTTCCAGAGGCGATTCCCTCGGCGATCCCCGGCGGCAGCATCGCGGCAACCTGCGGCGGCAATGAGGCAATCAGTTCCTCCGGTGAGGCCTTGCCAGCGTTCTCTTCGATCCGGATCACGAGCAAATCCCGCCGCGCATAGTCGATGGAAACATACTGTCGAGGCTCGAAGAAGCGCAACTTGCGGACTCGTTCCGTCGAAACGCGTGAGGCCGTAAAGTTGGCCACGCAGCCCGACTCGAACTCCACTCGAACGTTGGCGATATCCACCTTGGGAGAGAGAATTGGCAGACCCACAGCCCGCACTTCGCGCACCGGCGAAGCGGCAAAGGTGAGCACAATGTCCAGATCGTGAATCATCAGGTCGAGCACGACGTCCACGTCGAGCGAGCGTGGCGTGAAAACCGAAAGTCTGTGCGCCTCAAAGAACATGGGCCGGCGCAGTTGCGGCTGCACGGCCAGTACCGCCGGATTGAAGCGCTCCAAGTGGCCCGGTTGCAGGATGCGCTTGCCTTTATCCGCTCGTGCAATGAGGTCGTCCGCCTCGGCGAGCGTGGCGGCCAAAGGCTTTTCGACGAGCAGGTCGATCCCGGCATCGAGCAGCGCCAAGGCTACGGCGTGATGATGCACAGTGGGAACGGCTACCGTTGCAGCGTCCACCCGCAGATCGGCGGCCAGCAATTCATTCACAGTTGCGAAGACAGGAATCGCATACTTGGTCGCAGTATCAGCGGCGCGCTCCGTATCAGGTTCGACGGCGGCAACTAGAGCAACCCCCGCGCCGGCCGTCTCCAACTCACGATAGACGCGCAGGTGATTCGTGCCAAAGGCGCCGGCCCCTACGACGGCGACACGCAGAATGGGTTGACCAGCTATCGCCCGGCCCCTCTTTCCAACTCCTTGCCTTCCGGTTCCTGGCCTTCGACGGTCTTAAGGCAACGGCTGTAGAGGTCTAGCAGTTGGGCAACATGCTCCTCGGGCTTGGGCGCGCCTGAGCCGCTGAAGCCGGTCGATGGAGCTGCAGGCCGGCCGACGCCGGCGGTGCTCGCTACAAACTTGAGCAGATCGAGTGCGATATCTTCATTGCGGCGCGAGCCAAGGCTCGCGTTGGTCAGGGCATCCATGCTGAGAATCTCCAAAGAGGATGCTACCAGATCCAGGGTTGCGGGATCTCATTCATCGCGGCGCGCGCCAACCTGAGGCGATCCTCCGCCAGGGCCGCTTCTTCCATCCTGCCCAGCCGCTTCAACGCAACGATCTCCATCTCCAGGTTCTCCGCGATGGTCTCGAAGTTGGGGCTGGAGGCCTTTTTCCGCTCGGCATAGGACTCCTGCAGCCACTCCACGGCTTCGGCATCGTTGCCGGAGTCCAGGTAGATAAGTCCGCGGGTTCCATATGCAGTCGCGGGTCCGGGGTCGCCGTTCTGCGAGAGGAATTCGATCGCCCGATCCGCTAACTTGTGCGCCTCCTCATAATTGCCCATGCGGCGATGGCAATTGGCCATATTGTTCAGCAGCACGCCGATGCGCGAAGGCTTGACCGACGGGGAACGTTCCCGTACATCGCGTGCCTTCTCATAGTGCGCCAGCGACTCTTCAAAGCGCTCCTGCTCCGAGTACATGATGCCAAGATTCACCCATGCGGCTGCGGCGAGTTCAAGTTGTTTGCGTATTACATAGATCTCCGCGGCCTCTTTATAGCAATCTTCCGCTTCACCGGGATCGCCCTTTCGCAGGGCATTGCCGAGTTCCAGCAGAACGGCCGGCAGGTGATCGTCGCCTGGATATTCGCGCAGGATTAGCAAAGCGGCGCGCAGGCGGACAATTGCGTGGTCTCTCAGGCCAATCCTGGTATAGCATTGGCCGACCCGCCATAGCATATCGGACATCGCAATGGGTTTGTTCTGCTCGGAAAGGAGCTGAATCGCCTCCTCGAAAAAAGGGATGGCCTGGCGGTATTGTTTGCGCACCATGAGGGAGCCCGCTTCCAATCGAGCCTTCCGAATCTTGAGGTCGGAGCTATCCGCCATGGAACTCCTCTCTTTGCGGGTCGATGCAGACTTAAGTATAAGTCCCTTAGCGCACGGCGCGCACGCGGATCCTATGCCCGTAAGCGGACTTAATTAGTCCTAAAATAACGAGCCTGGCCATCGCGCTACCCTAGTGTTATGCGCACGGCCTACATCGGAATGGGCGCGAACTTGGCCAGCTTCGCCGGTCTCCCAGAGGCCACTCTGGCGGCTGCGGCTCTGCGCCTCGAATCGCTGGGGCGCGTGGTCCGCCGGTCTTCGTTGTATTCAACTGCCCCAGTAGGTTTTCCGCTGCAGCCGCGATTCATCAATGCTGTCGTTATGCTTGAAACGGCGCTCAGCCCTCGCGAGTTACTCGAACAATTGCTGGCCATCGAACTGGAGTTTGGCCGGAACCGGGCGGCAAGCGTCCCCAACGGCCCGCGCACGCTGGATCTCGACATTCTACTTTTCGGTGATCTCGAAATCAGCGAACCTGACCTCAACGTTCCCCATCCGCGTCTTGCTGAACGTGCCTTCGTCCTGGTCCCTCTCGATGAGATTGCACCGCAGGCGATCGTTCCCGGCCGCGGCGAAACAGTAGCGCGACTGCTGGCCGAGCTCTTGAATGACTCCGGCGGCAAACCGGATGCGGTGATTCGACTCCAGTGCAATCTCTGGGACTCCCGTTAGAATCGTTTGGTGAGCCTCGACTTCAACGTATTGGCAACAACCTCGGCGGGCGGCCGGCGAGCACAAATGCATCTGCCGCACCGCACCGTCGAAACTCCGGTCTTTATGCCTGTGGGCACGGCCGGCACGGTTAAAGCTGTTCCGCAGAACGTGCTCGAAGAGCTCGGCGCGGAGATCATTCTCGGCAACACTTATCATCTTTACTTGCGCCCTGGCCACGAGACCATTCGGCGCATGGGCGGGCTGCATCGGTTTATCAGTTGGCCACGCGCCATGCTCACCGACTCCGGTGGTTTTCAGGTTTTCAGCCTGAGCGCGCTTCGCAAGGTCACGGACGATGGCGTCAGCTTCCGCTCTCATCTTGACGGGAGCAGCCACTTCTTTTCTCCCGAGCATTCCATGGACGTCCAGATCGCCCTCGGCGCCGACATCTGCATGGCCTTTGATGAGTGCACAGAGTATCCAGCCGATCGCGGACGCGCCGAAGAGAGCTTGCGGCTGACAATGGCCTGGGCACGCCGTTCGCTCGATCACTTTCGTACGTCGCAATCTCAAGTCCCGTGGCATGAAGAGCTCGGCGGCCGAACGCAGAGCCTCTTCGGCATCGTGCAAGGTGGAATGTACCGCGATCTACGACGCGAAAGCGCCGAGCGCCTAATCGAGATGAACTTTGACGGCTATGCGATCGGTGGCCTCAGCGTCGGCGAGCCGCGCGAATTAACCTTGGAGATGATTTCCGAGGTGCTGCCTCTGCTGCCCGCCGACAAGCCCCGTTACGTGATGGGTGTGGGCTACCCCGATGAGATCGAGCTGTACGCGCGCATGGGAGTCGATATGATGGACTGCGTGCTGCCCACCCGCGCCGCACGCCACGGTCTGCTCTTCACGAGCGAGGGGCGCCTGAATATCAAAGGGAAAAAATATGCCGAGGACCAAGGGCCGCCCGACCCGGCTTGCCAGTGCATGGTCTGCCAGCGCTACTCGCGTGCCTACCTGCGCCACCTGATGCAATCCGGCGAGGCACTCTCGGGGACCTTGAACACCATTCACAACCTGGCTTATTACCTGGGAATTATGGAGCGCGTGCGGCAGAGCCTGGCTGCGGATGGGGCAAGTTAGCAGACGTGGTTAGAGTTTGGCTGCCCAGCAACGCGATAGATTGAAGTGTGGAGCTTTTCCGCCTTGTCCCCGCTCGGTTGCGCAAGCGGACGCTTGCCCGCGGCGTCCTGCTCTCGCTAGGGGCGTTGGCGGTCAGCCTCTGCCTGGCGGGCTTTCCGCAGGCTGGCTCGCCTCACGCTTCGCCTTGGCAGATTCTGCTGGCGCTGATTGTCTTTTGGGGGATCGCCGAGACAGCGCGATGTCTCGATCGTAGATGGAGCCTTTACCACGCCGGGGTTCTCATTCTGCTCTATTCCGAACTCATGATCCTGGTCATGGTTTTGTTTTTGTGGATCTACCTTTAACTTCAGCAAAACCGGCTCGGGCCCCGAAACAAGCGGGCCTGCAAAAGATCGTTGCCAACCTGTAGGATATTCAAAGGACACTACTTTGTGTTTGGCGTTCATGCCAAATACTCTCGCATAGCCAAATATACGGAGGGAATCATGCTCAAAGGATTTCGCGATTTCATTCTGCGCGGAAATGTCGTCGATTTGGCCGTAGCTGTGATTCTGGGTGCAGCCTTCAATGACATCGTTAAATCTCTGGTCAATGACGTGCTCAATCCGCTCATTGCCGCGACCATCGGCAAGCCGGATTTCAGCGGGGTTGTTCTGAACGTTGGGAGCGGGCACATCAAGATCGGCAGCTTCTTCAACGCAACCATTTCGTTTCTGATTGTTGCCAGCGTGGTTTATTTTGCCATCGTCCTGCCGATCAACAAACTTCTATCGCGGCTCAAAAAGCCCGAGCCCGTGGCTGCGCCGACCACCAAGACTTGCCCTGAATGCTTGAGTGAAATTCCGCTGGCCGCCAAACGCTGCTCTCACTGCACCCAGCCGGTTGCTTGACAGCCAGCCCGCAATTCAAGCCAGTTAGCCGAAAGAGGTATCACGCATGGCGCTCGACAAGTCGCTCACCTTTTCGTTCTTTCTGGCACTCATCTCCGGAGTTTTGTCGGCGCAGAACCCCGCGCAGTCTGGCCCCGGCGTCTTCGGCTATCGCGACTTCACGGCTCAAGCAAAGATCGAGGAACGATTCCTCGCCGTCCCGGACCCCGTGCTGGCCGGCCAGCACCTGAAAATTCTCACCGCCGAACCTCATCTGGCTTCTACTCCTGGGGACCGCAAGACCGCAGATTACGTGGCACAGAAGTTTCGCGCAGCGGGCCTGGAGACCGAGATCGCTCCTTATCGCGTTCTGATGAACCAGCCCAAACAGGTGCGTGTCGAGGCCTATGATTCCGGCGGTAAGCTGCTCATGAGCGGCCCTGCTCCGGAACATGTAAACGGTGACACCTACCAAGACGATCCTCGCGTCGTCATGGCCTTTAACGGCTCCTCGGGTTCGGGCGATGTGACCGCCGAAGTCGTCTATGCCAACTATGGCCGCCTCGAGGACTTCGAACAACTCGCCTCCCGCCACGTCGACCTGCGCGGCAAGATCGTGCTTGTGCGCTACGGTTCGAACTTTCGAGGTGTCAAAGTCTACTTGGCCGAGCAGCGTGGCGCTGCCGGCGTGCTCATCTACTCCGACCCGCAGGACGATGGCTTCAGCAAGGGCGACGTCTATCCGGGTGGACCCTGGCGGCCCGAGACGGCAGTCGAGCGCGGCGCGGTCCAATACCTCTTCAAGTATCCCGGCGATCCGGAGACTCCAGGAGTTTCCTCTACGCTTGACCTTCCCGACTCTGCGCGCGTTTCGCCCTATGGGAGCCAGCCCCGCATCATCTCCATCCCCATCAGCTATCACGACGCGGCGCCTATTCTCCAAGCCCTCAAAGGTCCCGGAGTGCCACAAGGTTGGCAAGGTGGACTGGGTTTCCGGTATCACATCGGTCAAACGGAAGGCTCGGAAGCGGTGAGGGCCCACCTTGTCTCCGTGCAGGATTATCAGCGGCGCATCATCTGGGATGTGATCGGCAAGATCAAAGGCTCTGAATATCCCGATGATTGGGTGGTGGTGGGCAATCACCGCGACGCCTGGGTCTATGGCGCCGTCGATCCTTCCAGCGGTACCGCCGCCATGCTCGAATCGGTTCACGGCATCGGGGCGCTGCTGCGGCAAGGGTGGCGCCCCAAGCGGACGATCGTCTTTTGCAGTTGGGACGCCGAAGAGGAAGGCCTCATCGGCTCAACAGAGTGGGTGGAACAGAACGCCAAAACACTGGAGCGGGCGGTCGCTTACTTCAACACCGACGTCGCCGTCTCCGGGTCCGATTTTTCCGCCTCGGCCGTGCCCTCGCTCAAGCAGTTTATCCGCGAACTGACCCGTTCTGTGCCCAGTCCGCTTACAGGAACCGTTTATCAGCAGTGGCGCATCAATCATCCTGCGCCGGGCGGGCAAGCGGCTCAAAACGAAGACAGTAGCTCCGCTACTTCTTCCGCGCCGAGTGAAGAGCTTCACGTCGGCGATCTCGGCTCCGGATCCGATTACACGCCATTTTTCCAGCATCTCGGAGTGCCGGCGACAGACATCGGCTCCAACGGTCCTTACGGCGTATATCACTCTGTTTTCGATAATTTCGCCTGGTTCACGCAAAACGCCGATCCAAGTTTCGTCTATCTCCAGGAGATGGCCCGCGTTCTGGGCCTGGAGGCCCTGCGTATGGCCGATGCCGATGTGCTGCCCTATGACTACGTCGCCTATGCCCGCGAAATCAGTTCCTATCTCGAAGCCTTGAAACGCAAGGCATGGGTTCCGGGCGACAGGTCTTCGGCGATGCGATGGAGTGCCGGGGTCCCTGGTCACTATTCGCTAGACTTTACCGCTGTCGATGCTGCCGTGGCGCGCCTTTCAACAGCGGCTGAGCGAACCCACAGGCTGCAAATCTCCGCCGCCGGCGACCTGGTTAGGCTCAATTCTGCCCTCCGGCAGACGGAGAACGCCTTGCTTTCTGATGCCGGCCTACCAAACCGCCCCTGGTACCGGCATGTAATCTACGCTCCCGGCGAGTTTACGGGCTACTCAGCGGTCGTGCTTCCTGGCGTTAACGAGGCTCTGGACGCCCACGATCTCAACCGGGCCGCTAAGCAGTTGACCGTGCTAACCGAGTCGCTCTCTCGGGCCGCTGAGACCCTGGATGGCGCGCAATGAAGAGGACATCGAGACTATATCTCTAGTAACATCTGCCCCTATGGCGGTTGACCGCGCCCCTTTACGCTCGTATCTTTGGAGTTGATTATGAAAACTTCCCCTAACTCGATCCGCATCGGCGTCGCGGCTGCCATTATCGTCGGCACCATCGGCTGGCTTGCTTACTCCGGCTACGGAGCCAACAAGAGCTATTACGTCACCATCGCTGAACTGGGCGGCATGGGCGACAAGGCCTATCACAGCCAGTTGCGCGTCGAGGGATTCGTCCAGCCCGGCTCGATCGAGCACAACGGGCCCCATGTGACCTTTGTGATGAACGAGTTTGAGAGCCACTCGCCCAAGGCTGCCAATGGCCGCCTGCTGACGGTTGTCTACAAGGGCTCCGAGCCGCCCCCGGATACCTTCAAAGACAACTCCCAGGCGCTGGCCGAGGGCTCCTACGGGCGTGATGGCGTCTTCCACGCCACCATTCTCCAGGCCAAGTGCGCCAGCAAATACGCCCCCGCGCAGCCCGGCTCTCAGCCTAACGCGTCGCCTGTGCCGCCCGCCTCCGCACCCAGCAACAACCCGCGCGCCGAGGTCACTCCTTCATCCAGACCTGCCAGTTAGCTCTATGCACGTAAAGGAGCCGTGATGAATTGGAAGCTAGCAATAGTCCTCGCAATCGCGTTCGGGCTAGCGATCGCGTCTACGACAGCTGTGGTCTTATTGCTCGGAATGAATGGCCCACATTTGTACTCGATCCTTGGAGGAATATTAGGGGGCCTTGTGGCTGTGATTGTAGGGCGAGCTCTCGCGAGCCTTAAGCGGAACCGCTTAAATCGAAAGCAGAAGAACTCCTCTTCAGAATCGAGTGCGGCCGATGCGATTGATCAGGAGGCGATCGCGACCCTTCGGCGAGCTCGGGCGGCTCTGCGCGCGCAGCGAACCGGGATGAATCGAAGATTAGTATCAGCAAAATCAGTACTACTTTTGCTGATAGCCCTCCTGACCACACTCTCGGTATTGCGACTTGTATACAGCGGTCTTTATTACCATTTTAACTTGAGGGATTTAGTGGACGTAACTTCACTCGTTTTCGCGTTTACAGGTATTCATATATTGAAAGAGGTTGGATACCGGAAATATCCACTGCGACATATAATAGGCTCCTTCATATTTACCGTCACATGTGCCGTCACACTAATCTTTCTTCCCCTTTCGAAATCAACTAAACATGTTGCTGCCGAATTTTTGTTCTATCTCCTCTATGCGTCACTTGCGGCAATGTTCCCGATCTCCCTCTACTTGAGGCACAGCCAAAAGAACTTAACCCCGCAGCCAACCATCGCCAATGTCCACTAGCCTATCGCCCGCCCCCAAATCATTCGAAGCTCGGCCGCCCTGCGCCCGCCTCGAAGGCGTCTCCAGGCTCTTCGGCTCATTCGCGGCGTTGCGTCAGGTCTCGGTCGACTTTGAGCCGGGTCGTTGCTATGTTCTGCTCGGCGAGAACGGCGCGGGCAAGTCTACGCTGCTGCGCATTCTCGCCGGCCTGCTCAGGCCGAGCTTCGGCAAGGTCACCGTCTTCGGCGAGGACGAACCTCATGAAGCCCGCGACCGCATCGGCTACATGAGCCACGCGCCCATGCTCTACGACGAGCTGACCGCGCAGGAGAATCTGAGCTATTTCGCGAAACTTTATCAAGGACGCGCTTGTCTCGATCCAGCCGTCGCTCTGCGTCAGGTGGGCCTCGACCCCGAACTGAATCGCCCGCTAGGTCACTACTCGCAAGGCATGAGGCAGCGCACTTCGCTGGCCCGTGTGCTGCTCTCAGCGCCTGAGTTGCTGCTGCTCGACGAGCCCTTCTCCAATATGGACGTCGAGTCTGCTTGTCAGATGGTCGAGTTGCTCGCGGGCTTCCGCCAGAGCAATCGGACGATTGTGCTCACCACCCACCAGCGTGAGCTAGCCGCTCCTATCGCCGACTGGGTTCTCACCCTCCACGCAGGCCGCGTGGCTTCACTGGAACCCGGAAGGCCGACACGATGAAGACGAACGGCGCGCGGTTCCTCGAAGCCCTCGGCATTCCTTTCGAGCTCCGTGAGTATGAGGTCGACCCCGAAGATCTCTCGGCGATTACGGTCGCCAAGAAGATCGACATGCCGCCCGAACAGGTCTTCAAAACCCTGCTCACTACAGGTGGACCTAACGACTATGTCTTTGCGGTCGTCCCTGGCGACGCCGAGTTGGACTTCAAGAAACTGGCCCGCGCCGCCGGCCTTCGCAAGGCCGAGATGGTTCCCCTTAAGGAAGTGCAGCCGCTCACAGGCTACATCCGCGGCGGCGTCACCGTCTTCGGCGCGAAAAAGGCCTACCCCGTATTCGTCGACGAGACCGCAATCCTTTTTGACAAGATCAGCGTCTCGGCAGGAACACGCGGCACTCAGCTCATCCTGAGCCCCGACGATTACATCCGCGCCGCCGAGGGCCAGACCGCCGACCTGACAAAATCTCGGGCTATCGAAGGCCGGTCATGACGCGCGCTCTCTGGACCCATCTCATCAAAGACCTGCGCATTGAATGGCGGTCGCTCGACGCCATCATCTCCATGCTCTTTTTCTCCGGGCTGGTGGTCGTGCTTTTTTCGATCGCATTCGACCCCCGCGGAGCTTTTTCTCAGCAGATCGCAGGTGGCGTTCTGTGCGTCGCGACCATGTTCGCATCGGTCAGCGCACTGAACCAGGCCTGGGCTCGCGAGATCCGGCATCAGGTCATGGACGCGCAGCGCATGGTTCCCGCACCCGGCGCAGATTTGTTTCTGGCCAAAGTAATCGCGAACTTTCTGTTCGTATCCATTGTTCAGATTGTGCTGGCGCCGTTCTTTTTCATCTTCTATAACCTTCACATCCTGGGTCAGGCCTGGCTGCTGGCGCTGGTCTTGCCACTGGGCACATGGGCCTTGGTCGCGAACGGCATCTTCTTTGCCGCGCTCTCGATCCGTAGCCGCAATCGCGAACTGCTGCTTTCGCTGATTCTCTTTCCGATCTTCATTCCGGCTTTGTTGGCCATGGTGCAGGCGACGACTGCCATCCTCACCGGCGAAAGCGACCCGACGCTCTGGATCAAACTTCTGGTGGGCTACGACATCATCTTCACGACGGTGAGTCTCTTGCTCTTTGACGTCGTTTTCCACGCGGAGTGACCATGATCGATGATCCCTTCAAACTCGAACGTTTTTTGAGCGCCCAGAGCGATGTATTTGAGCAGGTTCTGGACGAGTTGCACGCGGGCCAAAAGCGCACTCACTGGATCTGGTTTATCTTTCCGCAGATGAAAGGATTGGGCCGCAGCTCGCAGGCGAACTACTTTGGGATCGGCTCGCTGGAAGAGGCTGTGGCCTATCTGCGCCATCCCGTTCTCGGCGCGCGGCTGGTGCAATGCACGCGGCTGGTCAAGCACATCGAGGGACGAACAATCCGCCAGATTCTCGGGAGTCCCGATGATCTCAAGTTCCGCTCATCGATGACGCTCTTCGCCCACGCGGCCGCTCATGCAGCGGTGGACGCAACGAACTTCAACGGCGCGTTGAAAAAATACTTCAATGGCGAACCTGATCCGTTGACCGCGTCGCTGCTGCTTTAAGCCTGCGGGTGCTTCATCCGAAACTGTTGGAGTTTGGCCAAGGTCGCTGCCGCCTCGCCGGAGTCAATAGCCTCCGCACCCAATCGAACCCCTTCTTTCAGATCGCCGACCAGTCCCGCTGCCACCAGACCGGCTGCGGCATTCAGCAGGACGATGTCGCGGCGCGCGCCGGGAAGGCCGGTCAGTACGTCGTAAAGCAACGCCACGTTGGTTTTCACATCGCCGCCTGTGAATTGATCCAAAGTGGCACGAGGCAGACCGGCCATCTCGGGCGTGATCCGCGCTGCCTTCATTGTTGGAGCGCCGCCGTTCTCGGACTCCTCGATGCGCGCCACCACCGACTCGCCAGTGGTTGTCAGCTCGTCGATGCCGTCTTTCCCGTGCACAACGAAGGCGCGCTTTGCTCCCAACTCCACCAGCGCGCGACCGACGAGTAGGACGCGACTCGGCGCCAGCACGCCGATTACCTGGGTCCGCGCCCCGGCTGGATTGGTCAGCGGGCCACAGAGATTGAAGATCGTTCTGAAGCCCAACGCACGTCTCAGCGGACCCACTGCCTTCATCGCCGGGTGATAGAGCGGCGCGAAGAGAAACATGAATCCCGTCTCGCGCAGGCACTCGACGGCTAACTCCGGCCCGAGCGCGACCGGCACACCAAGCGCTTCAAGCACATCCGCCGCTCCGCAGAGCGAGGTGACCGCGCGATTGCCGTGCTTGGCAACTTTGGCTCCGGCAGCGGCCGCCACCAACGCCGCGCCTGATGAGATATTGAAAGTCGATGGGCCGCCGCCGCCCGTGCCGACCACGTCGACTAACTCGTCTCGTTCCTCGGCCGTCAGTGGCAGCGACGTGACCCGCTCGCGCATTACCTGCACAAAGCCGGCT
>CAYTJN010000131.1:11541-11820 GCA_964438125.1 uncultured Occallatibacter sp.
GTTCGGGCGCTTGCTCGCCGCGCGTGGCTAGAACGGTGAGCAGCGCCGCCGTCTCCACCTCCGGCACCTCGCCGGTGAGAATCTCTTCCATCGCGTGGGCTGCCTGCTCGCGAGTGAGAGCCGCGCCATCCTCGGCCAGCGGCTTCAAAAGCTCCTTCAATGAGGCCATATTTTCTATGGTAATGGCAGTGGGCGGAATCCTATCTTCTATCGATGGCAAAGCGCAGGGCAATCGCATGAATGAGGGCAAATTCCATCACAGTTCCACAGTTTCACAGG
>CAYTJN010000132.1:0-11335 GCA_964438125.1 uncultured Occallatibacter sp.
AACACAACAAAAAGCCAACCGGAAGAGTGTAGTTGCTCGGATGGATACGATTGAATAGCCTCCGAAAGGCGCTAAAGGACGAGATCGAGCCATCGGCTGAAGAACCGTGCATTGGCCTCCTTGAGCCTCGCGGCATGCTCCCCGGCTTCGTGGCGCAATCCGGCGACCGAAATACCTGCATTGCGCAATTCGTCGGCGTGGCCCGAGTACCAACTCTCCAGGCCCTCGGCTGTAACCTCGGGATGAAATTGCAACGCCAAGGCAAAGTCATCGATTGCAAAAGCCTGGTTGGCGTAGAGCTTTGAACTCGCCAAATGCTGCGTGGCTGGCGGCAGGTCGAAGGTGTCTCCGTGCCAGTGACAGACAGAAAGCCCGTCTTCGAGGAGCGGGGCGAACCATTCTGGCGGGTCGAAATTGGGCGCTGCCGTGAGCGGAGACCAGCCGATCTCGTTACCGTTTGCGCCGGCATAGACGCGCGCTCCGAGGGCCGCGGCCATCAGTTGCGCACCCAGGCAAACTCCAAGAATTGGCTTACGTGCCGCGAGACGCTGGCTGATCAGAGCGATCTCGTCGGTCAAGAATGGATAATCCTGCTGCTCGTAAACACCCATGGGGCCGCCAAGGACGATGAGCAGGTCGGACGATTCGGTCTGCGATATGGGAAAGCCGGACTTGGCAGCGAGCAGGCTCTCGATCTGAAAACCGCGCTCGCGAAGCGGTGTTTCAAGCGTGCCGAGGTCTTCAAAGTCAACGTGGCTGAGTACGAGTGCGTGGGGCGTATGCTGATCCGCTGGCATGAATGCGCTCCCTGTCTTCGGCCTTCATGCGTCTCAGTCCACAAAATCTACCTGGGGGGCGATGGGGATGATACCGCGCTCAAAGCCTAGGTCTAGCAACTTGCGGATGGCCGCGCGGCCGTCTGCGCCGTAGTCGAGCGTGCGGTCGTTGACGTACATGCTGACGAATCGGCTGGCCATCAGGCTATCGAGATCGCGGGCAAACTGCATGGCATATTCGAGGGCGGCCTCGCGGTGGTCGAGGGCATGCTGGATGCTGTCTCGCAGGGCCTTGGAGAGGATCTTGTGCGTCTCCGCGCCCAGTGAGCGGCGAATGGCATTTCCTCCCAAAGGCAACACCAAGCCTGTGCTCTCATGCCACCATGCGCCCAGATCGATGACCTTGTAGAGGCCGCTGGAGTTGTAGGTAAGCTGGCCCTCGTGGATGATGAGCCCGGCATCAAATTCCCCGGCCAGAATTGCCGGAATGATCTTGTCGAATTGGACGACTTCGGTGTGGATCTCGGGGTTGAAGATCTTGAGCGCCAGATAGGCGGTGGTCAACTCGCCGGGAACAGCGATCTTGACGCGTTTCAGATCCTCCGGCGTCAGTGGATTCCTGGATACGACCATGGGGCCGTAGCCCTCGCCCACGCTGCCGCCGCAGCCCATCAGTGTGTAATTGTCTTGCAGGTAGGGGTAAGCGTGGAAGCTGATGGCGGTGACATCGAAAAAGGCTTCGTTCTGGGCGCGGCGGTTGAGGGTCTCGATGTCGCACAAAGTGTGAGTGAAGCGGAAGCCGGGAACGCGGACTTTGCTGGTGGCCAGTCCGTAGAACATGAAGGCGTCATCAGAGTCCGGACTGTGGGCAATCGAGATTTCGGTCGTCTCTAACGCGCTTGCAACTGGAGCAACTGGAGAATTTGTCTTGTTCATGGGGAAACCAAGGTCCTTTCGGCAAAAGGGTTGCAATCATTGCAATAAGACGTTCGGTCAATCATCACTTCCACTCAAATATTAACGCAGTTTCACTCCTGCACCTTTGCGCAAAAGTGAACGGCTCGATCGGCGGAATTGCGTTAGCCCGATGGCAAGCCCGGCAGCGGCGGCAATCTTCAGTGCGTCTCCTGCCAGAAAGGGCAACACGGCGAGTGAGAAAACAACCTGCGCCGATGCGTGCGTGAGTGCGGCTAGCCACAGTGCCCCGCAGAGCAGAATGACCGAGTTGCCTGCGGCGGCGCTGACCAGGGCTTCCGGAAAGCTGCGTCCGCTGCGCCTCCAGAGAAACGATATGAGAGCCGCGGCAGCGGGATATGCGAAAAGATAACCGCCGGTGGGACCGAGCAGATGGGCAACTCCGAAGAGCGGACCAGGGGCGAAGACTGGCAGCCCTATTGCGCCCTCAGCTAGGTACGTGCAGAGAGCGGCCGCGGCCATGCGCCGCGAGAGCAACAGCCCCAGCAGCAAAACGGGAAACGGCGCCAGCGAAAGCGGCACGGGCGTGAAATAGAGTGGGATGGCAATGTGGGCGCAAAGAGCCACCAGGCCGCTAGAGGCCAGCACAATGCCGGCCGAGCGCAGCCAGGCCGGAATGGCAACGATTGAGGGCGAGCCGGAAGTGATCAGTCGTGTGTAAAGTGTTTTGCTCAATGGAGGTTCCTCGGGGCCGGACTTAGATCTCTGTTTCTACGTCGGTTTCTTCCGCCGGAAGGGTTGTCGAATCGGGAAGTTGTCCATCGCCGGAAGAAGGCTTCGAACGGAGTCGAGCGCGCTGTACCCAGATGTGAAGCGTCATTCCAGCAACTGCAATCAGCAGCGCTGCGAGCGAGATAAGAAGGGCAGTCAATAACCAGCGCATGAGGATCAAGCAAGGCCAGAATACCAGACTGAGCGGTGGGCAAGCTCGATTTCTGCGCGCGAGGGCAGCCGCCGGCAAAGACGAGCTGGAACTCAGGGCTTGCCCAGGTTGGACACCAGCCATTCCAAATATGGTTGGCTAGCGGAATCGACCTTGAGGACGAGGAACTCGGGGGTCTCGTAGCTGTGCAGTTCACGCAGGCGGCCCTCGAGGGCGGACAGTTGATCGTGGTCCGTCTTGAGCAGCAGCAATGTTTCGTTGGCAGAGTCGATCTCGCCCTTCCAGCGGTAGATGGACTGGACGGCGGGGATTAGAGTGGCGCATGCGGCCAGCCGCTCCTCGACCAGCGTACGGCCCAGTTGAGCAGCCTCCTCGGGGCTGCCCGTTGTGGTGAGGACAATGCGGGCTGACTGCGATGATTCGGGCATAAGAGCCTGTCAGGGTCAGTGTACGCTGGCCGTTTGTTCGAGTCGAAAAACAAAAATCCACAACCCACTTCTGAAGACGTATCAAGAGAATGCCAAGTGGAGCGCCAACCTCCATCTTCCAATCATCTTGATTTGCGATGATACGCACTGTTGATTCGTGGCACTATTGCAACGAGGTCGACGACAATCAAGCAAGGCCGCGGACCCTCCATTCTTCCCCTTAGAGGTGTTTTCATGTCCAACACTCCAACTGCGTCTATTGATTCCGCCGAAGTACAGGACGTGGAGGCCTTCCACAGAAGGCTCCCATTCAAGGTGGAACCGACCAACATTCCAGGAATCTATTCAGTCCCCGCTCCACCGAAGGATTTCGATCCTCTTACCGCCAGCAAGCACGAACTCATCAAGCACGGCATCCTGATTCGCAAGCCCACCGACGAGGACGACCCAGCATTGCGCGCATCCTGGGATCGTTTCTGTACCGACCACTGGCCCAAGATAGTACGAGTGAATCCAAAACTGGAGTTGCGCGATCGAGTGAGCCGCCACTCGCGACCCAGGCCAAAAAAGGAGAGTGCCGGGTTAGACTCCGAGGGAACCAGTTGGTCAGGAGCGTTCAATACTGGAGGAAAGTGGCTAGGCGTTCTCGCCAGCTGGCAGGTCCCGACCGTGAGCATTCCAGCATCGCAAACAATTGGCCAACAGAATATCTGTCCCGGTGACGAGCCCGGACAGCCCTCTTCGAGCTTCCCCACCGGTCCATGGCAATCCGCCTCGTGGATCGGCATTGGCGGATTCCTCGTCGAAGGAGGTAATTCCATTGCCGGCTCTGACATCATTCAAGTGGGAATTCTGCAAGACATCAGTGCCGCAGGTGAGGCCACCTATCAGGCGTTCTTCGAGTGGTACACGTCTGCCTCGTCAATGGCAGTAATGGTGCCGAACGCTCTTGGCAATGGCGGCTTCGCGGTCCTTCCTGGCGATACGATTTCCGCGTCGGTCTTCAATGACCCGCAGATGAATCTGCCCCCTCAGGTCAACCTCCATAACGCCAGGACTGGGCAGGCCTTCTCGTATATGCTTGGCAGCGCGCCTGCCGGTTCGGATTATCAGGCAGTTTCCTGCGAATGGGTGATGGAAGCTACCAATCAGAGCTTGACGGGGGGCGTCAGCTACCCAATCGTCGATGATTCCACCTTCCCAAATTTCACTCCGGTGACCTTCCATTGCACGATCGCATGCAATGCCGACTATGCCGCCGTCGAACCCTGGAATCTCATGCAGCCCCTGGAAGTATACACGCAAACTCCTGATAGTTGCTTGTATAACGGACAGTTGACGTCGGTGACTGTCACGCCCGCTATTCCGGGCGCCAGTTTCACAGTAGAGATTGATTGCCTCAATCGGTAACAACCTGGCCACACGGGCAGCCTCGACAGAGTTGCCCGCGGTGGTTCAGTTGTTCACGCTAAGCTGCCGGCAGAGCGGTTCGTACTTCTCCTCCGGCACAGCCACAATGTCATGACTCGGCGACTGCTCCAGCAGATTCACATCGATCGCTACGACCGAAGGCGCCAGCATCGTCCTGGGTATTGCCAGCATTCTGTAGCGCGCTCTCTGCAATGTCTGCACCACCGGTAGTTGCGACAACGGCACTGCACACGCCTCGTTGGTCTCTAAAAAAAGAAAGTCAGGGCGCATCGTCTCGAGGACCTGCATCCCTCCCAGCAACACTTCGTTCTCGAAACCTTCGACATCGATTTTGATCAGCCGAATTCTGTCGATGCCCCGCTCCTGCACCACCTCGGAGAGTGTCCGAACTGGCGCCTGCACCACGTCGTGCTCTGGCAGATCTTTGTGGTAGACAAACGATCCCTGCCCCGCATTATTCGGCGGGATATGCAGCTCAAGCACCCCGTTTTGCGAGCCCACCGCCGTCGGATGCACATGCACATGGGCATACTTGTTTCTTGCGATACTTTTGGTCAGTAGTGATCGCATACGCGGATTTGGTTCAAATGCATGCACTGCGCCGTTTGAACCCACGAGTCGCGCGAGATTCAGCGCCACCACGCCCAGATTCGCGCCAATATCGAGCACCGTATCTCCGGGTTTAACAATCCGGTCGCAGAGCGCGCTTATTTTGCGGTCATAATCCCCCGTGAAATAAATGCACCGGCCAACGAAATCATCGAGCGGCACCAGCATCGTTCCGCCCGGCGCCGGGCACCATGAGAGAGCGCGCCGCGGCTTCGCCAGCATACTCCAGAGTCCGGATTGCATAAGGCGCGTTGATCCGCTGTAGAAGGGATACAATCTTCCGGCCATCGCCAAAAGCTGATAATTCCACGGCGCGTCTCTTGCCGGATTGCCTGCACCATCTGCAGCGGAAAGATTAGGTATCGGCATAGGTAGGCTGAAACCTCCTCGAAGAGTTGTTGTGCTACGCCATGAGTCTTGCTCTGGAATGAATACGAAGTAACGCGTTCGAACGTCTGATTTGAATGCTCAGAACTTCTTCGTACGATAGGAGGCGCTTTGGCCTGCTTGAGCCAGCCGAAAGGTGACATATGAATAGATGCATCTAATTCGGATTGGGACGCGTTCGGATTGGGACGCGGAGACGCTCTCAGAGGCAACGGCGTGTCATCAACAGTGTCATGCCCATTCGGTTCAGTGGCTTTCATCGGAGGTTTCGTCTTCGTGAATTATGCGCCGGTCCGTCTTGCCGGTTAAGCTTGATTAAGGCAGTATGGACATGGGAGCCGGTGCAGAAGGCTTTGGGAGATAAATGTCGATGGGCAAAGGAATCAGGTTTGGCACTTCGGGCTGGCGCGCAATTGTCGCTGATGAGTTTATTGTGTCCAATATCCGGCTGGCGGTGGCGGGGATTGCCGCCTATGTGAAGACGCAACCCGCGCCACATAGAGTCTTAGTCGGGCGCGATCCGCGATTCTTGGGTGAGAGCTTCGTTGACATTGCCGCCAAGGTGCTGGCTGGTGCGAATGTTACTCCGATTGTGATTCCAGAGGCCGCGCCTACGCCCGCCATTGCGTACACGGTGCGCATGCTGAAAACTTCGGGAGCGATCAACTTTACGGCCTCGCACAATCCGCCGGAATACAACGGCATCAAGTTCTCAACGCACGACGGCGCACCGGCGCTGCCCGAAGTGACGAAACAGATCGAAGCAGCGATTGCGGTCCGGGTTAGCGGAGGCATCGGTGGCAATCAGGTTCCGAACGGGAGCGTTCCAGCGGCCGGCTTTGAGACCGCAGATGTGAAGCCGGCCTTTCTGAAGCGCCTCGGCGAGTTGGTGGATCTCAAGGCCATCGCTAAGTCGAAAATTAAGGTGGTTTACGATCCGTTTTGGGGCGCGGGGCGCGGCTACAGTTCTCAGATCCTTCAAGACGCGGGCGTGGTGATTGCGACGGTCCACGATTATCGCGATGTGCTCTTTGGCGGTCATGCGCCAGAGCCATCGGGCGAGCTTTTGGACGACGCCAGGGCCAAGATGAAGGAGGTTGGGGCCAATCTCGGCATCGCAACCGATGGGGACGCGGACCGCTTCGGAATTCTGGATGAGGATGGAACTTTCATCCAGCCGAATTACATTCTCGCGCTTCTGTTCGACTATCTGGTGGAGACGCGCGGCTGGAAGAATGGCGTGGCCAAGAGCGTCGCGACGACGAACATGATCAATGCACTCGCCGACTACCACAAGGTGCAGCTCTATGAAACGCCGGTGGGCTTCAAGTACATTGGCGAACTGATCAACGGTGACAAGATCGCCATCGGCGGCGAAGAGTCGGCCGGGTTGACGATTCGCGGTCACGTGCCGGAGAAGGACGGCGTGATCGCCGGCTTGCTGGTGGCCGAGATGGTAGCCACACGCGGCAAGAGCCTTGGCGTGCAACTGAAGGAACTGTTTGGCAAGGTTGGTTCCTTCTATCCTGTTCGTGAGAACTTCCGCTTGACCCAGGAGGGCATGACCGCGTTCACTGAGAAGTTGAAGGCCGATCCGACAACGCTGGGTGGACGCAGGATCGCCAGCATCGTCAGAACCGATGGATTGAAACTGATTCTCGAAGACGGCTCGTGGGTTTGCTATCGCCTCTCTGGAACGGAACCGGTCGTAAGAGCGTACAGTGAGGCGCGCAGTGAGCATGAAGTGGAAGCGCTGAAGGCCGCAGCTGAAAAGTTTGTGATGAACTAGGAGCAGATCAAGGGTCCATGCAGGAACGACTCTTTCAAACCGGAAGAAGCGCGGCGCCCAGCGGGGATGGGCCGACAGCCATGCACGCGCGTGTGCTGAATTTCGTGCGTCATGCGTGGCGTCCATCAGCGTCCGCGGTCGCTGTTGTGCTGGCTTTGTTGCTGGTTTGGCACGGCGTCTACGGCAAAAACGGTCTACTGGTCTGGCAGCAAAAGCGTGTCGAAGACAAGCAGTTGCAAAAAGAGATTGACGGCCTGAATCGGGAGAACGCCCGCCTGCGTGACCGCGTCGACCGGCTCAAGACGAGCCCCGATGCTATCGGAGTGGTAGCACGAGACAAGTTGCATTACGCCAAGCCCAACGAAGTGATTGTTACGTTGCCGCCAGATGAAGTGCAGCCGTCCCCTCCAGCCAGGTGAATTCGTTCGCAGCGGTCAAGGGGCCAACAGCCGCAGATTTCCTGAACTAATTTCCATATCCCTATGCTACTCGCGCGAGAATAAGAATATGTGTCTCGAGGGAAAGTTCTGCCCACTTCAGTTTTTCTTCGAGAGCGCCGATGAATAGCGTGAAGGCACGGCTACAACAGGGGTCGAATACTGTCTCGCGGCCTATCGCTAGGAGGCGGCATGGAAGATATCGTCTTCAAGACCGAGGCGCTGATACCCATCTGGGTCAGGAATTCCGGCATCTCTGCCCTTGACAAGATGGCGGAACGCCCAGTTTTGATTGGTGTGAAATCGCTGGGGAAGGTCATGCACGGCCAGATGCTGCAAATGACAATGTCCGGGGCCACCATTCTGCCCGACGATCCTTTTCTGATATGGAAGAGCGTCCACGTGAAGGTATCCTTCCGGTTTGCAGACATTGTCTACCATCTTTCTGGAATGACCATGCTAAGCGAGCCGGACCTCAGCTTCCGTTTCGAGTTTGACGGCGTAACGCGGAAGAGCGTTGTGATTCTGGGCAAGAAACTCGGCGACGCAGGGCTCTTGGATGCTGCGGATGCTGAACAGATGTATGCCGCGAAGGATGCGCTCGCGAATGAACCAGAAGACGGGTCGGCAGCAAAAGCCAAAAAAGGCCCGCTCACCGCGCGTCTGGTGCGGCATGAACAGCCGCCGGGGGGGCGGGAACGGCGCGTCGATCACCGCTACGATATCGATGCGAACGCGAAGCTGGCGGTTATCAACTCCAGCTTCAACCTCGAGTGCTTGGTTCTTGAATTGAGTTTGGGCGGATGCCGTTTGTATACCGGATCCCCAAACAACGTCGAACAGGATACGCAGGTGGAGGTGCAGTTTGTCGAACGAGGATATCCATTGCGGCTTCCAGCCAGGATCCAGGTGAAGAGCGGCCCCCATATCCTCGGCTTGAGGTTTTCAGAGATGAGCGAACGGATGAAAGAGCGGCTGAAAAATCTGATCTGCGAAGTTGCGGAAAGAGAGAAAGGTATTAGTTCCTGATTGCGCGGATCTTAAAAATCAACGTGCGCGCGCACTGACCCGACCCAGGCAGGGCCGCGGTCACGATTGTAGCCGGGGTTCCCGATGTGCTGTACCTCGACGGCATAAAACAGACCCCGCCAGGCGTGCCAGTTGTAATAGCTTTCGACGATATTCTCGCGGCCGTAGTTGAGGTCGCCGTTCACGCGGCCGTAGTTGGGGCTGCCGTTGCCATCGCCGAGCAGAAACCCTAAGCCGCCGAGTTTCAAATATTCCTGGTGATCGGCTTTGATGGCATTCGAGACCAGGACCAGTCCGATCTTGTCGACCGGGCGATGCCAGCGAGTTCCAGCAGAATCGGCGCCGGCCTCGACGGTCTGATCGACCTCCGTGTACGCGAAGGACTCATGCTGGCCCTCGTTCCAGCCGAAGCGGCCAAAGACGCGGAGACTCTCCGTGACCTCCTGCTCGGTGTTGTAACCGAACCCGTATTTAAGTGCGCCATAGTGCTCGTGAAGGATGATATTGGGCACGGTGATGCCATACTTGGCCGTATCGGAACCGTTGAGGAAGTCGTCAACCGCCTCGCGATACGTGCCCATGTGGGCGCGGTTAGCATAAAAAAGCAGGCGCGTCACGCCCGTGCGACCTTTGATGAAGCTGTGCCGCAATTCAAACTCGCCGTTGTGTCCGCGGGCACGGCTGAAGGCCCAATCCATGTCGATGCCGTTAGCGACGACGGGCATGGCGAAGAGGCCGTAGCGAATGCTCCAGGATCTGTCGTCGTACTCGGCCATGCCTCCGACCGTGTATCCGCGAGTGTCGGCTGCGTAATCCCATGCGCCGTTATTGTCCACCGTCCAATTCATGAACTGCAAATGGCTGTCTGAGCCGGGGCCGTTTACATCGAAGAAGTCAGGCAGCGTCATCTTGCCGCCTCGAAATTCGATGCGGCGAACGGGCACGCTGGGTGCGAGGCCAAAGGTCGATGCCGAAATCGGCCCCTGGCTGGTGGTCTCCTGCGTCAAGCCAATGACCTGATGGAATCCATACCGGGCCAGATAGGGCACGGTACTCAGCGTTGGATTGCGCACCACGTCGAGATTGGTGAAGCCTGCCAGCCCGAGCGCCTGGCTCAGTCCGCGCCCGCCCGAGCTTTCCATGTCCAGGATCAGGTCGGTGTTGTACCGGATCGAACGGGTGGGCCGGAGCACCGTGAAAACCGTGCCAAGAAGCGACGTCTTGTACTCGGCCGAGTTTCGAAAGCTGTTCGTGCCCTGGTAAAGAGAATGAAAGGGCAAGCGTCCCTGGAAGATGATGTTGGCCTGGCCTGAAATCCACCAGCGGTTATCCTCCGGATGGGGAGCCATGGAGACGACGGGCGTGTCCTGGGATTGGCCTTCTCGAGGGCTGGCGTCGCCCGGCTGACCGGCCAAGCCAGGTTGCTGGAGTTCAATCAAGCACTGCGCTGGCAGCAACTCAGCATACTTTTCTGCGGCCGTGGCTTGCGGCTGAGGAACGGACGGCAGCGCCTCCGTGGCCTGGCCGTGCGCGAAGGTGCTCCCCAAGACAAATGTCGCCAGCGTCAAGACGGGTCCGGACCATGGGCGCAGTTTCAGTCGGCATGGGCGGCAGGCCGGGAACATGGAGGAGCCTTTCATTGATGTTGCAGCACATGCTGGCTCAGGGGATGGAAATCTAGAAGATCACTAGTCTCATTTAAGCAGATTGCTCCCGATTTTGGTCGAAGACTAATCAGCCTTGTGCGCACCTATGCAAAGTAAACGCATTTGAAGCTGGAACTTACCGGCTAAACTTTGATGTTACGGTTTAGCAAGAGCGTCGCAACCTCTGCCTATTGTAAAGACAGAGGAGCCGCTTAATTGTTAAGGTTCTGTTGATTTGGGCGGTGATGAGAGAATGTCTCTTCAAATCATCGCCATCGCGGCGATTAGACGGACCCTGCGCTCGCCACGCCGCGCGTCCACAGACGCGCGGCTGCCCCAGGAGTCTTATCCGTTGAACCGATTGTTGGCTACTGAACAGTGAGGGTCACAATCCCAGTCGCCGTGGTCGTGCCGGACGTGCCAGTCACCGTAATGGTATAGACGCCCTGCGTAGTACCGGTGTCGCCGCTGCCTCCCTTGCTACCACCGCCTGTACCGCCACCCGTGCCGCCGCTGCCGGAGCCTCCACTTGCCGTGTTCGCGGTGCCACTACTGCAGGAGACTGCTCCACCAGCGAAAGCTGCAAGCAGGAGCAGCGTCCCGAGCATGGTCCGCCAGCGCCGCCGCTTGGCCGGGATGCCGAAGAGCAGCAAGCAGGCCAGCGAAGCCCCACCGGCTGCTAGCCAAGGAAGCTCGTGTCGTTTGGGTTGAAGGAGCGCCGCCGCAGGGGGCGCGGTGGTGGTGATGGTCAGGGTGGCATAGGCCGGGACACCGTTAGCAAGGCTGACGGGGGTGGACTTACCGAAGCTTAGCGTCGGGATGTCCTGCGCACCCGTCGGGCTTGTGGTAACGGCACCGGATAGAGTTACGTCGCCTGAAAAGCCCAGGATGGGCGTCACAACGATGTCCGAAGTGTTCGAAGTGCTTGCGCCCCGTGCGACGAAG
>CAYTJN010000133.1:0-11237 GCA_964438125.1 uncultured Occallatibacter sp.
ACCTGCGCGTCTCCATGCCCGAGGAGATCATGCTCCGCATGGCCCAGGCCGACACTCCGGACGCAGCTCGCCGTGAAGGCATTCTCATCGCAAGGGAGATGGTCGACGCAGTCCGTCCCTTCGTTCAGGGAGTGCAGGTCAGCGCTCCCCTCGGTCGTTATACCGTCGCTGTCGAAGTCATCGCCGACATCCTGCCCAAACCGCTATCGGAGTAACCGTCATGCCCTCCTTTGAAGAGTCGCTCAAGAAGCTCGAAAGCATCGTCGATCAATTGGAAATGGGCGACTTGGCCTTGGAAGACTCGCTCAAGCTCTTTGAAGAGGGCGTGGGCCTCTCCGCCGCCTGCAAGACCGAGTTGGAGGCCGCCGAAGGCAAAGTGCAGATGCTCGTCAAGCAGCGCGACGGCTCCTTGAAACCCGAGCCCTTCCTCACCGAAAAACCCTTCTAGAAAGTGTTGTGACACTTGCGAAAGTGTCCTTGCTTTCCCCCATCTCCTCCGCCATTCCGCATACGATCATCTTGGACGAAGTCCCGTGGCCGGGATCGTGTCTGGGCTGGAGGAGGCGTATCCGACATGCAGATTGAGCAATCCAAAACGAATGTTCAAATCGGTCAACTGACCATGGAATGTCCCGAAGATGCTGCGCAAGTCGCGAGCGGCGAAGTTTCGGAAAACGGGCACGGCGACAAGCGTCCAAAGGCCCGCATCGCTATCGTCGATCCCCGTGACAGACTCGCGATCTACCAAATGCGGCACCAGGTTTACGCGCAGGAACTGGGCCAGCACAGCACAAATCCCGATCGGATCCACTCAGATCCTCTCGACGACGCAAATGTTTATATAGCAGCAACCATCGATGGGGAGCTAGGTGGATTTATCAGCATCACTCCACCAGGCGTTCAACGGTATTCATTCGAAAAGTATCTTTCGCGGGAGATCCTTCCCTTCCCGGTTAACGATTCTCTTTTCGAGTTGAGAATTCTTACCGTTGCGCAACATCATCGCCGCAGCCGTCTGGCATGCGCATTGATGTATGCCGCTTTTCGATGGATCGAGGATCGCCAAGGCGAGCGCATCATCGCCATCGGACGCATCGAAGTGTTGAACATTTATTTGAAGCTGGGCATGAGGCTTCTAGATCATCGAATAACGGCCGGCAAGGTAACCTTCGAGTTGATGGAGACAACCGTTGACCGGGTGCGTAGTGTTGTCGAGCGCTGCCGTGCAATGCTGACCGAGTTCCAAAACCACATTGAATGGGGCTTGGACCTGCCATTCTTCAAACCTGCGATGTGCTTCCACGGAGGGGCTTCGATCCAGGCGATCGGAAAGCGCTTTGATGCGCTTGAGCGCAAAAGCTCCATCGTTAATGCCGATGTTCTGGATGCGTGGTTCCCGCCATCCCCCAAGGTCATCGACACGCTGCGTGAGCACTTGCCCTGGTTGCTGAATACTTCTCCTCCTGCCTGCGGTGAGGGATTAAGTGAGGCCATCGCCCGCTCGCGAGGAGTTGATGTCGAAAACGTCCTTGTCGGCGCTGGGTCATCCGATCTGATTTACCTGGCATTCACGCACTGGCTCAATCGCGGGTCGCGGGTCCTGCTTCTTGATCCCAGTTACGGCGAGTATGCCCATATCCTTGAGAACGTGATCGGGTGCCGGGTTGACAGACTTTATCTGCAGCGAGAGCGGCAGTACACCGTCGATCTCGATGAGCTGCAAAAACGAATGGAGCAGAATTACGATCTCATCGTTCTCGTGAATCCCAACAACCCCACCGGTCAGCACATTTCTCGACAGCAGTTAGCCTCAGCACTGGCAACAGCGCCAAAGCGCACGCGGATCTGGGTCGACGAAGCATACATCGATTACGTTGGCAGAGATGAATCGCTGGAGCGCATGGCGTCAAAGAGTGAAAACATCATCGTCTGCAAATCGATGTCCAAGGTCTACGCACTGAGCGGAGCGCGGGCGGCATATCTGTGCGCATCAGCGCATCAACTCTCTCCGTTAGTCCCCCTCACTCCGCCATGGGCTGTAAGTCTGCCGGCCCAGATCGCCGCCGTCAGAGCCCTGGAAGACGAGACCTATTATCGCAATCGCTATCATGAAACCCACGAATTTCGCGTGAAGCTCGTTGATGGTTTGCGAGCGATCGGTGTGCAACAGATCGTTCCCGGCACCGCAAACTTTGTGATGTGTCATCTCGAGGCCCGGCATCCCACCGCCGCCGCCGTTGTAAGCGAGACCAGGAAATTCGGCGTTCACTTACGAGATGTATCGTCCATGGGGCAAAACCTGGGATCGCGTGCGCTCAGAATCGCCGTGAAAAACGCCGAGGCCAAGGCCACGATCGTTACAGTACTTCAGAGAGTCCTTCTGAATTCCTGACCGAAGAAGCTCCTCAGAGATTTCAAATTTCTTTTCCTATCTTGCGGCCCGCCGAGTGCCTCGTTTCCAGAGAAATCGGGCCGCTGCAGATGCACGCTGCCGCTCATCAGGAGCGACGTTTGCCTACGAAACCTCCAGTTCACGTCCCCTACGCAGAGACCTTTCGCTGCATTGGATCGGCTTGTGAAGATACCTGCTGCCAAGGTTGGAGCGTGCCCATCGACCAAGCGGCCTATGTGAAATATCAAAGTCTTTCCCCAAGCCCTCTCAGCGCGAAGATCAACGCCAGCCTCCTCGCCATGCCGCAGCCCGCCAGTAAAGCCATCTTCGCCAAGATTCAAATGGATGGCTCGAATCAGTGTCCGCTGCTCACCGAAGAGCGGCTTTGCGGCATCCAGGCCGAGCTTGGCGAGCAGTTTCTCTCGCACGCCTGTGCCTGCTACCCCCGCGTCCATCAATCGATCAACGGCGTCCAGCAGACAGCGTTGACGCTCTCCTGCCCTGAGGCGGCGCGGCTCGTTCTTCTCAATCCAAACTTGCGGGTGAATGGCTCGTTAGTGGATATTGAACCGCCCAGCGCAGATGCTGCCGGAGCGCCACGCGCGGACGGATTTCGCTCGCTCACTCCCTGGTTCCAGCCCATACGCCGGATGATCTTATCCCTGGCTTGCAACCGCGTCTACCCGCTCTGGCAAAGGCTGTTTCTGCTGGGAGTCTTTTGCCGGCGGCTTGACTCCATTGCCGGCGGTGAGCTCGCGCGCCTCGTTCCCACGTTTCTTGCCGACTTTGAGGCCACTGCCGCCTCCAAAGCCTTGATGCCCGCCATGGAAGCCGTGCCTGTAAATCTCTCCTCGCAGTTGGACGTCGTCTTACGCATGGCCGGGATGCTGCTGCACCGTTCCAACGTTAGACCGCGTTTTGTCGAGTGCGTCCAAGCCTTCACCACTGGCATCGGCAACGGCCCAGGAGCGACCTTGGAGAGCCTCACCACGCGCTACGCCCATGCGCACGATCGTTACTATGCTCCCTTCTTCGAGCGCCATCCGCACATCCTTGAGAATTATCTCGTCAACACGATCCTCCGCTGCCGCTTCCCGTTTGGCCTGGAGAGCGAGTCGGCGGCGGCGCCTCAATCGATGTCTCGCGAGTACGCCCTGTTAACGGCTCAGTTCGCCCTCACCAAGGGTTTCCTGATCGGCGTAGCAGGATTTCATGGCGAAGCTTTTTCAGCCGCTCACGTGGTTCACACGGTGCAGGCCACCAGCAAACACTTTGAGCATCACCCCGAGTTTCTTCGCCTGACCTACGAATTGCTCGTCGAAAGCCGCATGGATGGCGCCTGGGGACTGGCCATCCTGCTCAGGAATGCAGCAGGGCAAGCCTCACCCATGCCAGCAACGCCGGGGACGGACAGCCCAACTCCGCAAGATGGAAGATTGGCTTCGAACCCCATGCCTCCCCTTGCATTGGCCCCGCACCAGGCAGAACCACAATTGCATCTGCGTAAGGTGCCGCAAGACTGAAAGACGGTTTGCTGTCCGTTCCGGCCGCGCAGTCCAAAACCATCAGGCAGAGATCGGGCTTAAGGTACTCCAGAATCCGGTTCGACTCGAGAATAACGCTCACTCCCGGCCCCAGCTTCGTCCAAAGCTCGTTGATTAAGATCGGAAAATCAGGCAACGACGCACTCACCAGCAGCGCCCGTTCCGCTCCCGCCGCCAGGTAACGCCCCGTGTCGCTTCGCTGCCCCGGCGCACGCTCTTCCCAGATCGCATCGGGATTGCCATGGTCGTGATGGGTAATCTTCACCGCGGTCCAGCGAATCTCGGGCAGTGCGGCGATCAGCGCGCAAATCAGAGACGTCTTTCCAACTCCGCGCCCACTCCCGCCCACGACGACAATAGCCATGCAGCTATTCCTGATCCTTGGTCGCGGTTTCCTTGTCCCTGTTCCCTGTTTTTTTCGCCTTCGCCAGCCGGGTCAGAACCGCTTGCTCCCGCAAAACCTGCATCAACGGGCGAGCCGGAGTGCCCCACAGCACTGTGCCCGGCTTCACTCCCATGCCCTCGTTGGTGACGGTCTTGCCGCTCAATACACCGGCCTGCCCGCCCAGGATCACCCCCGGCCCGATGTGGGCGTGGTCGCCGATGCCCACCTGTCCCGCGATCACCGCGCCATTGCCAACAGTGCACGAGCCGCTGATGCCCACACCGGTGACCAGAATTACGTCTTCGCCGATCTCGCAGTTATGGCCGACGTGAACCAGGTTGTCCGTCTTCGTTCCCCTGCCGATTCGAGTCGCCTTCAGAGCACCACGGTCGATGGTCGTATTCGCGCCAATCTCCACATCGTCCTCGATCACCAGCGTTCCCTGTTGCGGGAATTGGGTATAAGCGCCCGTCGCTTTGTCTCGCACATAACCGAAGCCGTCCGCACCGAGCACAGCCCCTGCATGGACAATGACACGATCACCCAGCGAAGTTCCCGGATAAAGCACCACGCGCGGATAGATGCGGCAATCCATCCCGATCTGCACGCCCTCGCCGATCACCGCTCCAGCCTCGATGTGCGTTCGGGCGCCAATCGACACATTCTCGCCGATCACCGCGCAGGCACCGACGCTCACGCTCTCGTCCAGCACCACATTCACCCCGATGACAGCGGCTGGATGAACCCCTGTGGAAGGCCGTGGAGGCGCCAGCAGTTTTGCAGCGCGCGCAAACCAGAGCTTCGGCTGTTCGGATTCCACAACGGCCTTCCCAGTCGAATACGTCTCGACCATTCCGGCACGTAACACGACCGCGCCGGCACCACTGACCAGAGCTTCGGCCGCCGACGCAGCGTCCTCAGCGAAGACGAGTTCAAAAGCCCCCGCCGATGCGACAGAACTCACGCCCCCGATGGTCTGTCCCGGCTCCCGCGCCGCCAGCTTGCCGCCCAGCGCTGCAATCAATTCGCCCAGCGTCATACGTCTCTCCTAATACAACCCAGGCTCGCCCTCTGGCCTGGTCTTCCAGCGCCGGTGGATCCAAAGCCACTGGTCAGGATAGCGCCGAATCCAGCTCTCGAGCACCTCAGTGCAAAGCTGCGTAGCGGCCACAATGTCTTCCTCGGCATTGCCGGTGCGAGCAAACACCAACTCTGGCCCAAAGCGCAAAACATAGCGGTCTTCCTTGGGCTCCCAGAGCATGAACCCCGGCAGGACTGCGGCGCCGGTCTTGAGAGCCACGCGCGCCAACCCCGAAGCGGTGCAGGCCTCTCGCCCAAAAAAGTTCACGAAGACGCCCTGCGGCGGAGTCATATTCGTATCCATCAAGATCCCGACCGTCTCGCCCTTCCGCATCGAGGTCAGCAGGCCGCGCGCAAAGTCGTCCTTGTGCAGCACGCGGTTGCCATGCAGGCAGCGGATGCCGTTCACAAACGCGTCCAGCCGCCGGTTGTCGAGCCGGCGGATCACCATGCTCATGGGGTAGCCCATTAACGAGTGGTAGAAGCTGGACAGTTCCCACGCGCCGAGATGACCGGTAACAATCAACACGCCCTTCCCGCGAAGTTTAGCTGCCTGGTAGTGATTCAAGCCCTCAGTCCGCAGCCAGTCGCCGGTGTTCTCCCGCGTGTAGCGCGACAGGCGACAGAACTCTACAAGCTGCCAGCCAAGGTGCTGAAAGACTCCACGCAGAATCAGCTCGCGCTCTTGCTTAGAGAGCTCGGGCAATGCCAGTTCCAGGTTGCGTTGGCCCACCCGCCGCAGCCGGCCGTCGAATCGATAGATGCCCCACGCAATTCCATCGGCCACGCGACGCGCCAACCCACGAGGCAGCCACCCCAAGGCGCGCGCCACTGCCAGTACCAGCCAGAATTCAAGCTTCTCTTGCATCATCGGAGGCAAGATTCAAGTTTAGTCCCCGAGCCCGGTCCTTCGATCGGCAATAAAAAAGAGGGACGATCCGCTGCATGCCGGACTGCCCCTCTGGTTCCCTTCGCTCGTTCGCCGACTACTTATGATTCTTGGCCTCGACAAAGTACTTCGCCACATCGCTGACGAACGCCACCGCGCCCCCTGGAACTCCGATACTCCCCTTCAGAATCGATTCGAAATCATGTTCATGTCCGTAATAAACCTCGGTGTCCTCGCGGTTCTGGCTCACGCTGGTTCCATCCAGATCGATGCCGGCAAACAGGCCTTTATTTCGCGAATAGCTGAGCAATTCGGCATTCATCTTCCAATCGGTCGACGCCTGCCCGCTGCGGCCGATCGGGCCCGCGGCAGCGGATGCATCTCCACCAATCTTGAACTTGTTTCTCAACAGATCCTGAAAGCCGCGATCGTTGATTGCTACCAACACCAAATCGGTGGACTGGCCGCCAATCTGAAAGCCCCACGACATGCCGGCCATGCGGATAAACACCGGCGCGCTCCAGCCGTGCCCCGTGCGGCAAGTGACCACGCCCTGGCCATACTGTCCGCCCCATCCCAAAGCACCCTTCTTCAAACCGGGTACCACGCCAACACAGGTTGCCTGCTCCAAAATGTTCAATGGAATGCTCTTGTCCTGTGCGGCCATGATCTGGTCCAGAACCACTTTGGCGGCATCGATCCGGACCTGCAAGTTCTCCCGACTGGAGCCTGCGAACGCAGCCGATGAAACCATCAGACCCATGCAGATCAACGCAAAAACTTTCTTCATATCCTGGTCCTTTCCATTCCGGTCCATCCGTTACGCGCGGCTCTTAAGGTGCGTATCGATTGCCGCCTTCGATGGGGCCGGTAGACGTCCTCGCACTGTAAGGCCGCTCCACCGTCTCCAGATGACCCCAAGACAGGGTACAACATGCACACCCGCCAGCGCAGCACACCAGCGCACCACAGAGGCTCATTGAGTGCGGGACGCTCGCAGAAGGCGGATGCATTTACGGAAGTTGTTAAGGGCAGTTGAATAAAGTCGAGGGTTAAGCGCTTGTTCTGACTCTAGAAAATGGAGTTCCGACTCTCATATGTCTCTGAAATCACGCTTGTTCGGCGCACGATCTCGTTCAGATTGGTAGGGGTGAGAGGTTCCATTACGAAAGAAGCATAGACAATAGTAACGTTAAATATTTGTCGAGCTTCACTTTCATTGATTCGCCGAGCTTCCATTCTTGCATAAATAACTGACAATAATAAACTTGTAGACTAAAGAGCAGCTCGGCTGTTATCAGAAGGCTCAGACGATCCGAAGCAGAAAAACGCATTTCCGATCAACGGTAAAAAAATAGGAGTTCCCAGGCATCATGGGAAACATGCTGCCTGGGAACTCCTTTCCCCAGATCTGCGTTGTTTCTGTAAACGAGTCTGTGGAAAATTGGTAAAGTACACAAGATTACGTAAGGTGTGTAGACAAAAGTAACCTACAATGTTTACATATCTGTAACACCACGCGGAATGGGCGTATGAGCCCCCCGTCGATCTTTCCGCCGACGGTCCTGGTGACGCCGATCGACGACGCCTGCTGCCTTTAGCAGCGCCGGATTCGTAGCCCGCATCAGGAGATTGATTCGGTTTCCCGCCCCCGTCTTGCGCATTAAACGGCCAACATGGGCCTGGACGGTCCGCTCCTCAATCCCCAACTGTTGGGCAATTTCGCGATTGGATCGAGCCACCAGAATCAACTCCAACACCTGTTGCTCACGCTCGGTCAGGTGAGGAGGTTCGTTTGTAAGGCTCGAATCGGGGACGTCAAGCAACCGGTCGATCAACTGCGAGAGAATCGGCCGAGGTGCCCAGATCGAGCCGCTCGTCACCACATCTACGGCCTTTCGCACAACGCGCGGACTGGCCTTTAGATCGAGATAAGCGCGGGCCCCGGCCATAATCGAATCCAGGATCAGCTTGTCGTCTCCCTCCGGCCCGATGACAATCAATCGGAGGCCGGGTCGTCTGCGACGAATCGTCTCCAAAAGTTTCATCCCATCGGATGAAGTGTGCAGGTCCACAACCAAAAAGGCTAATTTTGAGTCTGACAGCAGTTCTTCCAGAGTTCCAACCACCGGGGAAAGCGATGCGTAGCCCTCTCCCGGCAGGTCTTCGAAGATGCTGGCAATGCCCTCCAGCCGAAGCGGCTCATCAGCCAGCACGCCTACCCGAATTGGTACGGATTCTCGAACCGAAATCATCGAACGCCTCCAAATCTATTTCAGGAGGGCTGGGTCCCCAGGCAGCATTGGAGTGTCTATCTCCGAGCCACCGCGTAATACGTTCCAGCGATCAGCCAACAGACTATTCTTAAAGTTGCATTACAGTCTAGGGAGCGCAATTCCCTGTTGCCTCTGATATTTTCCCTTGCGGTCACTGTAGCTCACCTCGCAGGGCTCATCGGAGCGGAAAAACAAAATCTGGCACAGCCCTTCATTGGCATAAATCTTGGCCGGCAGCGGCGTAGTGTTAGAGATCTCCAGGGTCGCAAAACCCTCCCATTCCGGCTCAAATGGTGTCACGTTTACAATAATTCCGCAACGTGCATAGGTTGACTTACCGACACAGATTGTAAGCACATCTCTCGGGATACGAAAATATTCTATGGATCGCGCCAACGCAAAAGAATTCGGAGGCACTATTACCGACGGTGCCTGCACGGTGACGAAAGATCGCTCGTCAAAGGCTTTGGGGTCAATGATGGCATTGTTCACATTGGTGAAGATCTTGAATTCATCTGAGACCCGAAGATCGTAGCCATAGGACGAAAGCCCGTAAGAAATGACCCCGCTCGCCACTTGCTCTCCGATGAAGGGCTCAATCATCCTGCGTTGAGTGGCCTGTTCCCTGATCCAACGGTCGCTCTGAATCGACATGCGTCTCCTGCTTCCGATCTGCTGATTCAGTTCGCTTACGGCCGCAGCAGTTTCGAGGGGGTTTTGCGGAATTATCTTATGAAAGCCGACGTCTCATCCCATTATATGGTACCGAATCAAGGACCGAGCAAAAGTCAACCGGATTTCCTGCCATAACCCGCAGCTCTTTCCACGAAAAAACTTGGGGCATAGAGCTTCTTATGGCAACTCTGGGGTTCCAAAAAAGCTCTAAATCCTGTAGCATCACCACGGTAGGTCGTGGTACAGTCATCCAAGACAGGCGAGGGAGGTACCTTCTTTTGATTAAACAGGACATCGTCCACAATGTGATTGAGCGCACAGGTCTCTCCCGAGCCAAGGCGGAGGCCGCAGTAGATACCGTCTTCGAGGGTCTCAAACAGGCACTCACTGCTGGCGAGCGCATCGAGTTGCGCGGGTTCGGCGTCTTCAGCGTGCGCGCTCGCAAAACCGGTATCGGCCGCAATCCCCGTACCGGCACCGAAGTCAGCATCACTCCCGGCAAAGCTGTGCGTTTCAAGCCCGGCAAGGAACTGCACGCGCTGGAGATCGGCGCACCTGCCAAATGAATCTGGCTCCCTCAGAACCTTGAACCGCTTATGCGGATTCACTAGCGAATTGCGATTTCCCATGCATCTCTGGCGCAAAGATTCGCCAACTCGGTTCGCAGGTTAAGGAAAAACGCCTGCAAACAAAGCAGGGTAGCCTGACGGGTGCTACATCAGCCGCAGCGCATCAACATCCACCACAAGGTTCCTGCGCGGAATCCCGGCCTCGTCGGCACAGATCAGCATGCCGCGCAGCACCGCATTGAGCGCCTGGCGCGACGCAGCTTTCAAGATCAGGTGAAAGCGGTAGACGCCTTTGATGCGGGCGATCGGCGCCGTGCAAGGCCCGAGCACCCGCACGCCCTCCGGCACCGCTTTCTGGAACCACTTGCCCAGCACACTCGACCAGCCCGCCGCTTCCTCTAACTTGCTCGACTGCACCAGCACATTAGCCAGCACACCAAACGGCGGATAGTGCATCCAGCGCCGGTATTTCAGCTCCTGCAAGACAAACTTCGCGTAATCATGGCGGCTCGCGGCCAAAATCGCATAGTGGTCCGGATAGTAGGTCTGCACCACCACACGCCCCGGTAACTCGCCGCGCCCCGCTCGGCCAGAGACTTGAGTCATAAGCTGGAAGACTCGCTCCGCCGAGCGGAAGTCCGGCATCGAAAGCGCATGATCGCAGCCCACCACGCCCACCAGCGTGATGCCGTGAACATCATGGCCCTTGGCGATCATCTGCGTCCCCACCAGCAGGTTGATCTCGCCAGAGTGCAGCCGTGCCAGTAGCCTTTCCAAATCGCCCCGGCCGCGAATCGTGTCCCGATCCATGCGCCCAATCCGCGCCGTGGGAAAGATCTCCCCCAGCCGCTCTTCCCCCTGCTGCGAACCTGCTCCTAGGTAGTAAAGATGTTCGCTATCGCACTTTGGGCACCGCGCCGGCACCGTCCGACTGTAGCCGCAGTAGTGGCATTGCAACCGCTGGCCTGCCCGTGCAACTCCCGCGTCCTCTCCAGCCGGCTTATGGTGCGTCAGCGAAATCGCGCAGTGCTCGCACTCCAGCTTTTCTCCGCAGGCGCGGCAAATCACGGCAAACGAATACCCACGCCGATTGAGCAGAATCAGCGCCTGTTCGCCCCGATCCAGAGCCAGCCGTGTCTGCTCCACCAGCGCGCGGGAAAAAAGCTGCTCCTCACCTGTCTCTTTGAACTCGGCCCGCATGTCGATCAGCTCGACCTCCGGCAGCGGCCGGTTCATCACCCGGTCCTTCATCTCGATGAGTTGATACTTGCCCAGCGCAGAGTTCTGCCAGCTCTCGAGCGATGGCGTTGCCGAGCCCATCACCACGATCGCTCCCTCCAGCTTGGCTCGCATCACAGCTACGTCGCGAGCGTTGTAGCGCGGCGTCTCCTCCTGCTTGTAGCTCTGGTCGTGCTCTTCATCCACCA
>CAYTJN010000134.1:0-11173 GCA_964438125.1 uncultured Occallatibacter sp.
GTAGATCGTCTCCCATCTCCTCAGAATTTCCTTATAATTCAAAACTTCTCACGCCATACATAGACTCTACTTCGACCTTGTCCCCCGTGAGCCTCAGGATGCGGTTCCCAATGAATTGAACCATTCAATTCCAGGAATCACAGTGTCTTTCAGGATGCCGCCTGAAAACCCCAAGTTATTTCTATAGAGATTGCGGTTTTGCGCCGATGCAATGCCTGGGATGCTTCGGTCCCGCTCTTATCGCCGACGTCGAATGCCGGCAGTTCATTTGAGTATTCACACGAAAGGAATTCGGCTCATGACGGCACGTAGCGGCGGGTTGACGGAATATCCGGAGAAAGAAACATCCAGCATAACAACGAAAAATCTCTGCGGGAAACAACTCTGCAGGTACATGAAAACCGCTGCAATCAGTTGTGGCTTTGTGTTCCTTTTCTTACTCGTCGGAACTCCTTCGGTGATTTATTCTCAGGCACCTGATGACAAACAAGCGCTTCAGGCGCAAGTCGATCAACTGACAAAGGCGCTGGCCGCACTTCAAGACCGATTGGACGTGCTGGAGCGCAATGCGGCGGCGCATAAGGATGTAAGAGTCGAAGAGAATGCCGCGCAGCAAGATGCGGATGCGCTAAGAAACGCAGCGTCTCAGACGGCGCCAGCGATCTCAACGCCCGTTGGAAGTGCACCCACTGCTGCACAGACAGCTTCTCAGCCACCGGCGAACGCGGCGCAGCCCAGCCGCCCCGCTGCCCCAGCGACCCGACCCGGCTCAACAGCGCCTTCGGTCACAGGCGTTGATCCTGCCGCGGTGTACAACCTCACTCTTGGGGCGACGCAGCCTACAACAGCCGAGCAGGCCAAGCACAAATGGTTTGAGAAAAAACCAGGTCGAGACTTCACCTTTTATACCAAGGCGGGAGAGATCACCTTCTACGGCAATCTCGACGTCTCGGTTGAAACGGCGACCAAAGGGACTGGTGGATTTTTGGATGGAAACGGCAATCCGCCCGTTGGGAACGTAGGCTGGCTTGAGGATCTGTCGACTAACCTGGCTTACATCGGCGTGCGTGGTACACAGGCGACGGGGATCAAAGACACCAACTTCATCTATCAACTGGAGACCGGGGTAAACATCACGGCCTCGCCGGGCATCCACCAAAGCAACAGCCAGGAACAGGATACGGTTGACGGCACCCTCTTCACGCGCAACAGCTATGTGGGCTTGGGAATGGTGAAGTACGGCGCACTGCTGATCGGCAAGACGGACCCGCCCTACAAACAGTCCACGGCGCGTTTGAATCCTTTCAACGGCATGGAAGGAGACAACCAGGTAGTTATGAGCAATACGGGCGGCGACAATCGCGTCGAGTTCGGCTACCGGCTCGATCACTCAATTTGGTACACATCGCCAAGGATGCGTGGGGTGCAGTTCAACGCGTTCTTTTCGCCGGGACAGAATCGTGCCGGCGACAGCGACAATATGGCTGCGGGCGAACCAGACTGCACGGGCGGCGATGACCCCGGAAATGGCGGCCTGTCGCCGATCGCCTGTAACGACGGGGGTTTCAGTGACGTGGCCAGCGGCAACGTTTCTTATACCAGGGAGCCGTTGTACATTACCGCGGCCTACGAAGTTCATATGAAGGTCAATCGGCAAAGCGATATGACCGGAATCTATTCAAGCGCTCCGCCCTCGCTCTACTCGGGGCCGATTACTACTAACGATCCCACCTACGCCGGAGCAAACACCACGCTGATCAACAGCCCCGGCTACCTCTTCTGGGTGCCGACTGCGTTCTATAACGCGGAAGTGGCGAACGAGGACGCAGGCAAGATAGGAATTCAATACGGGTTCTTGAACAAGAAGACCGTGGTCAGCGCAATCTTCGAGGATATGCATCGCTATGTGCCGGGCTATCTGGAATGGCAGAACGAGCGTCAACGGCTCGGAAGCTGGATAGCCGTCACACAGGCAATCGGGGCGTCCGACAGCCTCTCGATCGGTTGGGCGCGCGCTTACCGGGCTCCAGGCGATCCCTGTCAGCACAACGATTGCTTTGCTCCTGCGCCCTATTCGGCGCCGGCGGACGGCAATATGACGGGCGGTCGAGGCATGAACAACCAAGCCAGCCTGTACACGGCTGCTTATCGTCACAGGATCGGCGAAGGTCTGGAGATTTACCTCGACTATGCGGAAGCACTCAACGATCAGTATGCCCACTACGATCTTGGAGCCGGCGGGCGCGGCGTGACCACGGATTGCCATGATGCATCGGATGCGGCGAGCAACGAATATTCCAATCCACACTGTTGGGCAGGCGGGCACCTGAAGGCATTTTCAATGGGCCTGGACAAGAGATTTTAAAGCGATAGCACTCTGACAAGACAGAAACCCAAGGAGGATGTACGTGAAGAGCCTAGTTGCAGAAGATGATGTGACAAGCCGGATGATCTTAAAAAAGTATCTCTCCACTTACGGGGAGTGCGACGTTGTCGCCGATGGTAGAGAAGCAGTTCAGGCAGTGAAAGAGGCTCGCAAGAAGCGTCAGAGGTACGATCTGGTGTGCCTGGACCTGGGAATGCCGGTGATGGACGGGCAGCAGGCACTGCGCGAGATACACACCGAGGAGATGGCAGCGGGAGAGTTGCGGACCACCAAAATCATCATCACGACCGGCCAAACCGACATGAACAGCATCACCAACGCATTGATCGGCAAGTGCAGTGCTTATCTGATGAAGCCAATCAATCCGGAAAAGCTACGCTGCGAGTTGCAGGAGCTTGGGTTGATCAAGTAGCAGGCAACACAGGAAGACGATGAACGGAGCTTCGATCCAATGATGAAGAACATGACACTGAGCGCAAGAATCCTGGCGATGGGGATGGCGTTGGGATCACTGACTGTCATTCAGGGTATCCTGTCGATTCATAGCATGTACAACGCAAAGCGTATCGTATACGCAATGAACGACGACACCTACGCGACTCTATTTTTGGCGGGAAAGATGAAGTCCGTGGCCAAGGACCAACGCATTGCCATCATCATGCACCTGATCGCCACGAGCGATGCCGAAATGGCCAAGAATGAATCCCTGGTCGATAAGGCGAATAGCGACCTGAAAAAAATCCGCGACGATTATCCCCGGAAAGATCCCAAAGATACTCAGTTGTTGAACGAACTCGCTATCCGTCAAGGAGAGTTTTATCAGGTTTGGACTGAGATAAGAACGCTGGGCCGCGCAGGCAAAAAGCAAGAGGCATGGGATACATACAATACCAAGTTGCAGGTCGCGACGGCGGCGCGGCGCAAGATCGAGGAGGAGTTGGCGGAGGTCGACAAGGCGCGTGGCGACGGTCTTACGCAATCGGCGACGAAGGAACTTGCCCGCGGCATCCCGGTGATCTGGGCAATTCTTCTGCTCACTGTAGTGGTCGGAACTTCTCTGGCGTTGGGCTTTGCTCGCCTGGTTCGCCGCTCGATTGAACCTTTGGAGGCGGCAATCCGCTCGCTCGGTCAGGGCGTACTGCGCGGCAAAGTGGACATACTTACCAGCGATGATATCGGCAGCATGGCCTCGTATATGAACGGCGCCTTGGAACAGATGACCGGCACTGTATCCGGGATTGACTATTGCAGCAACAAGATAACGGCCGCGACCAGCGAAATCCTGGCCAATTCAGCGCATGCGGCTGAATCCGCCATTACGCAGCGCGACCGCATCCGGCAGATTGGCAACTCGATGCAAGAGATGGTTGCAAGCGTGCAGCATGTCTCAGAGGATTCAAACCGCGCCTCGGACTCCGCGGGTAATGCGGTCGAGATTGCGCGCCAAGGCGGCCAGATCGTCAACGACGCATTGATTCATATGCGTACGATTGCCGATTCCGTGAACACTACAGCCAATAAGATTGCAGAACTCGGAAGGAGCTCGGATCAGATCGGCAAGATCGTCGCGGTCATCAATGAGATTGCCGAACAGACCAACCTGCTGGCGCTGAACGCAGCCATCGAAGCGGCACGAGCCGGCGAACAGGGACGCGGATTTGCGGTTGTCGCAGGCGAGGTTCGCCGTCTGGCCGAGCGCACGACCAAGGCAACCAAGGAAATTGCCCAGATGATCGAAACGGTGCAGTCCGAGACCCGGCAGGCGGTCGAGCAGATGAAAACCGGCACGACGCAGGTGGAAGCTGGAGTGGCGACGACGTCGAAGGCAGGCGCCTCGCTGGAGGCAATTATTTCGGCTGCACAGAATGTGGGCGACATGATTTCGCGAATCTCCGCATCGGCAAGTCAGCAAGGCGGGGCAGCACAACAGATCAACGCGAATGTAGAACAGATTGCGCAACTGACAACAAAATCCGCTGAGGATGCTCAGCAATCCACCGACTCGTGCGATAACCTCACCAAACTGGCGATCTCTCTGAAGCAAATCGTCAATCAGTTTACTTTCCACCAGATCATCAGTTCCGGATCGTAGTAGCCGAATCGAACAACGTGCGATGATCGCCACTTACCACCGCATCTAAAGTCGCGGCAGATTCTGCGACCTTATTGCTGACTGGGGACCGCCCTTCCTGAGCGCTAGGTCATGGTTTCTGTGAAGCGGTTCTGAAATGCTATCGACGTCAGGTTTCCCTATTTGCAATCGACCCCGATCGCATCGCATGTTGCCGTTTGTGTGTCTGCGGTCATTGCGATGCTGAGCTTAAGGAACTGAGCCTCGAGATCGTCTATCGCGGCAATCATCAGATCCAAATCGCCGGCCTTGCCTGCCTGTTCCATCTCGTAAGCCACGGCGCGCATCGCATCCCCGCCAACGTTAGAGGCAGCACCCTTGATCAGGTGCGCCTTACGTCCGGCCTCTTGTGAGTTTTTACAGTCGATCAGGGTGCGCAGAATCTCGATCTGCTTGGGAGTATCGATCAGGAACTCGCGGATCAATTCTTGCATGAACTCCTGGTCATCCATCGCGCGATTCAAAAGACCGGCGCGATCGAAAACAACAGGTGATGACGATTGCGAGGGCAGTGAGATTTCATTTTGGATCGGCGCAGCATTGCTGAGCTGCCAGTCGGGAAGCCAACGGAGTATAGCTTCCGTCAACAGCGTCGGATTAACTGGTTTGGAGACGTAATCATTCATTCCCGACGCGATGCAGGCATCCCGATCGGTGGCCTGCGCATGGGCTGTCATGGCGATGATGGGAATATGTGGATTGAAGAGCACCGAGGTTGAGCCGCGTATCTTCCTGGTTGCCTCAATGCCATCCATCACCGGCATCTGCACATCCATCAGAATCAGATCGTAAGCATTGGCCTTCAGCGCCTCAATCGCCTCCGCACCATTGGCCGCGACATCAACCTTCAATCCCAATTTACCGAGGATCCCTACGGCGACCTTCTGGTTGACTAGATTGTCCTCGGCTAGCAGGATGTGCCCTTGAACGCTAGCGCGATGCGCCGACACCACTCCGTCTTGTGGGCTCGATGCGCGGGTTTTGACGGGCGTGCCGGCGAGTGCGTCAAACAGTTCCCAGAATCGCACCGGCTTGGTGACGTAGACAGCAAGACCTTTCTCCACCAGGGATGAATCGTGGGCCGAAACCGATTCGAGTAAGATGAGGCGCGTGGATTGCAGAATCGGATCGGTCTTGATGAATCGTGCCATCGATTCACCGTTGACACCGTGACGATGCAGATCAAACACGGCAATGTGAAATGGATCGCCCTCGGCCACTGCTCCATAGAACGATTGCAGCGCTTGCTTGAAAGTCTCTGCCCGCGACACGCGCATTCCTTCAGACCGCATTCGCCGTTCAAGAATACGGAAGCCGGCGTCGTTGTCTTCGACGATCATGACGCGAAGGTTATGCAGGCAGGCAATCGGAACTCGCTCCACTCGCGCGATGGTCTGCTTGCCGCAGCGCATCGTGAACCAAAACTCCGAGCCTTGCCCCTCCTTGCTCGAGACACCAATTTCGCCTCCCATCAACTGGACCAATTGTTTGCAGATTGCCAAACCCAACCCGGTGCCGCCGTACATGCGGGTTGTGGATGAGTCCACCTGACTGAACTTGTTGAAGAGCCGGTCCAACTTGTCGTTTGGAATGCCAATGCCAGTATCGCGTATGGAGATGCGCAGGAGTACGTCGTCGTCGGTCTCCTCGACGGCAGTCGCGTTCAGTTCCACCTCGCCGGCGGATGTGAATTTAACCGCATTGCCAATCAGATTGGTGAGGATCTGACGCAGACGCCCCATATCGCCTCGTAACAGCGTGGGTGCGGCGGGATCGACGTCGCAGAGCAGGTCGAGCCCTTTTCCATTTGCGCGCACAGCCATCATGGAGACCAGATCATCAACGGTGCTTTGAAGATCGAAGTCCACCGTCTCCAATTCGATCTTACCGGCTTCAATCTTGGAGAAATCAAGAATGTCGTTAATCAATGTCAGCAAACTGTTGGCACTTTCCATGACGGTTTCGGCATAGGAGCGCTGTGGTGGGTCCAGCTTCGTATCGAGCAGCAGGCCTGTGATTCCCATAATCCCATTCATCGGAGTGCGAATCTCATGGCTCATGTTTGCCAGGAAATCGCTCTTGGCGCGATTGGCCTCTGCCGCCTTCGTGGCCAGATGGTTGGCCCGTTCGCTAGTTTCCTGAAGCTGACGGTTGCGCTCGCGAAGCGTGTCCTCGTTTTTTTTGCGCTCAGTAATGTCGCGAAAGAACCATCCACGCGCCAAATACTTTCCATCTTCATTGCGCAGACTGGTGGTATATCGCTCCAACGTCCGGCCGTCTTTTAACTCGATCTCATATAAGTCATTGGCGTCCGGATTGGCGTAAAGTTCTCTTTCCCGCTTCAAAAACGTACCGGGTCTCTTGACGCGATCGAGAATCGCCTTCAATACAGGCCGGGGGGCGGTAAGTGCTCCCAAGCGCAGTGGTAGCGGAAAATCGGAGGAGCGAAGCTGCCACACGTCAAAGAATCGTTCATTGTTCGACAGACAATTGCCTTCATTGTCTGCGATCAGAATTCCATCGAGCGATACCTCTTGAATCAGCCGAATCAAGGAGTGTTGAAACTGTCGAGCTTGCTCGGCTTGAACGCGATCGGTAATGTCCGCGCTGAGGCCGATATGCCCCATGTAGTCGCCGGCCGGCGAGAAACGAGGCTCCGCACGCGTGCCCACCAGGCGCCATTCACCGTCGGCTCGCTGGATACGCGCCTCGGCGCTGAAGCGCGTGCGTTCATTTACGGCGCGATCAAATGCGCAGAAATACTCGGTCGCGTCACTCGGATGCACCGGCAAATGCCGCTTGTCGGCCGGCGCTCTTTCGTAGTCGGCGCATAAGAACTCCCGGTAGGCGCGGTTGATGAATTCTATCTCTCCGCCGGCTCCGGTCACCCACATCATGGACGGGCTGCTATCTGCCATGATGCGGAAACGCTCTTCGCTTTCGCGCACCGCCTGCTCAGCTCGCCTGCGCTGAGTCATATCCACAACATGGACCACGGAGCAGGATTGAATCTCGCCGGCGCCGAGAAACGTAATGCTCACATTGCACCATACCACTCGACCGTTGCGATGAACGAAGCGCCGTTCCAATTCTGCGCGACACACGCGATCCTTCCGATATTCATTCCTTCTTTCGAGGGCGGCAGATCGATCGTCGGGGTGGCATAACTCCATCCAGTGCTTGGCAAGAAGTTCCTGTTCGGTATATCCCAACATTCGGCAGAAAGCCTGGTTGACCTTGGTAAGCTCTCCCTCAGACCCGGTTAAATACATACCAACCGGCGCGTGTTCAAAGACCTTGCGCAAGCGATCTTCACTCTCGCGCAGCGATCGTTCGGCCCGCACGCGTTCGGTGATGTCCCTCAGAATAGCGGTCGCAGCGACGATCGTGCCCGCATTATTTCCGACTGGAAATCCCGAAGCCGAGACGAGAACGATCTGACCATCAGCCCGCAGGCACTCGCCCTCGTAATTCAAGATCCGTTGGCCCAGCACGATCCGGCCGATCATCTGTGCGACTTGAGGCAATTGATGCGCGGGAATAATCAGCGAAATGTGGCGGCCAATCGCTTCCTGCGCCGTGAAGCCGAGCAGCATCTCGGCACCGTGATTCCACGTTAGAACATTTCCGTCAGGATCGGCGGCAATAATGGCGTCTTCGGAGCCTTGTACGATCGCGGCCAGAAAAGACTGAGTTGCGGCGGTCGTTCGTTTCTGGGTCACCTCCATGCTGAGTGCGATGTAGCCGGTAGTTACACCCTGTGGATTCCGCGTCGGCGCGATCTGTAATTCTTCGTTGTAATGGGCGCCATCCTTTCGCCGGTTGACCAATTCGCCATGCCAGGTTTTCCCCGATTGAATTGTCTGCCACATCTCCCGATAGAACGACTCCGATTGCAGTCCCGAGCTGAAGATGCGAGGATTCTCTCCCACAGTTTCCTCGCTCGTATATCCGGTGATCGCGCTAAACGCCTGGTTGATGAACAGGATCTTTCCATCTGTATCCGTGATGACGATGCCGGCCGTTAGCTGGTTGATGGCGTTCAGCAGTCCGGAGCGCACTGGTTCTTCATTTTCCGTAGACAACCGTCACCTCCTGACTGTCCGGGGTTCCTTGTTGTTATCGGCATGGATCTTTGCTTGTTTAGATTGGCGGGTCCGGGGCATACTCTAGATAAGGTGATTCTCAATTCATTTTTGCGCCGCGAAGTGCGAGCTTCACCAGCCAATTCTTTTAAGGGAAGTGCAATTCATGTTCAGTTCAACTTTTCTGCGGATCTCAATCCTGGCCATTGGTCTCTCCATGGCATCCTCGAACCCTTCGGTTGCTGCTCAATTGCCCCAGAACACTCACCGGACGATCGTCGTAGACCTCAATGACTCGACGGGGCCAGTGGATCGATTCTTCGATCTGTCGGTCGGCTCTGATTTCCCTGGCACGCTGATTCGGGATGACAGTCAGGCTCAACTCAAACTCGCCGTGGATGAACTCGGATTTCGTTATATCCGTTTTCACGCCATCTTCCACGACGTGTTGGGCACTGTGCGAGTTGAAGACGGAAAGACCGTCTACAACTGGTCAAAGATCGATCAGCTCTATGACGACTTGCTTGCCAGGCACATCAGGCCGTTTGTCGAACTCGGTTTCACACCGAAGGCGCTCGCAACATCGCAGAACAGTATCTTCTACTGGAACGGAAACACGTCTCATCCGAAACCGGACGGTTGGCACAATCTTGTCGACGCATTTATCCGGCACCTCGAAGAGCGGTATGGAAGAGACGAAGTGCGCACCTGGTACTTCGAAGTGTGGAATGAGCCCAACCTCTCCGGCTTTTGGGAGGGCGCCGACCAGAAGGCATATTTCGAACTCTACGATCTCACTTCGCAGACGATCAAGTCCATTGACCCAGCGTTGCGGGTTGGAGGACCGAGCACGGCCGGCGCGGCGTGGGTTCCAGAGTTTCTTGCTCACGTGAAACAGAGCGGGGCTGCCGTCGACTTCATCACCACGCACACGTACGGTGTTCAAGGCGGTTTTCTCGATGAAGAAGGAAAGGACGATACCAAGCTCGATCCCTCGCCTGACGCCATCATCGGAGATGTACGACGGGTTCGCGAGCAGATTACGGCTTCACCGTTTCCGGATCTTCCACTGTACTTTACCGAGTGGAGCACAAGCTATACACCGCGCGATTCCGTGCACGACTCTTACGTCAGCGCGCCTTACATCCTGACGAAGCTCAAAGCCAGTCAGGGATTTTTGCAGGGAATGAGTTACTGGACTTACACCGACCTATTTGAAGAACCCGGGCCACCGACAGCGCCGTTCCAGGGAGGATTCGGGCTTATGAACCCGCAAGGGATTCGCAAGCCTGCATTCTTCGCATACAAGTACCTTCACGCACTTCAAGGCGACAACCTTAAGACGAGCGATCCGCAGGCACTGGTGGCCACACTGGGTGGAAACGTCACGGCGGTTATATGGGACTTTGAGCAGCCGAACCAGAAAGTGAGCAATCGATCTTTTTATACGAAATCGATTCCAGCGCATTTCGCCACGCCTGTCCAGTTGCAGGTAACGCACCTTGCGCCGAATGCCGCTTACCGTCTGGAAATACATCGCACCGGATACCACGCGAACGATGCTTATTCCGCATACATCGAGATGGGGTCGCCCAAGGTGCTGAACACGGAGCAGACGGAGCACCTGAAAGTGCTCACGCGCGATTTGCCTGAGAGAGAATCGATCGTTAAAAGCGGACCGACGGGCACGGTAGAGTTAAATGTGCCGATGAACAGCAACGACGTTGTTCTCGTCAAAATAGTGCGCAATGAGGCCACGAAATAGAGGGATGCTGATTGAATCCCTACACCCATCGAGTTATAAGGGGAATTTGATGTGCATCGAATTACAATGCTATTCCGGCTTCTTTTCCTTTTCGCGGTCGCTCATTCGATCATGTCATTCGGCGGTGGAAAACAGGGAGGCGGGGGGACGACGAAACAGAATCCCACTGCGCCCGCGGTCACCGTCACGCCTTCGGCTTCCAGCATCCCGCAGCGCGGTCCCTCTCTGTCAAAGCGCTGTGAAAATTGGCTCCATGGAAGCGGATCTGATCCAATGACCGATCGACTTACACCGGCGAATGTAAGATTCTGGGTGGAATGGCCACCATAAGTGGCAACACAGAGTCAGTGCTCCATCGTCGGGGCAGTTGACCCATCGGACCATTTGCCGACCCAGACCATGAGGATTGTGGCGCGCTCCTCGGGGTCATCTGCGGCCATAATCGGCGAACCCGGCAGATCGGCTCCCCAGCTTTTCGCCGCGTCGCCCGAGACTAAAAACATCAGATGAGGATGCCAACTCCGGCCCTGGTCGTTTAAGTACTGCTGCTTCGACATCATGTAGCACATGGCTCCCGGCTGCAGCGCGGGCAGTTCCTTCCCATCAAGTGCCGAATTGGTCGCCGCCACGATCTCCGCTTTTGATTTTCCTTCGAGCACCAATTTTGTTTTCAACAGAAAAATGCGCGCAAACGTTCGTGCCGCCGGCGGATTAAAGCAAATCGGAGCGCGGATTTTGGGGTTCCAGAATTCCGGAGCGTCGGTCGCGGCGTCCCATGATCGCTCCACTACGCAGAGAAAGCCATT
>CAYTJN010000135.1:0-11093 GCA_964438125.1 uncultured Occallatibacter sp.
TTCGGCTTTGACATCGATCTTGAGACTGGCGCACGCCGTGGCGGGACCAATAGCAGACCCGAGCATATCAGGCGTGTGGCTGACGCTTGCCTGAAGCGTCTGCGAACTGAGTACATCGATCTCTTTTATCAGCACCGTGTCGATCCCGGCGTACCAATCGAGGACGTGGCAGGAGCGGTCAAGGAGCTGATTGTCGAGGGTAAGGTCAGGCACTTCGGCATGTCGGAGGCCGGGGTTCAGACGATCCGCAGGGCACACGCGGTCCTGCCGGTCAGCGCGGTACAGAGCGAATACTCGCTGTTCTGGCGCGGTCCCGAGACGGAGCTTCTGCCGGCGCTGGAGGAACTCGGCATTGGCTTCGTGCCGTTCAGTCCGCTCGGAGCCGGGTTTCTCACCGGCAAGATCGATGAGAAAACGAAGTTCGATCCAACCGACTTTCGGAACCTCGTGCCCCGCTTTTCACCCGAGGCGCGCAAGGCAAATATGGTACTGGTCGATCTGGTCGAGGCCGTTGCACAACGCAAACGCGCTACGCCGGCGCAAATCGCGCTCGCTTGGCTCCTGGCACAGAAAGCGTGGATCGTACCGATTCCTGGAACCACGAAGCTGCATAGGCTCGAGGAAAATCTCGGCGCACTGAAAGTTGATCTCACCGAAGACGACCTCAGACAAGTCGACGAAGCTGCTTCCAAGTTGAAACTCGAAGGAGCCCGTCTTCCTGAAGCGGTGTTGAAGATGACAGGGCTCTGAGTGTTTCTTTGGCTCGACACGGTCAATGCCCACAATGTCCCGAAAGATGTTTTCGACAAAAAATGAGCTACGAAAGACGACTCCAAGGAGGAACAAATGCAAAAGCGAAAGCTTGGAAAGAGTAATTTGGAAGTATCGGCGATCGGCCTGGGCTGCATGGGAATGACGTTTTCTTATGCGCCGTTTCCAGAGAAGAAGGATTCAATCGCAGTGATTCGCGCGGCAGTCGAGCGCGGCGTGACCTTCTTTGATACGGCAGAGGTCTACGGCCCCTTCAACAACGAAGAACTTGTCGGCGAAGCGCTCGCACCCTTCCGCGGGAAGGTGGCCATCGCGACTAAGTTCGGCTTCGATATCAATCCTGATGGAAGCCGCGGCTCAAGGCCGACCAATAGCCAGCCCGAGCACATCAAGCAGGCTGTGGAAGGCTCGCTCAAGCGGCTGAAGACCGACGTCATCGACCTCTGCTATCAGCACCGCGTCGATCCCGATGTGCCTATTGAGGACGTGGCTGGAGCGGTGAAAGAGTTGATCGCGGCAGGCAAGGTCAAGCACTTCGGCATGTCGGAGGCTGCGCCTAAAACCATCCGCCGCGCTCACGCCGTGCAACCCGTCACGGCTTTGCAAAGCGAGTACTCCCTCTGGTACCGCACACCGGAGGCTGAAGTCATACCGACTCTTGAGGAGCTTGGCATCGGCTTCGTCCCCTATAGCCCGTTGGGGAAGGGCTTCCTGACGGGAAAGATGGACGAGAACACCACATTTGAAAAGACCGACATCCGCAGTTCGATCCCGCGTTTCACGCCTGAGGCCCGCATTGCGAACCAGAAGCTGGTCGATCTGCTCGGCAAGATCGCCGCGACGAAAAAGGCAACGCCCGCACAGATCGCGCTTGCATGGCTGCTGGCCCAGAAGCCGTGGATCGTGCCGATTCCGGGGACGACGAAGCTCGATCGCATGGTAGAAAACGTGGGAGCCGCCGAAGTTGAACTCACCTCCGAGGATCTCAAGAAGATTGAGGGCGCAGCGTCCGAGATCCAGATACAAGGCGCACGATATCCGGAACAACTTGAGAAGATGACCGGCCGCTGACCTGTACAGTCCAAATAAGGGGAGATCAATCAAATGGAAATCAAGCGAAGCGGCAGCCAGCCTTCACGCAAGGGACCGGCGGAGTATTTCACCGGCACAGTTCGTGTCGATCCTCTTTTTGAAGCGCCCGAACCCGCGCGCGTCGTCGGCGCCAGCGTCACCTTTGAGCCCGGCGCCCGCACGGCGTGGCATACGCATCCGCTCGGGCAAACGCTGATCGTCCTCTCTGGCTTTGGCCGCGCGCAACGCTGGGGCGAGCCTATCGAAGAGATACGGCCGGGCGACGTTATCTGGTTCGCGCCTGGAGAAAGACATTGGCACGGAGCGGCGCCTGGAACGGCGATGACGCATCTCGCGATTCAGGAGATGCTCGATGGCAAGACCGTCGATTGGATGGAGTACGTAAGCGATAAACAATACGGAGCATAGCTGCCGAATGGATAAATTCAGGCTACCTTGATGGCTCATTCTGAACAAAACTAATGCGCTCTGGGATGGGTGCGGTCGTAGACGACGGTCAACTGCGCGGTGGTCAATTGCGTGTAGCGCTGAGTGGTGGAGAGACGCTCGTGGCCCAGTAACTCCTGAATAGCACGGAGGTCGGCGCCTTCTTCCAATAGATGTGTTCCAAAGGCGTGGCGCAGGGTGTGCGGATGGACGTCGGCTGAGAGTCCGCGCAAGATGGCTATGCGCTTGACGATGCGGGCGACGGAGCGGGTGGTGAGGCGAGCCTGATTTCCGGGATTGCCCAGACCTCGCAGTCGCAGATTGACGAAAAGCGCGGGGCTTGCAAGGCCTTGACCCTCTGAAGCTGCGGCGAGGCGCGCGGAGCGCTCGGCGAGATAGGCGCGAATCGCGAGGGCGGCGGCGTCACCGAGGGGGACATAGCGCTGCTTCTGCCCCTTGCCGCGAATCAGGACGGCTTCATTGGCCCAGTGAATGTCATCAAGGTTGAGGCCGGTCAGTTCCGCATTGCGGATGCCGCAGCCGTAGAGCAGTTCTAGAATTGCCGTGTCGCGCGTGGGCCAACTGGCGGCGTCGGCGCGAACCGATTCGACCACGCGATTGATCTGCTCAATGGAAGGAACGCGCGGAAGATGTTTCGGCAGTTTGGGTGTCGCGACCAGTGAGGCAGCGTTCTGTTCGAGAAGCCCCGCACGCGCCAGCCACTTGAACCAACTGCGAATTGCAGCCAGCGCGCGGGCGGCCGAGGCCTTCGAGAGGCCGCGATCGTAGAGCGTGCCGAGATAGGCGCGAATATGGGTGTGTTCGATGCTCTCCGGGCTTTGGTCGCTTCCGTATTGCCCGGTGATCCAAGCGGCAAAGCCTTCCAGTTCTCGGCGGTAAGCACGCAGCGTGTGCACCGACGCGCCGCGCTCGTTAGCCAGCACGCGAAGGTAGCCGGCGACAAGAGTGCCGAGCGGGGCAGCGGTGGCGGTAGCAGAAGAAGCGCTCATGCCGGTTCCTTATCCTGGGCGTCGACTTTAAGGGGCGCAGGCGCAGCTTTTGAAACCAAGTGCAGACCTCGGCGCGATGAGCCGCTCGTAACTGGAGGCGCCTCAACCTCGGCATGCTGCCGCGTGGCGCGAGGATGGTGCTGGCGATGCACGGCCTTGAGGCGGTTGAGCGCGAGGTGCGTGTAGACCTGTGTGGTTGAGATGTCAGCGTGGCCGAGCAACAATTGCACGCTGCGTAGATCCGCGCCGTGTTCGACCATATGGGTGGCGCAACTGTGGCGCAAGCGATGGGGACTGGCCGTTGAGTCGGCCGTCTTGACGACATGCCAGACCCACTGACGCGTAAGCGGCATACCGCGAAGCGAAAGAAACAGGCGCGTGCCGCCTTGGCGCGCGCTATCCTGCCGAGCGTTTCCCTTATTGCCGCTCTGCAGCCTGGTTGTCTCCAGCCTGGTTGCGCCGGAGAGTTTTTGCCGCGAGTTGCCGGAACCGATGCGCGCCAGATGGGGCCTGCCCATGCGCAGATATTCTTCGAGAGCAAAAAGTGCGGAGCGCCCTAGCGGCACGATACGCTCCTTGTCACCCTTGCCGCGCACTTGAACTCGACCCAGATCGAGTGCCAGATCGCCGGTGGAGAGGTCGGTTACTTCAGAGACACGCAAGCCGCCGGCGTAGAGCAGTTCCAGAATCGCGCGGTCGCGAAGGGCCGTTGCACGGGCCTGCGGATGCTCTGCCGCCATGCCCGCGCGCTCCAGCATCTCCGCCACCTCGGGCTCAGCAAGCGACTTGGGCAGCACCCGCCAGGCCTTGGGCGAATCGATGTTGACAGTTGGATCGTAATGAATGCGGCGATCAAGCAACATCCACTTGTAAAAGCCGCGAAGACAGCTCAGCTTTCGCGCCGCCGAACGCTGGTCGATGCCGTGGTTGCGGAGATGTTCCAGGAAGACCGAGACGTCCTGCTGAGTCGCCGATAGCAGGACGCCATGACGGCTCTCGATGAATTCAGCGAAGGTCTTCAGATCGCCGTCATAGGCTTCGCAGGTCAATGGACGAAGGCCTTTTTCCACGCGCAAATAGGCTTGGTAATCCTTCAAAAGCGACGAATTGCGCGCAGTCTCCACAGATTTGATTATCCGCGCTTGCAAGCTGCATCGGCGCATGAGCCAGTGCAGCCGAACCTTGTTCATCAAGGACTCAGACTCGGCAACAGCGATTTAGGGCAGGCTTCAAAGCCTCGGAAGGGGTTCGCCGACATTGATTGGCAGATCCGAAGCCCGGCGGAGTATAACCCTGAAATGGGGGTTTTGGCGGCGGTTGAGATCGATGCGTGGCTGCGCGAGGGCGGCCTGGTGGTTACGGCCAGCGACCGCGCCTCCCGTGCTCTGACCGCTGCGTTCCACCGGGCCCGCCGCGCCGAAGGGCTCGCTGCTTGGCCTGCGCCCAATCTTCTGGATTGGAAGAGCTTTGCCCGTGCGGCCTGGGAGCAGCGCAGCTCGGAGGGCAGGCTGCTGCTCAATACCGCGCAGGAGCAGAAGCTCTGGTTTGAGATCGCCGGCGAGAGCCCCTCCCAGGCTGCGTTGCTCACCGACCCTCGCCATCGATTGGCAGCGTTGGCCATGGAAGCACATGAACTGCTCTGCTCTTATGCGCCGCGCTTTCTACGCACGGCCACACGCGCCGATTGGCAACAGGATGCCGGGACATTCAGCAAATGGCTCGCGGCCTTCGACGAAGTTTGCCGCTGCGAAAACTTAATGAGCCCTTGCCGTTTGCCCTATGAGCTGATTCCGTTGCTCGAGGCAGAGCGAACCACGCGTGCCCCGCTGATGCTGGCCGCCTTTGACCGCTTGCTACCCGTTCAGAAGAGCTTGTTCAACGCATGGGGTGAATGGTGCGAGGCTACCGCGGCGGAGCCTTCTCGGGAGGTCCACTTTCACGCGGCCCCCGACGCCCGGACCGAGATCGACGCTTGCGCGATCTGGTGCGGCAGGCAGTTGGCTTCCAAATCGAATGCACGGCTCCTGGTTGTTGCCCAAATGGCCGGCACGCGACGCGGAGAGATCGAGCGCGCCTTTCTGCGTCACACCGGCTCGGCATTTGAGTTCTCGCTGGGAGTTCCGTTAAGCAGGGTTGCGCTTGCGCGCGCAGCTCAGCTTTTGCTGCGCTGGCTCGACGGGCCACTCAACGAACAGGAGCTCGACTGGCTCTTTTCCACTGGCCACTCCGGGGCTACAGCGCAGGAATGCCCCGCGCTGCAAGCGACCATGCGTGCCTTGCGCCATCGCGGCCTGGAGCGAACCCAATGGACGCTGGCAGCCTTCGTAAGCCAGCGGTGCTGCGCCGAGTTGCTGCCAAAGCCCTGGATCGATCGCGTCACACAGACACAACGCCATCTCGCAGACGCTGCGCGCCGCCTGCAAAGCCCGCTCGATTGGGCAGAACTGGTGCCCCGGTTGCTGGAGGAGCTTCAATTTGCCGCCGCGCGCCCGCTTTCAAGCGCGGAGTATCAGGCGGCCCACCGATGGCAACAGGCCGTGGAGAGTTGCGGATCACTGGGCTTCGATGGCCGTCGAATGGCGTGGAAGGAGTTCCTTTCCGAGCTGGGCCGCACAATGGATGAGACGCTCTTCGCTCCCGAATCGCACGATGCGCCCATCCAGATTGCAGGTCCCGCAGAGTCCGCCGGACTGACCGCCGACGCCGTTTGGTTTCTCGGGGCGGATGAAGAATTGTGGCCGGCGAACGGAACAACGCACCTGCTGTTGCCCCTTGAGGTTCAGCGCCACGCTGGAATGCCTCACGCCAGCCCTCAACTGGATTGGGAGCTTGCCGGCTCAATCACCAGGCGGCTTCTCGCTTCTGGGCGGGAGATCCACTTCAGCTACGCAAAACAAAACGATGCCGTGGAAGCGCGCCCGTCACGGCTGATCGCGCAGGTTGCAGGAGAGGCGAAGGAGTTGTCGACGGAGTTACTCGCTCCAGCCGCTGAGGCTCCGAAAACGGTGTGGTTCGAGGATTTCAGCCGAGTTCCCTTCCCTCCCGGCAAAGTGGATGGAGGAGCGGCCGTTCTTACTGCGCAGTCACAGTGCCCGTTCAAGGCCTTTGCCATTACGCGTCTTGGCGCACAGCGCTGGGAGATGGCACAGGCGGGGCTGACGCCATCCCAGCGCGGCAACTTGCTTCATAAGGTTCTGCACGCCGTTTGGGCGGGACCGCCAGAAGGCATTCGCAGCCATGCGGAATTACTGAGGCTGAACGACCGGCAGGCCTTTGTCACCGGTGTCGTACAGCGCGTTGTCGCGCGGGAACTGCGGCCGCATCTTCGCGAAGTAATGCCGCGGCGCTACCTGGAACTCGAAGAATTGCGGCTGATCAGGCTCGTCACCGAGTGGCTGGAGTACGAGGTGACGCGCGTTGCATTCGAGGTGGCTGAAACCGAGGCCAAGCGCACAGTATCCATCGCAGGATTGACTTTCGATCTTCGACTGGATCGAATCGACCGGCTCAACGATGACACTCTGCTTGTGATCGACTACAAAACCGGAAACGTCTCGCCCAACCTGTGGGATTTGCCGCGGCCGGAAGACGTGCAACTCCCGCTTTATGCCGGCTTCGCGATCGACCGCGAGAAAGAGGTGCTGGGCGGACTGGTCTTCGCCAAGGTGCGCTCAGCTGATCGGGAATTCAACGGACAAGTCTTCGATCCAGCCATCACGCTTTTTGCCGGGCTGAAAGGAAACAGCTCACTGATGAAGCGCAAGCTCGAACTAGAGGAGCTGTTGGGATGGCGTGACGCGATCGAGCAGCTTGCGAGAGACTTCGTCGAAGGAAAGGCCGGCGTAGACCCCCGCGAATATCCCAGGACCTGCGAGCGGTGCGGGCTACAGACACTTTGCCGCATACAGGAGCATCAGGGGTTGCTTGAATCCGAAGACTCCTTGATAGGCGAGGAGGGCGGAGATGAGTGAGGTCAAGGCCGCATCTGCGCCTCCCGATCTAAGCGAACGGCAGCGCGCGCTCGACGGCACCCGGTCGATTCTCGTGCAGGCTCCGGCAGGATCGGGCAAGACCGATCTGCTCACCCGCCGCTTCTTGCGACTATTGTGCGACGTCGAGGAGCCCGGTCAAGTGGTTGCAATCACCTTTACCAATGCGGCAGCCGCCGAGATGCGGCATCGCATTCTGGGCGAATTGGAAAAGGCGGCCGGCAACTCTCTTCGCATTTCAGAGGCGGACGAGTTTTCGATGGAATTCCTGGCGCTTCGCGCACTGAAGCACTCCGAGGCACGGGGCTGGAAGCTGCTCGATCTGCCCGCCCAACTTCGCGTCCGCACCATCGATTCTTTTTGCCGGGAGCTGGCTCAGCAACAGCCACTGCTGTCGGAATTCGGTGGCGGCCTGGAGATCGCCGAGCAGCCCGATGAACTCTACCGCCGCGCGGCGCGCGCAACGTTCAGGAAGATTGACGAAACCGGCTCGACACTGGGTGCGGCGATTGAGAACCTGCTCATGTGGCGGGACAACGGCTGGCAGGAGATGGAAGAACTGCTGGTTGAAATGCTCCGCAACCGCGACCGCTGGATGCATGGCTTTGTGCTTGAAAGCGAGCCGGACTGGAATAAGCTGCGCGAGCGGTTGGAGAGGCCATTTGCAAATGCCGTGGGCGAAGCGCTGATGCAGTTGAGCGCGCTTCTGGATCAGGTTCCTAGTGCAAAAGAAGAGGCGCTGGAACTGGCGCGTTTTGCCTGCGAGCAGTGTGGCGGCGTGCTTCACCGGGAACTCGCTGAACTGGTCGATTTTCCTTCCCCTTTGCATGCGGATGGCATAGAGCTTGAGGAGGCGCGCCAGGCTTATGTGTGTCTCGCCGCGCTGCTGCTCACCAATGATAGTTGCTTCCGCAGACTGGTGGACAAGAGGCTTGGCTTCCCCGCGGATCGAAAAGCCGAGAAGGTGCGCGTTCTGAATTTGATCGCTGCGTTGGCCGCTGTCCCGGGCCTTGAGGCTGCGTTGGCCGCTGTCCGAGCCCTCCCACATACTCGCTATACCGACGAAGAATGGGAGATTGTGAAGGCGTGCTTCACCTTGCTGCGTCAGGCAGCGGGCGAGCTGAAGATCGCATTCGCCGAGGCTGGGCGGGTGGATTACACCGAGGTCGCCCAGATTGCACAGAGGGTTCTCACAGATGACGGCCACCCGACCGATGCCGCACTGGCTGTTTCAGACGGCATCCGCCACTTGCTGGTCGATGAGTTTCAAGATACCAGCCGAAGGCAGCATCAATTGCTGGCGAACCTGGTCGCAGCGTGGCCCGAGCGCGAGGGACGCACCTGCTTCGTTGTCGGCGATCCCATGCAGTCGATCTATTTTTTCAGAGAAGCCGACGCCGAGCTTTTTTTGAGGGTCAAGACGGCGGGGCTGGAGCTCTCGCAAGATGAGTCGCTCACCTTCGAACACGTTGCGCTGAAAACCAACTTTCGTACCGCTCCTGGGCTGGTTGGGCGGCTCAATCAGGATTTCGAAAAGATTTTTGCGGCCGACGACGGCAGCGGAATCACTTTCTCCTCTGCGGAACCGTACCCAAAGGAGAGGACTAGTTGTTGTCCTCCGTTCACACTCCATCTCAAGTTCATCTCGCACGCTAATCGAGACGAGGCAACGAACTCTGAAGATGAAAAGGACACCACGCGGGAAGAACAGACTGCGGAAATTGTCGATCTGATTCGCGGCCTCATGGGGCGCGTGGAGCATGCGCGTTTGCGTGGGGAGAGATTTCGCATCGCCGTTCTGGGTCGCGCGCGAGCCCATCTTGAGCCAATCACCCAGGCTCTGCGCCAGGCAGGGATACCCTTTCGCGCGGTGGAACTTGAAAAGCTCGCAAGCCGCCCCGAGGTGCTGGATGCGCTTGCGCTGGCACGCGCTCTTTTCAATCCGCAGGATCGCGTCGCGTGGCTCGGAGTGTTGCGCGCCCCATGGTGCGGCCTCTCGCTTGAAGACTTGCACACGCTGGCTGGTGGGCCCGCGTTGATCGCACGACCGGTACCGGAGTTGCTGACGGAAAAGCTCTCGCTCCTCAGCGATGCGGGGCGCCGGGCCGTTGTACGAGTGCTCGATGCGCTGGCTGCGGCGGCAAACCTCCGCTCGGCCCAACCAACGGCATCGGTGGGAACGTGGCTTGAGGGGGTTTGGTTACGGCTCGGCGGCGCTGCCTGCGTGGACGAGACCGCTCAAGCAAACCTGATGCTGCTCTGGAGTTGTCTGGACAATCTACCCGGCGGTGAAGTCGACCTGCTTGGTCCCGGACTGGAAGCGGCGCTCGACAAGCTCACAGCGCTGCCTGACCCCACAAGCAGCAGCGATTGCGGCGTTCAGTTGATGACGATCCACAAGTCCAAAGGGTTGGAGTTCGAGGTCGTCATCGTTCCCGAACTACAGGCTGGCGGCGGACGAGGCAAATCTCGAATGCTCTCCTGGTTGGAACGCGGTCTCGCTGAACCGGACGAGTCGGGGGAGATCACTGAGTTTCTGGTCGCACCTTTTCAGCGCAAGGGCCAGGACCGGGGTGAGGCCAAGGCGTGGGTCGATCGCGTATGTCGCGAACGCGAGCGGCAGGAGAGCCGGCGCGTTCTCTACGTGGCTGCCACGCGCGCACGCGAAGAGCTGCATTTGTTTGCCCGTCCCATGTGCAAGCCGGAGGCCGGCGCCCTCACACTGGCGGAGCCCTCCGAGAGCCTGCTGGCGACGGCATGGCCTGCGCTTGAAGAAGAGGTTCGAGCACGCTTCGAGAAATGGAAGGCCGATAAAGAGGCATTTCCGCTCCCTGCGCAGGAAGAGATTGAATCGCTCGCAGCCTCCGGTGAAAGCAATCTGCTGTTCATGCCTCCCTCTATTCGACCCTCGCTGTTGCGGCGCTTGCCCCTCGACTATCGAATTCCGATTTCAGAAGGCTCGGAAGCGAGAAGCGGATTTCCCTCAACCGACGAAGCCATCGTCGGGGTGGGAGGGAGAGCTGGCCCACTTTATAACCGTCACGAAGGCGGCCCGCTCTCCCGCGCACTGGGCACAGCCGTTCACAAACTGCTGGAAGAGTTGGCACGGCTGCGTATGAATCTTGAATGGGAGGCAGCCCGCTCGGCCTTGCGAGGGGTTGAAGCAAGAGTCGCGGCGCAGGTGCGGGGCTTAGGAGTCGGCCAGGACAAGGCCGGGGAGATCGCTGCTGAGGCCCTTGAAATCGTGCTCAAAGCCTCTTACGATCCGATCGGCTCGTGGATTCTCTCACCGCATCCGGGCGCAGCCAGCGAGGCCAGTTGGGCCGGAGTGGTGGCCGGCATTGTGCGCTCGGTGAGGGTGGATCGGGTTTATAAGGCTGGTTCCGCGCCGGGTGTCAAGGGAGAGGAGTGCTGGTGGGTGATCGACTACAAGACTGCCCAGGGAGGCGACATCGATCCCGCTACGAGCCTGGCGACGCTCCGCAGAGTCTTTGCTCCTCAAGTCGAAGCCTACGGACGAGTACTTCGCAACCTGCATGGCACAGAAGCGCCGATCCTCGTCGGCCTATATTATCCGCGCATGCTCGCGTTGGATTGGTGGGAACTGTAGGGTACAGAATTCGCTGCCAGGGGCAGAATTCTTGTCGTTCAGACCTCGCCGCACCCTGTTGAGGGAGATTCCTGGAAGCGGGTACTGAACCATGGCCGGCTCATAAGTTTTTTTATTTCAGAAGATTCCTTGCACGCAAATGACGCTTTCGGCTGTACAATCTCCACGAGGAGACCCATGGCCGGAGATATGCAA
>CAYTJN010000136.1:0-11092 GCA_964438125.1 uncultured Occallatibacter sp.
TCCGCATCGACGCAACGAAGTAGACAAGCAAGCTCGGCAAGCGCATGAATCCATTATGTCGCCAAGTCTGTTTCCCATTTCTATCGCGCCGGTCGAGTAGCTCTCCCGCATCGACGCAACGAAGTAGACAAGCAAGCTCGGCAAGCGCATGAATCCATTGTGTCGCCAAGTCTGTTTCCGATTTTTATCGCGCCGGAGGCGCACTGGTCGTTAGCCCCGCGCTTCAGCGTGGGGAAAGGGCCCGGAATAAATCCCTCAGCCCCGTAGGGGCGAAGCAAACGGCGGAATTGCCATCAAGATATCGTTCGCGCGATTGCCTTTGAAGACAGACCTCCGCAATCCCGTAACGCCAAAATTGCGCTATCATAGTCCCAAGACAAAATTGAACTATGAAAAGTCGAGTAGGAGGAAGCAAGCCCATGCTCTCATTTCACGATCGAGTCTCCGCTGCCGAAGACAGCACCGAAGAGACCACAGAATTCAGCGCCCTCCGTGTGATCGGCTGGCTCTCGTTGGGAATGACCGTGGCTGCGATCAGCATCTTTGTGGGCCACGAACTGCGCAGCCGCTATAAGTTCAAGCGCCGCACGCCCTACGACTTCTACTCCCACGCCGGCGAAAGGGAAATCGGCGAGTTCGGTGTCGGCATCTAGCAAATCTCCGCCTTCATTCAGATTTCAAGATGCCGCCCCCGGGGCGGCATCTTGCATTTGGGCAGCTTTTATAAATCCTTATGACGGAAATGCGTTGGGACTTCTTCGCCCCTCCACTTTTTAATGGAGTAACCACATGGCCCACTTCAGGCTTGGCGACAATCCAACCGTAACATCAATCCTGGCGCTGGGGTTGCACTCTGACCGATCTGAAAACAACCCACACGAAGCTCATATGCTACGGTATCGGTATGCAAAAACCGGTCCTGCTCGTCATCGATATGTTGAATGACTTCCTAGAGAGATGGGACCACTCGGAACGCGAAAAGTTGGTAGATAGAATCAATGGGTTAGTTCAGATCATGAAACTGGCATCTCGGCCGGTCATCTGGATCAGGCAAGAGTTCGAATCTGATCTGAGCGACGCCTTCCCAGAAATGAGAGCAAAAAATATTCACGTTGTGATCAAGGGGACATCTGGATCGCAAATGGATTCGCGGCTGAAGGTCGGGCAGTCAGATGTGGTCATTGTCAAGAAAAGATATAGCGCCTTCTTCGGCACAGATCTTGATGAGATCCTCGGTCGCTTGCAGCCCGACGGACTTATCCTTGCGGGAGTCAATACCCACGCATGTATTCGCACCACCGCCATCGACGCGTACCAGCGGGATTGGCCGCTCATTCTCGCGTCTGAGTGCATCGATTCTTACGATCGCGATCATCATGATGTGACACTGAAATACATGAAGGATAAACTTGCCACCCTGATGACGAATCGCGAAATCGGTGCCATGCTGGACACCAGCAAAGACTGACGCTGGTAGCCCCGCATAAAATTAAGGTCCGCATTATTCCAACTTGGCAGGCTGGCAACGATGGCGGAATATGTCAAAAGTAGGAAGGGGTAGTCCCCGACCTTTGAGCAAGAGTTGTCGATAAGTCGGGGATCCGGCATCACACCGTAGCCTTGAATGCCTCGCGTGCTGCGTCAATGGTCGCTGCAATCTCTGCCGAACCGTGAGCCGTGCTGAGGAATGCTGCTTCAAACTGCGAGGGCGGCAGCCAGACGCCCCGGTCCAACATCGCATTGTGGAAGCGGCCAAAGGCGGCCGTGTCTGACCGGGAAGCCTGCTCATAGTTGGTGACCTCATTCGCCGTAAAGAACCATGTCCACATCGACCCAACACGATTCAGCGTGAGCGGAACACCCGCACGCGTTGCCTCAGCGGCCACTCCCTCGGCAACGGCTTTGGCCGTGGCTTCAAGTCGCGGATAGATCTCGCAGGCGTGTTCTTGCAGATAGCTCACAGTGGCAATGCCCGCGGCCATCGCCAGCGGATTGCCGCTAAGCGTTCCGGCCTGATAAACCGGCCCGAGAGGCGCCAGCAGGTCCATCAGTTCCCGCTTTCCGCCGAAGACGCCGACAGGCAGCCCGCCACCCACGATCTTACCTAGCGTAACCAGATCGGCGTCGATGCCATAGACTTCCAGCGCTCCGCCGAGAGCCACCCGAAAGCCGGTCATCACCTCATCGACGATCAGCAGAGCCCCTTCACGAATGGTAAGGGCGCGCAGAGCGGCAAGATAGCCCGGCGCAGGCGGGATGCAACCAGCATTGCCAACCACCGGCTCCAGAATTACCGCCGCGATTTGGTCGGGGTGGGCGTCAAACGCCGCTTCCACGGCTGCGATGTCGTTATACGGCAGGGCGTGCGTCAGGCACGCAATCTCTTCCGGCACGCCGGCCGAGCCAGGAATTCCAAACGTCGCCACACCCGAACCGGCCTTGACCAACAGGCCGTCGGAGTGGCCGTGATAACAGCCCTCAAACTTGACGATCGTCTTGCGGCCCGTCGCGGCGCGCGCCAGACGAATCGCGGACATCGTAGCCTCTGTACCGGAGCTGACAAAGCGCATCTTTTCGATCACCGGAAAACACGCGGCAATGCGCTCGGCCAAGTCGCCCTCGGCTGCCGTCGACGCGCCAAAGCTAGCCGAGTTTCGCGCGGCTCGCTCAATCGCTTCGACGACAGGCGGGAACGCGTGGCCCAAAATCATCGGGCCCCACGAGCCGAAGTAGTCGATGTACCGGTTGCCGTCGGCGTCGGTGAGCCAGGCGCCTTGTGCGCTCTCGATAAAGGGCGGCGCGCCACCCACCGCGCGAAAGGCCCGCACCGGCGAGTTCACCCCACCGGGAAAGTAGCGCTCGGCGCGTTCTTGCAACTCTTTCGATCGGCTTCGGTCGGATGCTGGCGTTCGGGAATTCATCGTGGGTTCAGTATAGAGGGCTAAATCGAGCTCCGGAAAAAACTCAAATCGAAAAGAGATGGGTAATTTATCCCCATATAAAGTAGCGGCGGCTTTCGCCAAGGAAACATTTTGTTCGTCAGAATGCCATCAAGTCCGTCGAGTTGAATCCCACTACGACAGGCCCGCATCCGCTGATGGTGAGCGACGGCTTCCCACAGCTCGACGGCAGGCTCCTCGTTGTCTTCGACGGCCACTGCGTCCTCTGCAACGGCGCAGTGCGTTGGTTCCTGCGGCACGACCGTCTGGACCGCCTACGCTTTGCCGCATCCGATTCGGCCAAGGTCTCAAGCTTGATTGCCCGGCATCAGACCGGCTTCAAAGATTCGAACGCCGCACCGAGCACGATTCTTGCCCTGCGCCACGTCGGAGGCACGCGAGAAGAAGTTCTGATTCGCTCCGATGCTGTACTGTCCATGCTGCGCGAACTGCCTCCCCCCTGGCCCGCAATTGCCGCCGCCCTGCGGTTGATTCCGCGCCCTGTGCGCGATCTGGCCTACCGGCTCATTGCCCGAGGTCGAACTCACATCCGGGGGCGCCTCGATACCTGCCCGCTCCCTACGGCCGAAGAGCGGGAGCGTTTCCTATAGCCGTCCAAACTCGGCGTCACAGCGGCGACGCGCGCCCCACATCCCCAAAAGCGCAACGGCAATGTAAAGGCCAAACAGAAAGCCGGCGATCGCGTCAAGCCAATCATGCTCAAAGGGGCTGGGATGTTGAATCCAACCCAACCGCTCGGCGTTCGAAAGCAGAATGCCGAGGATCAGCGAGACGTTAGCGATGACCTGACGGACCCGTGTTTTGGCGTTGAGTTGCCGGCTGAAAAGGCACATATCCACTCCTCCTTGAGGAATCGAGGTTCCATCAATCTTGAAAGCGATACCAGAAGAACAGCGACATCTTGACCACGCCAAACGTGACGATCACGGCCAGCAGATCCCAGCTCATGATGTGTTCCACCAGCAGGCGGTACTCCCAAAGCACGATCGCAACGATGAGCGTGACAAATCCAGCCGTGCTGCTTGAGCGCCGGCGATGCTCCAGATAGCGTTCATCGACAAGCTTGCCCAAAATGGGAATTCTGCTGAGGATTGGATGGGTCATCGGTCGTTCTCCAAATGGAAGATTTCATCCGTAGGGCATTCGAAAAGCCGCGCAAAGACCAGCGCCAGCTCCAGACTCGGCACGTACCGGTTGCGCTCGATCGAGTTGATGCTCTGGCGGGAGACGCCGGCGGCCTGCGCCAGCTTCTCCTGTGTCCAACCGCGGTTGGTGCGTAAATCCCTCACTTGATTGATAACGCGAGTTGCAGGGTCGAGCATCATGTAAAGTCAGCTTTCCAAATCAGAGTAGCGCCGCAGCGATTGTTTGTCAAGGAAGCTTTCCATCCAGGCCGAACATTTTCCCCCTCCGCCCGCCGGCACTCGAACAGCAGACAGGGCATTCCGCAGCCGATCGAGCGAAATCCTGCTAAAATCGACATTTCAGCCATCCGCTTCCAGAAAATCTATTCGTAGAAAGACCGTACCGTGCCCGACGAACCCAAATCCAAATCCGTGACCTACGCCGACGCCGGCGTCGACATTACCAGTGGCGACCGCGCCAAGGAACGAATCAAGTATCTGGCGCAAAAGACCTTTAACCGCAATGTTCTGGGCGGTATCGGCGGCTTCGGCGCGCTCTTCCGGCTCGACATGCAGCGCTGGAAAAACCCCATCCTGGTCAGTTCTGCCGACGGTGTGGGCACCAAGCTTAAGGTGGCCTTCGAGCTTGGGCTGCACCAGACGGTAGGCGTCGACCTGGTTAACCACTGCGTCAATGACGTTGCCGTCCAGGGTGCCACACCGTTGTTTTTCCTCGATTATTTAGCCAGCGGCAAGCTCGACCCCGAGGTGACTGAGAGCGTGATTACCGGGCTTGCAGAGGCTTGCAAAGCCAACGGTTGCGCCCTGATCGGCGGCGAGACGGCGCAGATGCCGGGCTTCTATTCCGATGGAGAATACGACCTCGCGGGCTTTATCGTGGGCGCGGTTGATCGCGACAAGATGATCACCGGTGCGGCCATCAAGGCCGGAGACGTGTTGATCGGGCTGCCCTCGACCGGCCTGCATACCAATGGATATTCGTTGGCCCGCAAGCTGTTTTTCGAAGTGGCCGGTTACAAGCACATGCAATACGTGACCGCCATCCGGGAAAAAGCCGGCGCAGCGCTGATGCGGACCCATCGCAGTTATCTGCATGTGATCCAAAAGCTTGTGACGGCGGGGCTGACGACAGGCATGGCGCACATTACCGGCGGCGGAATCACGGAAAATCTGCCCCGCATTCTGCCCAAAAATATCGGCGCGCAAATCGAGATCGGCTCCTGGCCAGTGCTGCCGATCTTCGAGCATCTGCGTGAACTGGGCCAGGTTTCGCAGGAAGAGATGATGCGCACCTTCAACATGGGCATTGGGCTGATCGCTGCGATTCCGGCGGCCAAGTTTGCACGCGCCAAAAACCTCCTCGACCGCGCCGAAGAAAAATTCTACGTCATCGGCCGCGTAGTCAAGGGCGATCACCGCGTGCAGTACACATAGTCAGTGAACAGTGAACTGATTCCTGCCCCGCTTGAGGAACCGAACGCACACGGTGTCAGGACACGACTTCAATCGTGTCGCATACGCGCCAGAATAAGACGGGCTTTCAGCCCCTGAGGGAAATCTTGGGAACCGTTCCGAAAGATCCTCCCATCCGTCTAGGCATCCTACTCTCCGGCCGCGGCTCCAACTTCCTGGCCATCGCCGACTCCATTCGCGCCGGCCGACTCCAGGGCGTCGAGATTGCCGTAGTCCTGTCGAATGTAGCCGACGCCGCCGGGTTGGCCAAAGCGCACGAGATGGGGCTGCCGACGGCGCTGTTAGTATCCAAAGGCCGCAAGCGCGCCGAACACGATGCCGACGTAATCGCCTGCCTCAAATATCACAACGTGGACTTGATCTGTCTCGCCGGCTACATGCGGCTGCTCTCGCCGGAGTTCATCGCGGCCTTTCCCAATCGCATCCTGAATATTCACCCCTCGCTTCTGCCGGCCTTTCCGGGCCTCGACGCGCAGACCCAGGCCTTCGATTACGGAGTCAAAGTAGCTGGCTGCACCGTGCATTTTGTCGATGAGCATCTCGACCACGGCGCGATCGTCCTGCAACGAGCGATTCCGGTTCTCGAAAGCGACGACGCGCACTCGCTGGCCGAGCGCATTCTGGCAGAGGAGCACCTGGCCTACACCGACGCTATTGCTCTCGTGACCAGCGGAGAGTATGAGTTGCGAGAGCGACGCTTCGTGCGGCGAGACCCCTAAATCAGCTCCTCTTCAGCGATTGGTGGCCTGATCATCCGAGCCGAAAGTTAAATATCCTCCGCCCGATTTCCACCGTCAAGCGGCGGGCGCCTTTTACGTTCGATAAGTCTTTGGAATATATACAACTAAACTTTTGCGAATCCTTGCCGATAATATCAGCAACAGTAGGTAGGCTTAGAAGTAATCAGGCAGGAGACGGATATGCAGAGCCGGGAGAATGTTTTCGCCCTCCCTCCGCGGATGGGTTCCGGGGCTTAGGACCGTCTCGAATCTGAATTTGAAGATAGCGGCTCTCCGCCGCGAGTTCGAGCCGCAACCACGGCATCGCTCGATGTTGGGGAGAATGTGACAAATCGAGACCAGCAGTTGGCGCGGAAGGGCGCCCGCCGCTGGTCTCGATTTCTTTTTGCGCGAAAGCAGCCTGACTCTTCCGTGCCCACAAATCCTGGAAACCAAGACGGCTACGGCCGCCTTTTTCTTTGCGAGGAGCAAAGCGCCATGAATTCCATTTCGAATACCTGGAACCATCCGAAGACATCGGCCGCTGGCCTGCTGATTGCAGTCGTTACAATTGCCGGCGCACTTTCACGGCAGGGCATCACACTGGGCGTGGCTGGCAACGGCACCGTCATTACCCTGGTAAGTGGGCTAGCCACAGCCCTGCTGGGCCTCTTGGCTCGCGACCCCGATCGCTCTGCCGGCCACGACACCGCCTCCGACACAAACTCGACCGTTAAGCTCGGTGCCTGGGCCTTGATCGCTCTTCTGCTCCCCCTGCCGTTCGTGGGCGGATGCTCGGCAACCAATGTGGCGCAGCAGATCGTGAACTGGACGCCCGCGCTCCAAAGCGCAGTGGCAACCCTCGACTCGACCGCCGGGCTACTTGCCCCCGCTGAAATGCCGCTCTTCGCCGAAGCAACGGCGGGCTTCGATGCGGCCTCAAATCTGCTGGTGGCCCAGGCCAAGGCATATCTGGCCAATCCAACCGCCGGTGTGTTGGCGCAGTTACAGAGTGCGGTCGCCATCTTCCAGCAGCAGGTGAATGCGTCGTTGCTCTCGGCAGCGAAGATCACCAGCCCCAACAGCCAGCAGCATGTGCTCAATGCGATCAACGCCGTGGGAACGGTCGTGATCGCGATGCTTGCTCTGGTCTCTTCGATTTCCAGCAAGATTGACGTAGCGCGGATGGCCGCTCAATCGACGACCAAGCTGGTTGCCGTGCGTCCCTATCTCGATAAGGGTCTGGCGACCGCGATGGTGGCCCGCCACTATGGAGAGCCGGTCGAGATGGCACAGGTCCAGGTGGCGCTGGCGGATGCGAATTTGGCGCAGGCCGGCTTTTAGGCACCCCCCCCCACCCCCCCCTATTTCCTGTGAAACTGTGTAACTGTGACGCGGATCAAGACCAACCCGCTTTCGAACCAAGGAGAGATTCCGAATGCAAACCATCACGCAGAAATTGAAGCCTGCACAGAATGAAGTCCACCAGACTCAGCACGATCAGGATCTGACTGAGGTTCCTAAACGGGCGCGCCTCGACAGGGAAGCCCAAATGAACGAAGCGTGGAACGATCTGGATTCTGCGCCCCGGGACATCGCTGTGCCTTCGCGGACAGCGTAAACGGACCAGCAAACTGCCGCGCCGCTGCAGGGCTGCCTGCAGCGCCCCAGGCTAGGTTCGGCGGAGCAGATGAATTGATCGATCTCTAGCTCTTGGAATTCCCCATTCGCGACACGCTGAACTGCGCCCCGGCAAACAAAATCAGCCCCGTCACGTAAGCCCAAAACAGAAGACCCACTGACACATAGAACCTGCCATAAAGATCCGCCAGATGCATATGCGGAAGCACGGCCTCGAAAGCATATTTCGAAACTAGCCAGACTATTCCTGTATAAATCGAGGTGCGCAGCACCGGCTGCCATGGAACCTTCCGGTTAGGCAGCAGCCAATAGATCGAAAAGAAAAACAGAATCGAAGCCACTCCAGTTGTTGCGGCCAGCAGGATAAAACTCGATCCTTGATAAGTGAAGTTCAGAACAAAATCAATAACCTTGATATTCGTGGTATGCACCAGTACCAGTGCTAGCAAAGCGCGCGCCAGCGCATTCACCAGGATGCTGCCCATGCCCAAAACCACCATAAGGACCGCAAGGCCGAATGCGATCACCTGGTTCTGCAGGTAATTGCGGCTCTTGGTCACTCCCCACGCTTGATTAAGCGCAACCTCTAAGGGCAAAAAGATGCCCGTGCAGGCCACAAGAATCATGACAAGCGAAAAAAACTGCACTCCATGCCTTGAGGAGGCAGCCGCGACACCGGCCAGATTGCTGGCAATGAAATCCTGATTCGAGGGCAGGAAGTAAGCGACCATGTCATTGATCACGTGCTGCATCATCGCGAAACCATGAAAAACCGTGTCGGCCAACATGTAGAGCAGTACGATAAATGGAATGAAGGAGAGGATCACGTTGGCCGCAACGCTGAAGGCAAAGGTATGCACTTCGCTGTCCAGCAGATAACTCACCAGCGCCGTGCCGTCTTTGCGCCATCGATACCACTTGGAAAGTTTCGCCGGTTGCTCAACGTCGACAGCCTTGACGGCCTCAACAGTGGTATCAACTTCACTCGCGTTATCCACGACGTCTATCACGGATCGTTCCTTCTTTCGGGCCAAAATACCGTCGCGGAATCTCGCGACGATGCGCAATTGTACGAAGAGTGTTTCTCTAAGAATACCGCTTTCCGTTAAACGTCGGTGAGCTTTTCAAGCGCCCAACGCGCGGCTGAACGCAACCTCTCATCGGCTGACTCGCTCCATTGCTTCAGCCTTGGTGCAAATCGGCCAAGCCCGCTGTTGCCCATTGCGATGGCAACATTGTGCTTGAGTCCCAAAAATCCCGCCCTCCGCACCGGCGAGCCATTGAACAGGCGCTCAAACTCCGCTTCGTCCATCTGTGCCAAAACCTCCAGTGCCGGGTTCACCAGTTTCGGACGCGCCTCTAACTCTGGGTCGCTGCTCAACACAGCTTTGCGGTTCCAGGGACAAACCTCCTGGCAGATATCGCAGCCGAAGACTTGCCGGCCCATTTGCTCCATCAACTCCGGCACAATCGGAGCACGATGCTCAATGGTCAGATACGAGATACACTTGGTCGCATCCATTTGGTAAGGAGCGATCAGCGCCTCCGTCGGGCAGGCCTCCAGGCAGCGTCGGCAACTACCGCAACGGTCCGGTACTGTAAGAGGGCGGTCGTCGACATTCGCTTCGACCGACATCAGCAGCACAGCCAAAAACCCAAACGATCCAAGCTTCGGATCGATGAGGCAAGTATTCTTGCCCGTCCATCCGAGCCCTGCCGCCTGAGCCAGAGCCCGCTCGACGACAGGCCCAGTGTCAACAAACGCCCGCGCCTCGAAGGCACCAAACTCCGCATGTAACTTTGCCTGCACGGCCTTCATTCGTTTAAGCAGCACCTTGTGATAATCGCTTGGACGGCGTGCGCCACTTGCATCCATCTTGCTCGACCACGCATAGCGCGCGATCCAGCCGGCACCCTCGGCTGCCGGTTCAACCGATCGCGGATGCGCACTGTTGTAATTAACCCAGCAGACCAAAGCCGAGCGCGCCCACGGGAAGGGAATCGAAACGCGCGACCGCAGCAACCGCTCGGCCTGATTGTCTGGAACCTGGCCTGCCGGTCGCGCTTCCTTCCGCTCCAGATAACTCATCGAGCCGGCTCTACCTGCATGCACCCACGCCTCGAAGCGCGCCGCATCGCGCTCCTGATTCGCATGTGGCAGAGCGACGATCCCGGCCTCTGTGAAGCCGCTGTCAATCGCCAACGTGCGCGCAAGTTTTCTTGTCAACTTCGGCGCGGCGGTGATTCCGGCATTGAACTGCGATTGCAGTTGGTCCACCTCTCGATTCTCTATCAACGGCGGGAGTGCCCTTATCCTGGTACTTCCGCCTTGCATTGCGCATGAAGGATGGAACCGGGAACGCCCCTTCTTGCGTATAGGCTCTCAGGTGTTCAATTGCGAACATCGGCACCCGCAAACGGACATCTGGAAGCGCGTCGCGGATTTTTGCAATTGCCTCTATTTCGTTGAATTCAGCGTTTTCCTTCCCTCCCCGGCATTGGCTCGATACGTGCTAACAACCAAGAGCGGGGTACGAAATGAGAATGTGCAACCCAATCCGCAAACGATCTGTCCTAATGGACGAGCCAGCTTTCCCAATTCGTCACCAGGCTTCCCAAGGAGGCTCTCATATGACAGGCACGATTCCAAACCAAACGGGTACCGCAACGTTTTCAGCCGGCGAACTGCCCGGCCAAATTGAATTCACCGAGCTGACCGAGTTGGTCCGGGGCAGCGAACAGGACGTGCTGTCACGGCTCACTCCCCTCGTGAGCCGGCAGAGCCTGACACTCGACCTGGGCCGTGTTCAGCGCATCGATGCTGCCGGCATCGCAGCGTTGATCTCCCTCCATGCCAGCGCCTACGAATCCGGCCATTGTTTCAATGTCGTGAATCCCACACCTCGCGTGGCCGAGATCCTGCGGTTGGTGGGCTTGGAACGGATTCTTTTGTCCCGGAATGCGGACACTGGTTCGCATTCCGAACCATGCTTGGAATGCCCTGCCGCGTAAAACCCCATGGGTTGGCCTGGTTCCACCGCACCTCTTATCTCAGGTCTCAAATGGCGGGAATCAACCGCCCATATTGGTACCTCGAAGAGAGCACCGACGAATCGTATGTGACCTTCAACACAGGCAACCGTATACTTGGAGC
>CAYTJN010000137.1:0-11073 GCA_964438125.1 uncultured Occallatibacter sp.
TATCGTTGTTGAGTTCGTGCATCAGCGCTTCGTAGATGCCCTGGGCCTCATCGTTTGCCGGCCCGGCATCGGCACCCTCGATGCGGGCACCGGCCTGCTCAATCATGTGGTCGACGCTGGCGCGAGTCCACGGTCTCATGCCGAGAAAAACATTGTCTACAAAGCCCATCGAGTAGAGCCGCAGCACCGCCGGATAGACCCAACTATCGACTGGAATGTAGGGCGAGCCTAACTTCGCGGGTGTACAGCCTGCTGAGACTTGCGCGTTCAACGTCCGTCCAGCGGACAAGAAAAAGAGCCAAGCCAACAGCGTAATGCATTGAAGAACGGCTGCCGACGGGCCGCGTTTGGTCAGAACCATAACCCTCACTTTATCATTTGGCGGCGCGGGTTTGACGATGTTGAGAGACTGCGGACTCAATGGCCCGGTCCAACTTCTTATTGAATACAGCAATCACATGCCGCTTCGATTCCTCGCTGAACAAACCCTTGCGGCCGAGATACGATTCCATCTTCAGGATGGGGTCGAGATCCGCGTCATCGCCAAAGCTGACGGCCCTGCAATCAATCAGGGTGGGGCCGTTCCCCTTTCTGGCGTGGGTGATGGCTTCGGTGGCAACGCGATAGACGGCCACCGCGTCGCTGCCGTCGACGGTGATGGAAGGAAAGCTGTAAGGCCACGCGACCTTCCTTTTGTTCGCGGTTTGTGCGTCGAGGTCTTCGAGCCCTATCGAATAGCTCACAAAAAGCAGAGGCAACTGATCGGCATCGGCAAGTCCAAGAGCCTGATTCCAGAGCTCGATCGAAGCGGCCTCGACGTCGCGAAAGAGAACGACAATCTTGCCGTTCTTTTTGATCTTGTTTTCTCGTGCCGCGTCGCTTGCCTCTTTGAGCGGGTCGCCCGACGTCTTACGAACCACACCGGAGCCGAGCAAGGATGAGATCGTGCGGTCCAGCCGATGGCCTCTGATGAAGTCGGCTAGTGGGCAGCCTTGCGATGGAGCCAGAGTGTCGTCCGGGAGCAAGTCGATGGAAGCGCCGACCCATGCAGCCTCCCTTCCGGTGGCGAGATGATACTTCCGAGCGAGGTTGCGGCGTTGAGGAAGAATGGTTTTCACCCGCTCCGCGATCCTGCAGCACTTCAGCATTGAGGTGTAGAGCTGGAGCAGCTTTTCGTTGGAGATGAGCGAGAAGCCATTGTTGCCGGCCAACGCTGCCGTCGAAACGGCGTTCTGCTCTTTCGTTCTTGTGGGCATGCAGTTTCCTCGGTTGCTGCTGCGATTGTAAACGGGACACACCGCAGCACAGAAGGTGTGCACAGCGTCCTCTCACTGTCTCGTTTTTAGACAGAGCAAGATTAGATTATTCAAAGACTTGAAGATTCTTGTCATGGTTTTACGGTCTCCGCCGAGGAATTATTTATCCAGCCGGTGAGGAGTGCGACTGCTGCGCCCAATCCAGGAACCGGCCTTTGGGAGCGATTTTCATGGCTTCATCTTCAATGGCATTCGGGGTCTATCAGGCGCAGAACTCAAACAGGTTAAGAATGCGCTTCAGTGCCCCGATGCGGACGTGGCTTCCGGTGCTGGCTTGCGCGATGGTCTTTGCTGTCGAGTCGACGTCGTACTTCGGATCTGACCGCACCAGCGCTCCGTTGCTGCGGGCGGCGGAGGCGATCTTCGGATACGATGTGGGGCTGCATTGGAATTCAATCCACCATCTCATCCGCAAGACGGGACACTTCATGGGCTACGGGGCGTTTTGCGTGTTGTGTTTTCGCGGATTTTGGATTCAGCTTCACGGAGTGGTATCGGGGCTATCGAGGCAACTGAAGGCCCACGGGTTGGCAATTCTGATCACATTCCTGATCGCCAGCGCGGATGAGCTTCACCAGAGCTTCCTACCGAACCGGACCGGCCAGTTCAGCGATGTGCTGTTGGATACGTGCGGTGGCGCGGCCCTTGGGTTGGTGCTCTTCCTGGTCATGCAGGCAACAGGAGTGCGAAGGTTGGCACGCCAGGAGACAGACTACCGCCGCAAAGCTGAATGCGCAGAGGCAGCCGCTTAAGTTGAATAATCCGCGTTGATGCTGACATATTCGTGAGTCAGGTCGGTCGTCCAGAAGATGCAGGAGCCAGAGCCCTGATGGAGTTGGATGGAGATTGAAAACTCTCTTTGCGCAATGTAGGCGTGTGCGGCAGCCTCATCGAAGCCAGAGGCGCGGCCGCCATCGCGACAGATGGCGAGGTCGCCGAAGTTGATGTCGATCCGCTCGGGGTCGATTGCGGCACCGGAGTAGCCTATGGCCGCCGCAAGCCGTCCCCAATTGGGATCGCTGCCAGCCCAGGCTGTTTTGACCAGCGGCGAGTGGGCGATCGCCTTGGCGACTCGAAGCGCGTCGGCGTCAGTGGCCGCTCCATCGATGTGCAGCTCGATAACATGCGAGATGCCTTCGCCGTCAGCAACAATCTGGCGCGCGAGCGACTTGCAGACTTGTGTAAGGGCGGCACCAAAGGGCGGAACGTCGGACCCGATGGCCGCTCCGCTGACGCCCGAGGCGAGCAGCAGCACGGTGTCGTTGGTCGAGGTGTCGCCGTCGACCGAGATGCGATTGAAACTAACCTCGATGGCCTGGCGCAGATAGCCGTCCAGCACCGACGGTTCTATCGTGGCGTCAGTCAGGATATAAACCAACATGGTGGCGTGCGGGACAAGCTGAGGATGAATCATTCCCGCGCCTTTGCATAGAGCTGCGATCCTGACTTCCTTTTGATCGATCTTCAACTTGGCGAAGGCCGTCTTTTCGACGGTATCGGTGGTCATGATGGCCTGGGCAACCTGCTGGAAGTTTTCATAGCCGGCTTTGAGGCCGGCGGCCAAGCCGGGGAGTGCCGCGATCAGCTTTTCGGCGGGCAGCGGGACGCCGATGACGCCGGTCGATGAGGGAAAAACCTCGTCCGGCCTGCAGTGAAAGAGCCGGGCGGCGGCCTCGCAGGTGGCTCGAGCCGCGTCAAGGCCTGCTTGCCCGGCGGCGCAGTTGGCGTTGCCGGCGTTAATAGCGACCACGCGCACTTTGCCTTGCGAGGCCCGCAGATGCTCCTTGCCGACGATGAGAGGAGCAGCGGTTACGCGGTTGGCGGTGAAAGCGGCGGCGGCGCTGGCTGGGGCGTCGGACACAATAAGAGCAAAATCAGTGCGGCCGCTTGCTTTGAGGCCTGCCTTGGCTGCGCCAAATCGGAAGCCCTTGGGAAGAACGAATTCAGATGTGCGGGTGGATTCAGTCATGGGATTCAATCCATCTAATTTATCAGGTGGGTGGGGTTGAATGCGCGGCATCGCTCTGCCGCCCTGGCAAGAGCGCGGAGGAACTTATCCATCGAGCCGACGAGCTGATCTATCGAAGCGAGAAAGGCGGCCAGGGCCGCTACCATGGAATAGTCTGAAATCAATCCAATGGAAAAGATCGATCGTAAAGAAGAACCGTTCCTTGCTCTGCGCCATGCGAATGTGGCGCGCGGTGAGCGAGTGGTGCTGCACGATGTGAACCTCACGATTCGCGCCGGCGAGCACGTGGCAATCCTGGGGCCCAATGGCTGCGGGAAGTCCACGCTGATTCTGACTATGACGTGCCAGCTCTATCCCATCGCGCAGCCTGAGAGCACGGTGAGCATCTTTGGCCGCGAACGTTGGGACCTGACCGAGTTGCGCAAGCATTTTGGCGTGGTGGCTGCCGGACTTTCGGGAGAGTTGCCGGGCGAGCGGACCGCCGTCACGACAGGCCTGGATGCGGTGATCGCTGGATTCTTTTCAGCTTCCACGCTTTGGCCCAATCTTCATGTGTCTGGGGATATGCGCGAACGGGCCATCGAATCACTCGGACGGATGGAGGCCCTGCATCTGGCGGAACGGCGAGTCGGCGAAATGTCGGCCGGGGAGAAGCGACGCATTCTGATCGCACGGGCTCTGGTGCACCGGCCCCGACAACTGCTGCTCGACGAGCCCTCGAATGCGCTCGACCTTGCCGCACAGCGCGAGCTACGCGAGGTGCTACGAGGACTAGCTCGCGAAGGGACAGGTTTGGTGCTGGTGACGCACCATTTGGGAGACATACTGCCGGAGATCGAACGTGTGATTCTGATGCGCTACGGACGCATCGTGGGCGATGGGCGGCGAGAGGAACTGCTGACCGAAGCGAAGCTCAGCGAACTCTTTAATGTGCCGGTACGAATAGGCCGGGATGAAGAGTGGCTGCATAGCTGGTAAAGAGCCGTACGATCTGAACCGGAAATGGAAATGACCAGAAGCGAACTGCGAAACCAAAGATTTAATTAGGCCAAAATCTTTTGTTGACGTGCGATGAATCTGGGGATACATTAAGCGAACACGGGAAAGGAGGTTGATCCAACTGATGACAAGAGATTGTTCGAGTTGTTTCGTACGTGAGGTGACTGAGGCCTAGGGCATCGCGCCTTGGACCCCAAGTTCGCCCCAGCGGAGAGAACACTTGCCGCAGGGGACGCAACCACATTTTCACGGTGTGCTGTAACCATCGACTCGGTTTGCAGAATGGCAAGTCTTTCAATGGCGCGACGGAGTTCGTCGCCGAAGGAGCCCGGCTTGCCGGACAACGCCATAAAGCAATCGCAGCTTGGGAACAGATGTGAAGATGCTCGGGCACTCGCTTAAGCGCGATGGCCTTAGTCCAATACCCACAGTTCACCGCGACGGCCTGGGCACTGCGCCCGGGCCGCCGTCGCGTTGCGGCAGAGATGGATTTCTGAGAGGTGGAAAGCGGGTTGGCTGAAGAGCAAACAATGCATGCCGATAGAAACTTTATGCGGCTAGATCTCACCGCCATAAGCCCTTAAGGGGATGCATTGTGGACTTGAATCAGGCAATCCAGAAACACGCCGAGTGGAAATATAAACTCCTCACAGCCATAACGAAACCGGAGCCACTGGATGTGGCGACCATCTCTAAGGACAATTTCTGCGAGGTTGGGAAGTGGCTTCACGGTGAAGCGAAAACGTTGTATGGCAAAATTGGAAGCCATGGGAAGTGCTTGTCGGCACACGCGGCCTTTCACATCGAGGCTGGCAAGATCGCTGCCTTGATCAATGCCAAAAAACATCAGGAGGCCGAACGGATGCTCGCCCCTGGGACCCCCTATCATGAGGCCGCCAAGAAGGTTGGCGTGGCCATGATCGAACTGAAAAACTCAATTGCCAGCTGAGGAATGCCGCTGGAGCTACTCAGCCCGCAGTTGCCGATAGCGGAAGAGAATTTGGCTGATGGATTCTTGAGCCGCGATAGAGGCGTGCCATAGGACGCATGGCTGAGGTACACTCAGGCCCATGCGGGTTTTCGGCATCGATTGCGGAACGGAAGTCACTGGGTATGGTGTCGTAGAGTCGGACGACTTGGGGGGGAAGCCGCGATTGGTCTTGAAGGCCATGGGTGCTATTCGCCTGGCGAAGACCAAGACGCTCCCGGTCCGGCTCGAACAGGTCTTCCGCGAATTGAGTGATGAGTTAGAGCGTTGGAAGCCGGATGCTGTTGCGATTGAGGAGGTTTTTTACTCAGTGAACGCAAAGTCAGCCCTTAAACTGGGACAGGTTCGGGGTGTGGCGCTACTGGCTGCTGCCATGCAGGGGCTGCCTGTTGCCGAGTATGCTCCGCTTAAGATTAAATCGAGCGTGGTGGGGTATGGGTTAGCAAAGAAGGAACAAGTCCAGTTCATGGTGGCACGGCTGCTCGAACTGGTTGAAGTGCCGCAACCGGCCGACGCCGCCGATGCGTTGGCTGTCGCTATCTGCCATATCCATACCGCGCAAACGCTTGCGTTACAAGGGGACACGCGATGAGGTCACAATATCTGGCGCTGGCTGCAGTCGCGTTTTTTTTAGCCGCTCTTGGGATCCCTTTGCATAGTCAGGCCGGCCCGGTTGTCCAGGTGGATTTTTCTCATCCGGGATTATCGCCCTCGCACTGGACGCTGATTCTTCATCCAGATGGAAATGGGCATTTTCGATCCGGGATGGGTGACAAAAGTCCGCAGAATTTCGGATCTCCCGAACTCGTTGCTCCTGAACAGGATCGCGATGTTCATTTAAGCACTCAGTTTACAGGGCACGTCTTTCAGGTGGCGCAGAATCACCAATGGTTCAATATGGAGTGCGAGAGCCACCTGAAGATGGCGTTTCAGGGAAAGAAGACACTGAGCTACACAGGCCCCGAGGGCCAGGGATCCTGCGAGTTCAACTACTCCAAAGATAAGGAGATCGAGGCCTTGGGCGATTCGATGGTGGCTGTGGCTGACGCCATTCTTGAAGGCGCTCGATTGGAGTTATTTTTGCATCACGACCGCCTGGGACTGGACAAGGAAATGGAGTATCTCACTGAGGCTCAAGGCGACGGACGGGTGCAGCAGATCTATGTGATCCGCGGCATTCTGGCAAGGCTCGCCGACGACCCAGACGTATTGGAACGCGTACGCAAGCGCGCCAGGGTCCTGCTGGGTCGAATGGAAGAATAAAGCCTAGGCAACACCCTTCCCGGCGCGACTTTAAGACCTTGAACAGCGTCAGAAACTATTGGACTGCCCCATGAATCAGAAACTCCGGTTCATGGAGCGCGGTGCGGAAGGCGGGGACTCATGAATCGCAAACGACTGGATTGGCATTGGCAAAAGTCTTGGTTGCTGGCTGGGTCGGTGTTCGCGGTGGGGATGGGTTTGTTGTCACCGGCCATGCGGGCTGAGGATAGCGCGGGGCGGGCGGCGCGGCTGAGCTTGGTTGAGGGCAAGGTGCGCATTGCTCAGGGCAGCCAATTGCTGGCCGATCCGGCGCTTCAAAATACACCGCTCTTTGAAGGCACACAGGTGCTGACCTCAGACGACGGCAAAGCTGAGCTTCAGCTTGATGACGGCAGCGTGGTTCGCGTCTCGCCCAATAGCTCGTTGACAATATCGGTTCTGCGCGGACGAAGCGACTCCGGCGAAGCTGAGATGACTCTCGAAAACGGGCTAGCCTACTTTGAACTCCACAATGACAGCGCGGCCGGCCCGATCCGGGTTCGTTTTGGTGACAGCGTGGTAACGGCCAGCGGCTTTACCGTGATGCGGGTGAATCTGGACAATCCTCCGGGCGAGCTCGCAGTTTTTTCCGGGAACGCTCACCTCGAAAGCGGACACGCTCTTCAACTCGATCTGCACGGCGGTGAGAGCGTTGCCTTGAATGGAGCCAAGCCCGATCAGAGCAACGTGGATGAAGTGATGGAGCCGGATTCATGGGACGCATGGAACGCCGACCGCGATCAAGTGTTGACGTCCGCGGAGACGGCTAGGACCGGGGCGGCCAATAACATGCCGGACAAAAACAACCCGGCCTGGAGCGACCTGGATGCGAATGGCAACTGGTACAACGTGCCAAGCCAGGGATACGTATGGTCGCCCTATGGTGCCACCAATGCTGGATGGGATCCGTACGGAAACGGGCATTGGATGTGGACGCCTGGCTTCGGTTATATCTGGATCTCCGGCGACCCTTGGGGCTATCTTCCGTTTCAGTGCGGAGCGTGGAACTTTTACAACGATTTTGGCTGGGGCTGGGCGCCCGGAACGTGTCAGCCCTGGTGGGGCGGCGGTGCTGGATGGCTTTCCAACATCGGATTCGCACCGGGGGGCTATCAACCTCCCCGGCGGCCTATTGGCGGACCACCGCATCGACCGATCCCGCTTCCGATCCACGGCAGATTTCACGACATTGCCAACCCTGTTGTCGTTGTGAACCGGCGCCCACCTGGCGGAACCGGGGGTGCGGCGGTGCGGAGTCCGAATGCGATCGCGACCATCAACGGCAATCGTGTAACTCCGTTGCAGCCGGTCGCGAAGCGTCCACTCGATGGTTCAACCTCCGGCTATGTAAATTCTCCTTCACGAGCTGTTTCTACAGGAGCAAGGACGCCACTCGTGCAGAGCCCAACGTCAGGCGCGAATTCCGGGGGCGCTCATTCGACGAGTGCTCCGGCAAGGCCGGTTGTCGTCCAGCATCCGCCTGTGGCTAGCGGTCCTGCTGTATCTAGCCGTCCTGCTCCGGCTGCCCCGCCGCCTTCACCGCCTGCCAGCCGCGCAACGAGCGGAGGTGGCGGAGGATCGCACGCGTCCGGTGGTAGCACACATCGCTAGCCTGAATTGATTTTCTAGCGCGGATTGGTTTTCTAGCTTGGATTGATTTTGCTGAGGGCCGCTTCGCCAGGTGACGCGGCCCCTTTCATTTCAAGGCAATGCCAAAGAGTGGCAAAACTCTCGATGGGCAAGGCCTCGGCGCGGGCCAAGGGGTCGATTGCAGAGTGCGCGAGCGAGCCGGCGATGGCTGCCGTCGGTACCCCGGCGGCGCGCAGGTTATTGGCGAGCGTCTTGCGCTTCTGCGCAAAACACTGGCGCACAAAGCGCAGAAAGCTGGCCTCCTCCACCCTCAGTTCTTCAAAGCGCGGAGCGAAGCGCCAACGGAAGACTGTTGAGTGCACGTCGGGCGGCGGTGAGAAGGCTGTGGGCGGCAGTGTAAAGAGCCGCTGGGCCGGCCCATAGATCTGGACGGTAACCGATAGCAACCCGTAGTCGCGCGAACCCGGCTCGGCTACGACGCGATCAGCCACTTCGCGTTGAACCATGAGCACGGCGCGATCGATAGCGGCATGGTTGGCGGCCAGTTTGAGCAGGATCTGCGAAGTGATGCCGTAGGGCAGGTTTCCGACGACGAGCAAACGTTGACCTGCCGCAGCAGAGGACGCAACAAAGTCGAAGTTCAAAACATCCTGCTCAACTACGGTGACTCGCTCCGACGGGAAGTGGACGCGCAGTTGAAGGGCGAGGTCGTGATCGAGTTCGACGGCCACCACATGGGCTGCGCGGGCGGCGAGCGCTGCGGTAATCGCGCCACGACCGGGACCGACCTCGACCACGGTGCGCCCCGTGAGATCGCCAATTGAGGCCGCAATGCGCTGAGTGGCTTCGGAATCGACGAGAAAGTTTTGGCCGAGCTTGGGTTTGACGGGCATGCTCTACCTTCGATGGTAGACGACGATGGTGACTTGCGCCGTCACGCTTGGTCTACCGTGGAGACGGCGTGGCGGCGCGCCTTGATGTCTCTGATCGGCGGCAGGCCAAAGAGGCGGCTGTACTCACGATTGAATTGGCTTGCGCTCTCGTAGCCCACCTCGAAGGCAGCACTGGCCGCGTCGATCCCCTCAGTCAACATGCGCATGCGCGCAGCGTGCAAGCGAAGCCTTTTCTGGTATTGAAGCGGGCTCATCGCGGTCAGCGAGCGGAAGTGATGATGGAGTGTTGATACGCCCATCTGTGCCACCGACGCCAGTTCCTCAACGCGCATGGGCTTGTCATAGTTTGCCCGGAGCCAGCCTACAGCCCTGGCCGTGCGATTGCTCTGCTCGCCGAGCGTGGCGATGGCGCGCAGATGCTTGCCCAGCGGGCCTCGCAGCAACCGATAAAGGATCTCTCGTTGCATCAGGCTACCGAGGAAGGGTATATCCCTGGGCGTGTCCAGGAGGCCGAGCAGCCGCGAGCAGGCACTGTACATCTCGCCTGATGTCTTGCCCACCGCCATGCCGCGGACTCCGAAGGCGACCTCCGGCGTCAGGAACTCCTCCTGGCTGAGGATCTCCCGCACCACGGGCATCTCGAGTTTAAGGACCATGGCCAGGAATGGCTTGTCTATTGAGGCCCTGGTGATCTGACCGACGACCGGCAAATCGATCGAGGTCAGCAGCAATGTGGAATCGTCGCAGATATGCGTCGCGCCGCCAACGGTGATTCGCTTCTCTCCCTGAACGCAAACCACCAACTCGGGCTCGTACGCGGCGGAGTAGCAGTCCGTTTGCTCACTTCTACGCGAGAGGCGCAAACCGGGAACACCGGTGGTGATGGGACCCTCGACGTGAATATGGCCAGAGATCCTGCGCACCAGATCTGCCCGCAACTCAGCCAACTCCGCCTGCGAGTCTCTATCGTTCACGCTCTGTTTTGCCATCGGAACTTTGGGTGCTCCCTTAGAAATAGCGTACCTCTGCTTGAGAGAATCGTGTTCAAGAATCCTAACGTTCGACAGGAATAGGCAATATATAAGCAGAATTCGGATACCACTCAAAGCACATATTTTTGTACTCTGATTTCGAGCAAGTTTTCCGTGCATTGCGGACAAAAGCGCAACCGGCATTTACTCTGTGCCGAGGAGGTTTGAGATAACGTCATGTACAACGCAAAGGCTTATTCCGTAACGAGTGCCACTTCCCCGTTTGCTTCCACCACGATCGCACGGCGCGATCCCACCGAGCACGATGTGCAGATCGAGATACTTTTCTGCGGCATCTGCCACTCCGATCTTCACCAGGCTCGCAATGAGTGGAAGGATGTGATGCCCACCGTCTACCCCTGTGTTCCCGGCCACGAGATCGTAGGCCGCGTTACAAAGGTCGGCTCCGCAGTGACTAAATTCAAGCCCGGCGATCTCGCCGCAGTAGGGTGCCTGGTGGACACGGACGGCACCTGTCCGGAGTGCAAGGCCGGCCTGGAGCAGTTCTGTCCAAACTTCACTCTCACCTATAACTTCCCCGACAAGCACACGGGCGGCGTCACTTATGGCGGTTACTCGGACAGCATCGTCGTCACCGAGCGGTTTGTGCTGCGCGTTCACAAGAACCTTGATCTTGCAGGAACCGCGCCGCTGCTCTGCGCCGGAATCACGACTTACTCGCCGATGCGACATTGGGGGGTGACGAAAGGCAAAAAGGTCGGCGTCGTGGGGCTCGGTGGACTTGGCCACATGGGCGTCAAGTTTGCCCACGCTCTTGGAACTCATACCGTCGCCTTCACCACTTCGCAGAGCAAGAAGGATGATGCTCTCCGCCTAGGCGCCGATGAGGTGGTGATCTCGCGCGATGCAAACGAAATGGCCAAACACGCCGGCAGCTTCGACTTTATCCTCGACGCCGTGGCTGCTGAACACGACATCAATGCCTATATCAACCTGCTGCGCCGCGACGGCAACATCACCATGG
>CAYTJN010000138.1:0-10910 GCA_964438125.1 uncultured Occallatibacter sp.
GGCATGGAGACGCGCAGGTCGTTCTTCATGAACTCGGCGTTGCGCAGGCTGGTCAAGGGCCAGATGCCGGCGATGACGGGGATGCGATTCTTTTCGATGCGATCGAGGAAGTTCTCGAGGAGGCGCAGATCGAAGACGGGCTGGGTGATGACGTATTCGGCGCCGGCTTCGACTTTGTAGAAGAAGCGGCGCATCTCCTGCTCGATGTCGGGTGCGCCAGGGTTGGCGGCGACGCCGATGGTGAAGTTGGTGCTGGCGCCAATGGCATTTGCGCCTATGTCGAGGCCGTAATTCAGCCGGCGGACGATGTTCACAAGGCCGATCGAGTCCACGTCGTAGACCGAGGTGGCGTCAGGATAGTTGCCCAGTTTGGGCGGGTCGCCGGTGAGGCAGAGGATGTTATGCAGACCGATCGACGAGGCTCCGAGCAGGTCGGATTGGATGGAAAGCACATTTCGGTCGCGGCAGGTGTAATGAAGGATGGTCTCGATGCCGGTATGCTGCTGAATCTGGATGCAGAGGCTCTGGGCGCTCATGCGGGCCGAAGCGCGCGGCGAGTCGGGCACGTTGATCGCATGGACCCCGATCTGCGAGAACAACTGCGCGCCCTCGATCTCAGCATTGCAGTTGATGCCCTTGGGGGGAACGACCTCAACTAACGTGATGAAGCGGCCCTCGGCGACCAGCGCGCCGATGCGTGACCTTTCCGCCAACGGCGCCGGCGGGGTCTCGGTGGTCATTGCCGGAGCTTCGCCGGCGACGTGGACCTTGGTTTGCGAATCGATAGCGCGCATGGCCGAACGCATGGCGCGCGTGTGATTGGGCGTGGTGCCGCAGCAGCCTCCGACAATCTGCACGCCAGCCTGAATGGCCTTGCGGGCAAAGCTGGCCATGTACTCAGGGGAGCAGAGATAGATGTTGCGTCCCTCGACGGCTCGGGGCAGGCCTGCGTTGGGCATTGCAGCCAGTGGTAGAGAGGTTGCGGGGCGCATGGCTTCGATGGCGGTAAGCACTGTCGTAGGGCCGGTAGAGCAGTTGACGCCGATGGCGCCGGCGCCCCATTCGGTGAGCAGCGCGGCGGCCTGCTGTGGGGACGCGCCATCGAGGCAGTTGCCGTCTTCGTCCACTGTTACCATCACCAACACGGGCACGCCTGGGGCAACTTCGTGGGCTGCCAAGAGCGCCTCGCGTGCCTCGTTCAGTGCGGGCATGGTTTCGATGCTGAGCATGTCGACGCCAGCGTCAACCAGGGCGCGGATCTGTTCTGCAAATGCTGCGCGGGCCTCGTCGAGGCCGGTTTTGCCGAGCGGTTCAAGGCGAACGCCCAACGGTCCTACGGAGCCCGAAACCCAGGCCTCGCCAGCCTGCTTGTCTTTGAGATGCTCGACAGCCTTGCGGGCAATGCGCACGCCCTCGCCATTGATCTCGGCCATCTTCGATGCCAGCCCATGGCGGGCTAGCCGGAAGCGGTTAGCGCCAAAAGTGTTGGTCTCTAGAATCTCCGCGCCGGCTTGAAGATACTCTTCGTGAATGGCCAGGATCAGGCCGGGGTCGGAGAGATTCAGTTCGTCGTAGCATCGATTGATGAAGATGCCGCGGGCGTAGAGGACAGTGCCCATGGCGCCGTCGGCGAGCACGGGTCGGCTAGCGAAGATGTCGGCGAATTGAGACATTCTTTTGTCATGCTAAGCCATGCGGGCGGGGCACGCCAGCAGGCTGGGTTGCTTTGTTATACTTCGATAGTCAAACAGTTGGGCTGCACCAGTTCCGGAAGCTCCGCGTTTTCCGTCGAGGTAAGGGATTTTGAAGAAGAGAAGTCTTTGCATGAGCGCTGTTGCAGCCTTGGCGGTTGCAGCCGCCTTGGCAGGTTGTGGAACCACGACTTATTTTGCAGGAAGGGCACTGCCGCCCAGCGGTTTGGCGAATCGCGTCCTGATTGCGATCCAGAATCCAGGGCCATCCAGTCCCGGTGCGCTGACGATTGTAGATGCTTTTTACGACATTCGGTTCAAATACAATAGCTCGAATACCGGTCCGGCATTTAGTGTTGCCGGGTTTACCGGCGCACTGCCGATGACGATCCAGAACATGCCGGAAGAGTTGTTCGGCGCGGTATACGGCTCCGGCGGCGGCGGCAGCGTGAGCCTGATCAGCTACGCGCAAGAGAAGGCCACCGGAAGCGTGAGCGGCCTGAATGGCCCATCCTCCAGTCTCTTCATTACACGGAACCAGAACTATGTATTTGCAGCCAACCAGGCTGCGCACGTACTGACGGTGGTGAATCGGACCAACAACTCCAGCATTCCTCTGAGCCTGCCCGGAATCTACCGGGCCAGTGTGAATCCCGGTGGAACAGCGGCGCTGGCTTTCGTGCAGAACTCGAATTACATTTACTATCCGCAACAACTGACGGGCGCGCAGTCAATCTCCTACTCTGGCGGCCCCAACAACTGGCCGTTGGGTGCGGTGGATTGTGAGCCCCAGATAGCGCCTAGCTGGTGTCTGTTCCAGGCGCTGGATCCCGCCAGCACGAGTCAGAACGTCATACCGCTCACGTTCGACCGACCGATCAAGGCCGTCTTCTCCGCGGATGGGGGAACTGCCTATGTGCTCAATTGTGGCCCCGAGTGCGGCGGTAACATAGCCTCTGTTTCGCCACTTCCGGTGGCGCCGCTGATCTTTCTTCTGGGCAAGCAGTCGGGAACATTGCCTGGCAGTGCCGTCCTCGCAAGTTCCACGCTCGCTATACCCGGTGGGGCGAGCAATGCGCTGGTCGATAGCTCAACACTCTACGTGGTGGGCCAGCAGACGATGCCCGATGGTTTTTGGGCGGGCCAACTGACGGTGGTGAATCTGCCAACAGGCTCGGCAACGGCCATGACAAGATCGGCCCAGGTGTCGATCAGCGATGGCACCCCCGGAGCCGCCAGCCGGATGATTCTGGCTGACGACAATACGCTGTGGATCGGCATGATCCAATGCACGAACGGCGAGCGCGCCAACAATCCAAGCGCCGACCCCGGCGGATACGGATGCCTCACGATGGTTCACACTTCGACCAACGCAGCGACCGTGCTGCCCTATAACGGCGACGCCACCGGCATTGCCGCGATCACCGGCCTGCACAAGATTTACACAGCGGAGGGCGGACAGGTCTACATCTATTCGACCGTGGATGGCTCCTCGATCGACAACCAGTATGTGACGGTGACGGGCACGGCATACGACGTGGCCTACATGGATGCTCTTTCCGACGGCGACAACACTGTGTATTGATTGAGCGGTTAGGCAACGGTGTTCCATTGTCAGCGATTGTGCCAAGTCCCGCGATTGAAATCGCGGGTGCCAATATCCCAGTGACCGCCCATTGATCGGGAGCGATTGACGATGATCCCCGATTCAGCGCCGAATACTTCAGTGGCCGATGTACTCGCTATCGCCGCACACCGCGACGATGTGGAACAGACCTGCGGCGGAACCCTGCTGCGCATGGCTGCGCGCGGCCTGCGAACCGCAATTCTGGACCTGACACGAGGCGAGGCGGGAACCCGAGGCAGCGCGGAAGAGCGCGAAGCCGAGGCTGATGAAGCTGCCCGTCTGCTGGGGGTGGGCTGGCGTCAGGCGCTCGACCTGCCGGACGGCGCGGTCGAAAACACCCTGGAGAACCGCCTGAGCATTGCGCGGATCCTGCGGCTGGTGCGGCCTCGAGTGGTGATTCTTCCCTATTGGCAGGCGCGGCATCCGGATCATGCGGCTGTGGCGGCGCTGGGATATGAAGCCTGCTTTCTGTCGGGTTTGGCCAAGGTGGAGCACGGAACTGCCCCGCATCGCCCGTTCAAGATTGTTTATGCCAGCCTTTACGCCGATGTACGCCCCAGTTTTATTGTCGACATTACACCGTTCATCGAACAGCGTCATGCGGCGCTGATGGCTTATCGCTCGCAATATTCCAATCAGGCGGCTGGCGGCGGACTCTTCGTTCCTCAACAGGAGATTCGCGAGCGCACATTCGCTGAGGCTCGCCACTACGGGCTCCTGGCAGGCGTGCGCTACGGCGAGCCCTTCGTGCAGAAGGAAGTGGGGCTGGTGGACGATCTGACGCTCGTGCCGGTGCAGTCGATCTGACGAGTCCTCCCACGCTAGCGGCTGAACCACATCCGACCGCCGACGGCGATCAGAGTCAAGGCAAAGATGCGCCGCAGCCAAAGCTCTGAAATATGCTGCGCACCCACTGCGCCGAAGTAACCGCCGACCAGAAAACCGCCAGCCAGCAGTAGCGCGATTCGGAGGTCGGCGTTTCCTTTGCGGTAGTATTCGAGGAAGGCGAAGATGCCAACCGGTAAGAGTAATGCGCCGAGCGATGTCCCCTGCGCCTTGTGCTGGTCCATACCGGCGAGCCAGATCAGCGCGGGAACGAACAAAATGCCGCCGCCAATGCCCACAATGCCGGAAACCATTCCCACCACTACGCCAACCAGCACCATCATCCAGGTCAAGCAAACCTCCATCGAGTTCGCCAAGATATGAGGGCGACATCGTCGTTTTCAGCGTAACTCATGACCGGTCAGGGCGGGGAGTGAGCCGCAGCCGACGCAGGATATCGTCTGCTTGTGCCGGCTTCCATTTCTGTGGGATGATGAGAAACCGCCGATTGCTCGCGAGGGATCAACCCGCAGCCTTCATAAGCGTCTAAGCAGGTAAGGTCCGACTCTCCGCGGTTCAGCCGGAGCCCGCTTGCATGCATCTTCCCAAACTCGAACGCCGCCCCGAACTCGACGCCCTGCGCGGGCTCTTCCTGGTCTGGATGACGCTGACGCACCTTCCCACGCGCTTCAGCGACTTCGTCAACCAGCCCATCGGCTTTGTGTCTTCGGCTGAGGGATTCGTTTTTATTTCAGCTCTCCTGGTCGGCCGTCTCTATATTCACGAATTGGTGCAGGATGCTCCCGGCGTTCGCTTGAAGTTATGGAAGCGGTCGTTCAAGATTTACGGCTATCACTTGCTGATGCTCGCACTGGCCTTCACGGTCGCGGCCGGTTATGCGGTGCATACGCACAAGGCAGCGATTACAAACCTTCTGAACTTCTATCTCACTCATCCGGTGGTTGCCGTCCTCGGGTCGGTGTTGCTGCTTTATTGCCCGCCGTTGCTCGACATTCTACCCATGTACGTGACTTTTCTATTCTTCACGCCCATGCTTCTGTCGGCGTCGTTGCGCTATGGGTGGAAGAGAATTCTAGCCGTGAGCGGTTTGGTGTGGCTGCTAGCGCAGTTCGGCCTGCGCGACCTGGTTCATAACTGGATCGTGAGTCTTACACATCTCCGGATTCCGATGCAGGAGACGGGCGCCTTTAATCTCTTTGCCTGGCAGGCAATCTGGACGGCTGGTTTGTGGCTAGGAGCGAAATCGGCCATGGATACGGCGCCTCTGAGAAAAGTGCCCGGATGGCTGGCGGGATTCTCAGCAGCGGCCTGCCTGTTTTTCATTGGTGTCCGGCACGGCTGGCTGGGGGTCCATTTGACCCAGCAGGCGCTCGGCATTCAACTGGATAAATGGCAGATTGGACCACTCCGGGTGGTTAATCTTGTTACTTTTACCGTCGTGGTCTATTGGCTGCGACGGTATGTACTGCGGGTCATTCAGATTGAGCCCTTTTTGACGTTGGGGCGGGCTTCGCTGCGGGTCTTTTGTGCGCATGTTTTCTTTGTGTTTGTTGGTCTCGGTCTGCTCTACGGCGACGTCGACACGAGTGCCACCGGCGAAATCGCGCAACTGCACGGCATGACGGCGGCCGCTTTGCTGGTGGTCACCTTCGTTGCCCTGATGCTCGTTGCGTTGGACGAACTGCGAAAAAAACGCACAGACCAGCGTAAACGGAGCAGTATCCGATTAACGACCGAGCCCGCAGCGTAATTGCCAAAGACGGCGCAGTGAGAATCCTCTGTCTCTCAGTCCGCTGAGAGGGCCTTGCTTCGGAATAACAGCCCGGCGACGGCGCCACCCAGACTTGGCAGCAGCAGGAAAAGCCAGACCTGCTCCAACGCATGACCGCCGACCAGCAGGGCGGGACCAAAACTGCGAGCCGGGTTTACGCTCACGCCCGTGATGTGGATTCCGAAGATGTGAATCACCACCAGCGTGATGCCAATAGCCAAACCGGCAAAGCCCGCCGGCGCGCTCTTTTGCGTCGAGCCCAGAACCACAATGACGAAAATCAGCGTGGCGACAAACTCGAAGATCATGGCCGAGAGAATGTTGTATTCACCTTGATAGCCAGGTCCCCAGCCGTCCTGCCCGAGGCCTTTGGCGGCAATATCGTAGCCACCGCCAACGCCGCCGGCGATGGCTGCGAGAACGGAAGCGGCCAGAATGCCGCCCGCAAACTGGCTGACCCAGTAGCCAAGCATGTTTTTGAAGGTCATCCGCCCGGCTATGCAGACACCCAGGCTCACCGCCGGGTTGATATGGCAGCCGGAGACCGGTCCGATGCCGTAAGCCGCGCCGATCAGCGCCAGCCCGAAAGCAAACGCGATGCCCAGAATGCCCACCTTGTCGCCGGCCACGACCGCTGTGCCGCAACCGAAGAGCACCAGAATAAAGGTGCCTACAATCTCCGCAGTGTACTTCTTCATGATTCCTCCTGATGTGTCCGGTGATTCTTGATAATTGCCACATTGAAGCCAGGCCCGTGGAAGTGGCCCAGGGAAGCTGACGGGAGGGGCGAAACGACCTGGTTTCAGCCGCTCCGAGCTCCGAGGGGAATAAAGAAGCGATGTCCAAAGGGAAGGACACGCGGCGAGAGTCTTGCAGAAGTGGGCGTCCAAAGTCAAGAGAAAGAGTGCGCCTAGCCGATCCAGCGGGGCGCCGACGGCTTGAACCCCAGATTACAGCTGATCAAATTAACACAACGTTTGCATTCCCTTTGCCTCGTTGAAGTAGTCTGTTAATGGTTCCGTGCGGCCTCCGCATCTGATGTTCAACGGCCGCCGGGCGAGGGCAGACCGGTTGAGCCAGACCATTTTTGTACTGGAAGACGATACGGACATTGCACGACTTGTGCAGCATCATCTGGAGGCCGCGGGATTTGCGGCGCGGCTCTTTCACACCCCCACCAACCTGATTCCCGATGCCGAGCGCCAGGCACCCGCGCTGTTTCTGCTGGACATCATGGTGCCCGGCGGCGACGGCCTCGATGTTTGCAGGCGTCTGCGCAATCACCCTGGGCTCTCAACCGTGCCGATCATTTTCCTTACGGCGCGCGCCGGAGAGAACGACCGCGTTTTAGGCTTGGAAATGGGCGCCGACGACTACATCACCAAGCCGTTTGCCACGCGGGAGCTGGTGGCCCGCGTCAAGGCGGTGCTGCGCCGCTTTGAGCGGCCTACAACGCCCTCGGTGATCAGTTTTGAAGAGGTCGTTATCGACGCCAATGCCATGCAACTGAAGGTGCGCGGCGAGCTGACCACGACCACTGCCACCGAGTTCCGGCTGCTGGATTATCTGGCGCGCCACCCTGGGAGGGTCTTTAGTCGCGACCATCTGCTGGATGCCGTCTGGGGTGATGCCCGCTTCGTTACGCCGCGTTCGGTAGACGTATACGTGCGCCGCATCCGTGAGAAGATCGAAGTCGATCCGGAGAACCCGCGATATCTAAGAACGGTGCGCGGCGCCGGCTATCGCTTCGAACTCCCCAAGAGCGAGTAGGACTAGAGTGAGATCAAAGATATTCATACGGCTGCTGGGCCTCTTTCTACTGCTGCTGGCCTTTCAAGCCGCGGCGATGGAGTTTGTCTTCATTCCGCTGATCGCGGATAAGGTATTGGAACTGCCCCCCGCCAAGACCGTGTTACTTTTTGGCAATGAGGTACTATGGTGCGGGCTGATTGCGCTGGCCGTGGCTTTAACTCTTGCTGTCTGGGTCGCAAGCCGCATTTCGTCGCGTTTGGAACGGCTCATCGTTTTTGCACAGAAGATTGGTGGAGGTGACTTGACCGCCCGGCTTCTGCACACCGAAGACGATACGCTCTCGGCTCCTGAGGCAGCTTTGAACCGGGCTGCCGAGCAATTGAGCGAGAGCTTTGCCGAGCTCGAGAGGCGCCGCCAGGAACTGGCCGCGATGCTCGATTCGATGCAGGAAGCGGTGGTTGCCATCAACCCCGAGGGTCTTGTTCGCTGGTCGAACGCAGTGATGGAGCGCATCGCAGGCACGCAGATTCGCGCCGGACGGCCTCTGGTCCACTCGGTGCGCGATCCAGAGTTGTTAGCTTGCCTGCGCGATGCGCTGGAGAAGCGTGTGGCGCGTTCTGGAAGTGCCGCATCGCTGGCCAATGGGCGCATCTTTGAGATCAATGCCGTCCCCATGCCCTCTGGAGGCGCCCTGGCGGTGCTCCATGACGTCACGCGGATCGAGATAGCCGAGAAGTCCCGCCGCGAGTTCATCGCCAACGTAAGCCACGAACTGCGAACGCCGCTTACTTCGATCCAGGGATACGTGGAGACTTTGATCGAGGACCCACCGCCTCCGAAAGAGACCGCGCGCGAGTTTCTCGCCATCGTCCTTAAAAATGCCACTCGAATGAACCGGATCACCGAGGATCTGCTGGCCCTGGCCAGTGTTGAGAGCCCAGACTACAAACTTGTGCTGCAACCCGCGCGGGCCAGCGCGCTGGTCAAGGATGCAATCGAGTCGCTGGGCGGCGTGGTAGTCGACTCCGAAGTTGAATTGGAATTTGCCGGCGCGCCCGACACTTTGGTGATGGCCGATCCTGACGCCATGAACCAGGTCTTCGGCAATCTGATTGAAAACGCCCTTAAGTATGGCAAGAACGGCAAGCGCATTCGCGTTGGAGCACGGCTTGCGGATACAGAGGTCGAGTTTACCGTAAAGGACTACGGTCCCGGCATCGCCTCAGAGCACTTGGACCGCATCTTCGAACGCTTTTATCGAATCGACAAGGCACGAAGCCGTGAGTCCGGCGGCACAGGGCTAGGTCTGGCAATCGTCAAGCACATTGTTCTGGCCCACGGCGGACGTGTATGGGCCCAAAGCGAGCTAGGACGCGGCGCCGCCTTCCAATTTACTCTGCCACTGGCGCTCGAAGCGCGGCAGGCTATAACCCCAACGCCCTGACCTAAAAACGAATAGCGGACCTGCTCCTAGGGATCAACTCCAATTGAACTCGATTGGAGCTTGGACATCAGGGTGCAGGCTCTGGTGCACCGGGCAGGTGTGGGCGGCGCGCTCGAGTTTTTGCTGGTTCTCGGGACTTACCGATTGAGGCACGCGTATGTTCACCTTCAGGCTCGCGATCATCCGCGGGGGTGAAGTTGTCATTTCTTTTTCAACTGTTGCCGTGGTGCCGCTGATGTCGATGTTCAATGTTCGGGCCATGATTCCCATAACCGTCAGCATGCAGGTGCCGAGTGCGGTTGCGACCAGGTCCGTCGGCGAAAAGCTCTCGCCGCTGCCCTGATTGTCCCTGGGGGCATCGGTATTGAGTTCAGCTCTCGATGGGCCGTGGACTGCTTTGCAGTGTAAGTCTCCCTGATATTCGAACTGAATGACGACCATGGTTATTCCCTTCATGACTTAGTTGGCGCGGCGCGAATGGCTCGGTCCCGGAGCTCCAAGATATGGCGGACAAGCCGTGGCGCATGGTGCCATTGTAAACGGAGGATCCTTGTGCTCCATCATCACGAAGATCGGTCGCACAGACCTTCAAACGTGCCTGGATAGCTATGATTCCGGAATGAGCGCCATTGAACGCGGGGTCATTCGCCATCTCTCATATGAAGTCTTTGCTAGCGCTGAATTCGAGCAGATCCGCCTCGCGCGAACGCCCGCACCTGCTCCAGAGTCGCCATGGTGGTGTCACCGGGATATGTGGTCAGGAGTGCACCGTGCGCCCATCCCAGCTTCATCGATTCCTGGGGAGATTCGCCGGACAACAAGCCATAGATGAAACCTGCCGCGAAACCGTCGCCGCCTCCTACGCGATCCAGTACCTCTAGCTCAGCCGTCGGTGCCGTGTAGGTTTTGCCGCCAATCCAGGCGACGGCGCTCCAACTATGGCGATTGGTGGAGTGCACTTCGCGCAACGTCGTGGCGACTATCTTCACGTTGGGATGCTTGGTTCGAACGCTTTCCATCATGCCGAGAAATACGCTGGGATCGAGCTTGGATTGGGCAGCCAATTCCGGCCCCGGAATTCCCAGCCCTTTTTGCAAATCCTCCTCGTTGCCCACCAACACATCCACATTTTCGACGATGCGGGCAATGGTTTCGACGGCGCGCTCGCTGCCTCCAGAGATGTTCCATAGCTTCTCGCGGAAGTTGAGATCAAAGGAGGTGACGGCACCCGCCGCCTTGGCAGCCTTCATCATTTCGGCGGCCAGTTCAGCGGTTGAAGGCGAGAGAGCAGCAAAGATGCCGCCGCTATGAACCCAGCGAACGCCCTTGGAAAAAATAGCCTCCCAGTTGAAATCACCTGGTTTCAATTGCGCCGCAGCCTCGTTACAGCGGTTGTAGAAGACGACGGGTGCGCGCAAGCCATATCCGCGATCACTGTAGACGGTGGCCATGTTGGGGCCGGTTACGCCGTTGTGTTTGAAATGCTTGTAAAACGGTCTGACGCCCATGGCACGGACTCGTTCTGCGATCAGGTCGCCGATCGGGTAATCGGACATGGCGCTGGCAACCGCTGTTCTCATACCAAAGCAGTCCGATAGATTCGCCGCCACGTTGAACTCACCGCCGCTAACGTAAATCTTGCATTCGGATGCTTTACGGAAGGGAACGATCCCCGGATCGAGCCGATGCACCAGGGCTCCCAACGACAGAAAGTCCAAGTCGGCATCCTTTAATATATTCAGCAAATCACTCATTGACCATTGCCTCCGTGTTGCAGAA
>CAYTJN010000139.1:0-10881 GCA_964438125.1 uncultured Occallatibacter sp.
ACTCTCCGGCCTGCGGGCAGTGGGAGACACTTTTGGCGGACGCGCTGGACGGGCTTTTGAAGCCCGAGGACGAGGCAACGTTTACCTCTCATATGGCCGTCTGCCCGGCCTGCACAGCGCTCTTTGAGGAGTCGCGCCAGGGCCGCGAATGGCTGGAGTTTCTGGCCGCCGAGCCGGAGGTTCCGGCTGGACTGGTAGACAAGATCCTTGCCGTAACCGGACCTGGGCAGACAACCGGCTATGGACTGGCGACCGGGGGCGGCAATGTCGTTCCGATGATACCGGCGTGGCAGCGTCCTGGGTTTGTGGGCAACGTGCGGCGATTTGCCGAACCGCGCCTGCTGATGACTGCCGCGATGGCCTTCTTTTCAATCGCCATGACATTGAACCTGACCGGCGTCAGGGTATTCAGTTTGAGGTTCTCTGACCTTCGGCCGAGTGCGGTGCGCTCGTTTATGGAGCGGCGGCTGACCATGGCCTCGACCCCTATCATCCGCTACTACGACCACTTACGGCTGGTGTACGAGGTGCAGACCCGGATGCGGGAGCTGCGCAGGACGACTGAAGGCGGCGGGCAAGGCGAAGGCGAAGAGAACCGGCGGAAGCCGCAAGACGCTGTGCCAGGCGAATCGAAGCAGGCTCCTGCGCACAAGGACGGAGGGTCGCGCGTAGAACCGCCACAGCAGTCGGTTGAACCGGCGGGTGGGCCGGAGCTTGTGCCGACGATCAACGACTTTGACATTTGGCAGGCATCTTTGGCGTATCGAGAGCGATCCATCACCCCGGCGACGGGAAAGAGTTGCAGCAGGCTCGGTTCCGCGCTTTCCGGCGGCTCCGAACGGGGAACTTGGGAAAGGGGCACGGGATGGACTGCGTAAACCACAGTGGTGTCAGCGCGATCGCTTATTGCCAGAACTGCGGCAAGGCACTTTGCACCGGCTGCATGCGCAGCGCTGCTCAAGGCCAGATTCTTTGCGAGCCTTGCTGGATGACCTGGCAGGGTTATCAAACGCCCTATGCGACGCAAGCGGCAAGCGGGCCCAACCCGTGGGTTGCGGGCTCGCTGGGCGTGATTCCCGGCGTGGGCGCCATGTATAACGGCCAGTTCTTGAAGGGATTCATCCATGTCATCGTCTTCGCTGTTCTGGTCTCGATTACCAGCAGTGTGAGCGGGATCTTTGGACTTTTTATCGCAGCGTGGGTTCTCTATCAGTCTTTCGAGGCATTCCACACTGCCAAGGCGCTACGAGACGGTCTGCCGATTCCCGATCCTTTTGGGCTGAATGAGGTAGGCAACTGGCTCAATATAGGCACGAGGCCGCGGAATCCCGGCCAACCGGGATTCGGACCACCGCCGGTAGGGCCAGCCGCGGGTGCGGGTCAACCGCCCTACGCAGGAGAAGCTCCCGGCGCCTATCAGGCACCCTACACACCGCCGACCGCCGGCTATGTTGACCCTAACGCGCCACCGGTTCCACCGCTCTATCCGGAGTATTGGCACCCTGTGTTTTGGCGGCGCAAGGAGCCGGTCGGCGCTATAGTTCTGATTGCACTCGGTGTGATGTTTCTGCTAGCGCAACTGGATGTCTTCCGCGGGCGCCTGCTGGAGTTCACCTGGCCACTGTTTCTGATCGCGTTGGGCGTGTGGCTGATCGTTCGCCGTCTCGGTGAATCGCAAGGAGGCCCTAAATGAACCACTATGTCATGATTCACCGTTTGCGCGGACCGGCGTTTCTTCTGTTGGTGGGCGTGCTTGCACTTCTTAACCAGGCGGACATTCTGAGCTGGGGCAAGAGCTGGCCGTTCTTTCTGATTTTGGCAGGCGTTCTGGCGTTGGCTGAGCGTGCGGCGGTGGCGACCGGGGGCGGATATCAGCAGCAGCGAAGCTATCCGGGACAGCCGTACGCGGGGCAAACTCCGGGCGCGGGGCCGGCCTCAAATCCGGGTTCGAGCCTGGTGCCGACTTTAGGATCGAGTTTGGAAAACGCCCCGCAGACTTATGGACAAGAGTCAGGGAAAGAACCCAGGGGAGGACAATCATGAGCAGCGTACCTCCAAACATGCCTCCGGGAGGCGGCGCACCACCGCCGTTTCCACCTTACGATTCGAAGACGCAGTACCGGGTCTACAAAGAACAGCAGAAGGCGGCCTGGCGCGCGCAGCGCGATGCCTGGAAGGCTCAACGGCAGGCAATGAAGGCCGACTACGTGAGCACTTATGGCCCGAAGGTTCCCTCGATCGTCGGCCCCATCATTTTGATTGGAGCCGGCGTGGTGGCCTTGCTGGTGCTGACCGGCCATATCGCAGGTGGCGAATTCTGGGCCTGGTATGGCAGATGGTGGCCGCTGCTGCTGATTGGCGCCGGATTAGCTTTGCTGGGCGAATGGGCTCTGGACCTGCGCCGCGAGGTGCCGGTGCGTCGTGGCGGCAGTTTCGTGGGGATTCTCATTCTGCTGACGATTTTAGGGTTCTGCGCAACCGGTTGGACGCACGCCAGGCCCTGGTTTCATTGGGACGGCAATGACAATGACTTCTTCAATTCGTTCGGCCTTCCGGAGCATGAAAACGACCAGAGGCTGGTGAGCGCCGAAATTCCTGCGAATGCGGCCATCGAGATTCAGAACCCTCGCGGCGACGTGAGCATCACGGCGGGTGATGGATCGGTGGTTGAAGTGCAGGCTCAGGAAGTGGCATACGCCAGCTCGGAGTCGGATGCGAAGAAGATCTTCGACGCCGAAGCGCCTCATCTGACGGTAAGCGGCAACTCGGTGCTGGTAAAAGGAGAGAGCAACACGAGCGGCCGGCTGAACCTTTCCGTAACGGTTCCACGCAGCGCCAAGGTCACGGTGGTGGCTGGTAAAGGAGACGTAACGGCAGCAGGGCTGGGAACCGGGATCGGTGTCAAGGCGCACGGAGACGTTCACCTAAGTTCGATAACCGGCTCGGTCGAGGCGCACTTCTCCGGGGGCAAGCACGATTTTTCCGCGCACGATATTCAAGGCGATGTTGTCACGGACGGAGATCTGAACGACCTGACCTTTTCCGAGATCAAAGGCAGGGTGACGCAGAGCGGTGAAATTCTGGGCGACGTGCATCTGGAGACCATCTCGGGTCAGGTGCATCTTCACACCTCGGTGACGGATCTGCAAGTGGCGGAATTGCCTGGCGACCTGACCCTCGACTCCGACGATCTGCGGATCAACGAGGCCAAGGGGCAGGTGAGGGTGTCGACGCACTCCAAAGACGTCGATTTGAGTCAGATTTACGGCGACAGCAACGTAGAAGACCGCGACGGGCGCATCTCGGTTGAACCGGCGGGCGCGTTTGCGGTGGATGCGAAAAACAGCAAGGGCGACGTCGAGTTGACCCTGCCGCCCAACGCCTCGGCAACCGTGAACGCGCGGACACACAACGGCGACATTGTTTCCGACTATGCGATTCCGTCGACCGATGGGGAGGATAAGTCAGCCACGTTCAAGATCGGCTCCGGGGGATCGAGGATCGTGCTGAGCGCAGAAAACGGGGATGTGCGGATCAAGAAAGGTCCTGCGTTTCCGGCCGAACCGGTTGCGCCGAATGAAGCTACCGCGTCTCCAAAGATAGCGACGCCGCCCAATGCGCCTCGTCTGAAATCCTCAAAGACGCTGCCGGAACAGCCGGTTACACAATAGCGAAAGCAAGTCGATCGGAGCTACGAGACGGCGCGGAAGACTTCTTCTTTCGCGCCTCTCGCGTTCTTTGACTTCAGACAGCGCATCGCGGGACGCGTGCCCCGATGCGAAGGAAGACTTCCCAGGGAATGGTGCCGGCAGCCTGGGCGTGGTCGAATACGGTGATGGTCTCGCTGCCTTGTGAGCCAAGAATCACCACCTCGTCGCCTGGTGCAACGCCGGGGATTTCAGTCACGTCCAAAATAGCCTGATCCATGCTGATGCGGCCCACGAGGGGCGCACGCACGCCGCCAATCAGCAGGTTGAAATTGTTGCCGAGGCGCCGATCAAGTCCGTCGGCGTAGCCCACCGCAAGCAAGGCCAGACGCATGGGTTCAGTAGCGACAAAGGTTCCGTTATAACCCACGACCGCTCCGGCGGGCACCGAGCGAAGGCCGACGACGCGGGTCTTCCATTCAAGAACGGGCTGCAATCGGGCGCGGGAGGCCGAAAGCGAGTCGGGCTCCGGAGTTTGCGATGGCCCGAAGGGTGGGTCGAACTGGGGTATCAAGCCATAGAGCGCAAGGCCCGGACGGAGTAGCGCCTTCATGCCGTGCCGAGCGGCGAGGGTAGCGATGGCGGCGGCCTGGCCTATCTGAAGCGCAGCCGAGTTTCCCACGTTGAGCCAATCGGGCAATTGCCCGGCGGCGCCAATCTGACCCAGCGTCGCGTCGAGCCGATTAAGCTGCTGCTCTGTGACTCTGCCATCTGTCTCATCCGCGGCAAAGAGGTGGGTCATCACTCCCTCAAGGCGCAAGGATGAGCCTGGGGCAAAGTGGGCGAGGACCTTTGTGAGCTGGTCAGGAGGCACTCCCTGGCGACTCATGCCGGTATCAATTTCAAGGTGCACCGGGACCGAAGCCGCAGGCAAGCCAGCCGAACGGGCCGAGCGTTCGAGTTCATCCAACTGCCAGTGCTCCCAGGCTACGGCTGTGAGATTGTGGCGCAGGAGCGCATCTGACTGCCCTTGAAACGGGCCGCAGATGACCAGTATTTTGGCCTCGGGGCAGAGTGCGCGAGCCGCCAGGCCCTCCTCAACGGAGGTGACGCCAAGCCATTTTGCTCCGGCGCGAACTACGGAAGGCGCGCAAATTTTGAGCGAGTGTCCGTAGGCATCTGCTTTGACTATGGCAAGCAGGTCGGCGTGGGGCGCGGCCAGTTCGGAAAGAAAGCGGAAGTTGTCTTCCAGGGCGTGGGTGTGAATCTCAACCCAGCAGGGGCGTGTTGGCATCAGGGGGTCCAAGAGTTAGTTTAACGCCGGGCACTTGGGATCGCGCTAACGAGCAGTGAGACCGCCGATTTCCTGTCTGCAATGCTCAACGAAGAAGGGCAAATGCCACCACGGTCTCGGCTCTCTCTGGAATCTCAGTGAGCAGTTCCGCTTCGAGTTCGAAGGGAACCTCCATCTCGCAGGCGGCTACCTCGGCTTCACTGGCATTCTTGAAGCATAGCTCGCAATGAGCCAGGGCCTGGCCGTCTCCCATTCGCACGGGGGGACCAAAGAGCCGACAGGTCATCGGCCTCCAGGCGTAGACGTCGCAGCGGCCGGTTTCAGTGTCGAGTGCCGGACAGGGGGCCTCATTGGCAAAGTCCTCAAAGCGCTCACGATCCTCTTGCGAGTCGCCAAGCGCTCCTGTTTTAAAATCCCCCGGAAAGCCAGCCTCATGCTCGACCATCCACATGGAAGCGCGGTGCTCTACCTCTCTGGCCAGATTCGGATCCTTCTCCCGGAGTATGTCCATGCCGGCATGCAGCCGCAACGTATCTAATGGGCTCAGGACGAAGGCCCCATGGCAACACTGGGAGCAGCCCAGCTTACAGAGCAAGTGGGCACCGGCACGCTCGGCCGCCTCGCCGAAGGAGGCGGTCATAATCTGCACCAGTAAAGAGTCGCCTGAAGGCAAGGGCATATCCGACAGATTAATCCATTGCCCCGCTGTATGGCTTGGGCTATTGTTGGCGCGGAGGGTTCCCCATGTGCAAAACGGGAAGTACTGTCATCCCTGGGCACCGTTACCGGAATGCTTCGGCCGCCATCGAATGGCTCTCAAAGGTCTTTGGCTTTGAGCGCCACGCCGTCTACGAGGGGAAAAATGGGAGTATCGACCACGCGGAGCTGACTTTGGGAAGCGGCATGATCATGCTTGGCTCGGGCAAGGATGACGAGTTCGGGCGGGGTTTCAAGCCGCCGGAAGAGCTGGGAGGCATTGAGACGCGCAGTTGTTATCTCGTCGTCAAGGACGCGGATGCTGCTTATGCGCGCGCGGTATCAGCGGGAGCGGCGGTGACCCGGCCGCTTCAGGACACCCCTTATGGCAGCCGCGAGTTCACCGTGAAGGACCCCGAAGGGCATAGCTGGAGCGCAGGAACCTACGACCCTTGGGCAAAGCACGAGTAGGCGAAAAGGCTGCTTCGGCAGGTCGATTAAAGGATTGGTTTGTCCCAGTTTTCAAGGGTGCGCTGAAACTCGAACATGAATTTGCCGGCGTCGGCGCCGTCAATGGTGCGGTGGTCAAAGCCCAGGCAGAAGTGCTGCATTGAACGAATGGCGATGGTGTCATTGCCTTCGGGATCGGTGAGTACGACCGGCTCCTTGCGCAGGCCGCCGATGGCCAGAATCGCTGACTCGGGCTGGTTGATGATGGGCGTGCCGAATTCACCGCCAAAGACGCCTGAGTTGGTGAGCGTAAAGGTGCCTCCCAGGACCTCCTCGGGCAACAGTTTCTTGGAGCGGGCGCGGGCGGCTAGATCCGCAATGGCACGGGCCAGGCTGGGGAAGCTCTGCCCCTCGGCCTGCCTGACGACGGGAACGATCAGGCCCCATTCTAACGCCACGGCGATGCCCAGATTGATGTTGGGATGGTATTGGATTGCGCCGTCCACCATCGAAGCATTGACGACGGGGAATTTGGACAGAGCTTGAATTGCAGCGGCTGCAATAAATGGCATGTAGGTAAGCTTGACGTCATTTTGAGCCTCGAAGCGGGCTTTTTCGCGCTCGCGCAGCCGGGCGATGCGAGTCATGTCGATCTTGTAGACGGTATGGACGTGTGGGCTGATTCGCACACTGTCGACCATTCGCTGGGCGATGATGGCGCGCATTTTGGTGAGCGGAACCGGCTCCAGCATCTGCGGTGTGCCGGATTGAGCCTTTGGCGCGGAGGGACCTGAGCCGTGCTGGGCCAGGTAGAGCAAGATATCTTCCTTGTTGATGCGGCCGTCGGTGCCGCTGCCGGCGATCTGGCTTAGGTCAAGGTTGTTGTCTTTGGCAATGCGGCGAACCAGCGGCGAGGAACGCATTCGTCGTCCTTGCGTTTGCGGCACCTGCAGCTTGCCCGACTGCGGCACCTGCGTTGCGGCCAACTGCACCTTCGGCGTGGAAGATGGGAGGGAAGCTTGAATGGGTGGGTGCGAGGTCAAGGTTGTCTCGACAGAAGCACGAGCCACCGCTGGGCCACCAATGATCGCGACAATCGTGTTGACTTCGACGGTTGCGCCTTCTGGGATCTTGATCGCTGTGAGCACGCCGGCCACGGGCGACGGAATCTCAGCGTCCACCTTATCTGTTGAGATCTCAAATAACGGCTCGTCCTTTTCGACTGCGTCGCCGGGTTTCTTGAGCCACTTGGTAATGGTGCCCTCAAAGATCGACTCGCCCATTTGAGGCATGATCACGTCGGTTGGCATGGAGATCTCTCCGCGATGAAGGACGCTATTACTCGTCCGGCTCCTGCCGGATTATAAATCGCGGCGCGTGTGTGGTGGTTGCATCGCACAGACCGATGCGCGTGAAGGTGGATCTCAAACGCGGATTGGGCGATCGGGTTTGCCGCCGAGGCGATCGACTTCCGGAGGAATTTGCAGGGGCGTGTCTTCCGCCGGGAACTCTGGCGGGGGCTGCTGGCGGATTTCTTGAGCCGAGGGTGATGGACAAGCGGCGGCCTGGGCTTGCAGCGCATCCAGGCTTTCGAACGGCTGCACCTGCTCGCCGAAGACCTGACCGAAGTTTCGCGCTGCCTGGTGGGCTATGCTTTCGAGCGAGTGCACGGTGTCGGGTGGATGGATTTCTTTTTCGAGACTGGTCACTGCGTGGTCGGGGATGCCGCACGGAATGATGAGCGCGAAGTCATTGAGGTCGGTGGTGACGTTGAAGGCGAATCCGTGAGAAGTAATGCCGCGCGCGACATGGATGCCGATGGCGCCGATCTTGCGTGCTGGTGCGCCCGCTTGCTCTGGAACACCGCACCAGACGCCGGTGAGGCCGCGGATGCGTCCGGCTTGGACGCCAAAGCTGAGGCAAAGACGGATCAGAGCCTCTTCGATCCCACGCACGAAGTCCACAGGGCCCATGCGGCCGGCGCTCAGGTTACGAAGGGTGCGCAGATCGAAGATAGGGTAGCCGACCAATTGCCCTGGTCCGTGGTACGTAACGTCGCCGCCGCGATTGATCTCATGGACGGCGATACCGCGGCGGGTGAGTTGATCGGCCGAGACCAGAATGTTGGACCGATCTGCATTGCGTCCGAGCGTTAGTACCGGCGGGTGTTCGAGCAGGAGAAGGACGTTTTGCAGTTGGCCTTTCGCAACGAGGCCGGCAATATCGGTTTGTATGCGGAGGGCTTCCTCGTAGTTCACACGGCCGAGATAGAGGTACTGGACCATCGCTAACTTGATTGTAGCCAGCGGCCCCGAGCGCCCGTCAGACGCGGCTGGATTCCTCAAGCCGCGCGGCAAAGATTCTTTCAAAAACGACGCGGTGCTCCCAGGCAACCAGAAACCAAAGAAGCGCCGAGAACGCCCCCATGCCAATGCCGCTCGGGTTCATCAGGAGGTGAAATGCGAGGATGTTGACGAGCACCGGACCTAGCAGGGTGAGGCCAAGCCCAACATACCGGTTGACCAAAAGCAGTACCGCGGAGATGACCATGACTGCACCCACCACGTAAAAGTAGTGGGCGGCAAAGAGGGCGGCCGAGAATTGCCCGGCCAGCCCTGTCGGCATGGGCCCCATGGGAATGAAATGCAGAAACATGTTCAAGCCGAAGACCAGAAACATCAGGCCGAGCAGATAGCGAGCGATGATCGTGATAATCTTCATTGCGTTCTCCTTGGTTCAGGGCGTGCGAATTGGGATGAAACCGGGGGATGAATCGAGCGGGGAGCGGCTTCACGGCTCTGCGCGGGAGGGGAAACGCTCTCCGCAGGAAATGGATGGTTTTGTATCTTCCATGGATTCAAAGGATTTGTCCGCCGGATGTTGAAGTTGGCGGTAAACTGAGACCAGTTGGGGGAGAACGTTGCCATGAGGCCATCCGAGGTATTACCAAAACACCGGGAGACGATCCGCCAGCTTGTGCTTGAGGCGGGCATGGCGAATCCGCGCGTTTTCGGCTCGGTGCTGCACGGGGACGACCAGGAGGACAGCGACCTTGACCTGCTCGTGGACCCCGCGCCAAAGACTAGCCTGCTCGATGTGGTTCGCGTACAGCGGTTGATCGAAACACTTGTTCAGGTGCGGGTAGACCTACTTACGCCGGGAGACCTGCCGCCCAAGTTCCGCGACCGCGTGGTTGCCGAGGCGTTGCCATTATGAGCGACAAGATCAGCAAGTCCGATCTTCGCGCGCCAGATTATTTCGAGCACTTGCTACAAGCTTGCGACAGAATTCTGCAATATACCTCGCAGATGACGCATGACCAATTCATCACAAATTCCATGGTCCAGGACGCGGTGCTGCGCAACATAGAGATTCTCGGCGAAGCAACCAGAAACCTCATGGAGTGCTTGCCGGAACTGCAGTCCACCTATCCTCAAATCCCTTGGATCGACATCTACGGAATGCGGAACCGAATCGCCCACGGCTATTTTTTCATCAATTCCGAGCTCGTCTGGACGGTTGTGGTTGGGAATATTCCAGAACTGCGCCAGCAGATTGCGGCTGCTCTCGGAGAAATGCAAGGGGAGAAGTAACTTGGCAGAGCAAGAGCAGCAGCACGCTGAAGATCGAACCGAGCCGGAGTTTCTCTATCACTACACGACTGAGAAAGGTTTATACGGCATTCTCGAAAAAGAGTGTATCTGGGCCACGCACTATCGATTCTTGAATGATCTTTCCGAGTGCCTGGAAGCTCCTGAGTTGTTTGAAGCCCAGATTAGGCAGCAATCTTCGACAAAGTTTCCGCAATCGGAAGTATCGAAGGCTGTGCGTCGGGCACATTGCGACAACATTCGCAATACGCTCCGAACACTGATTGAACTGACCGACGCGTACTTTGTCTCCTTCAGTGATGAATCAACATCGCGGGCGGAAGGCGATAATTTGACCTTATGGCGAGGGTATGGAGAAAACAGCCGGTGCTTCAGCCTGGGGTTCCATCGTAACAAACTGCAGAAGAGGGTTCAATCCCTCGGGCAGCAGTTAAAGAAGCAAATCCCACTCATGAAGTGCCTGTATGGTGAAACCGAGGAAAGCAAGCTCGAGAGAACCGCGATCGTCGAGACGTTAGTTGGATTCCTGGATAGTCAGATTCTGGAAAACGTCTTGGAATGGTCAGCAAGGTTCAAGAACAAGGCGTTTTATGAGGAGCGGGAATGGCGATTTGTCCTGCAAATGTCTGAGGCCGAGAGAGAAAGTAATGGCGGTCGAATTGACTTTCATGATGGGCGGTTTGGACGAACGCCACATATCGCCATACCGCTTAATCTGAAGGGCCAAGATTCACCGCTTGAGAGGATCGTCGTTGGCCCCGCCCCGGACAAAGAACAAGTGGTAGCTCGCTTGAGGATTGATTTAGTGCAAATGGGCATACAAGGGGTCGAAGTCGTCCCTTCCAAAGTCCCCTACCGCAACTGGTAAAGCCGCAGCTGCGGTACACTAACCACTGGCAGGAGGACCGGGCGGTCGCTGCCGGGGGACGTGCGCAAGTACGGTTCACCGGGGGAGGAAAGTCCGAACTCCGCAGGGCAGTGTGCCGGATAACGTCCGGGACGTGAGCGTAAAGGCTCATGGACGGCCAGTGCCACAGAAAAGAAACCGCCTCGACTACCCCTCTTCCTCACGGTCGAGGGCATCCCTGGAAACGCAATACCCGAATGGACCCGGCTTGCCGGGCGAGTTCGCCGTTGCGGAAACTCCAGCGCCGAGGTAAGGGTGAAATGGTGCGGTAAGAGC
>CAYTJN010000140.1:0-10852 GCA_964438125.1 uncultured Occallatibacter sp.
TCGCGCCGCCAACCCGACCTCCTGCTAGATCCCCGAACGGACGATTGGGATCAGGGGACTCGCACCCCTTAAGTTGGACATCTGTACCGGCGTGCCGTCGGCGTAGCGAACGATGATGACATCGCCCCTTGCCACTTTCCTGCGCCAGGCATCCGCCCATAGGTCGAACACGTAGTGGAGGTACACATTCGCGAGCAGCGGTGAGACCACTGCTCCTTGCGGCGTACCCTGCTTCGTTTCCGACCACTGGCCATCCTCGGATACTCCCGCCTTGAGCCATTTCTGGATCAGGCGGAGTATGCGGCGATCAGCCACCCTGTGCTCGATGAACTTAGTCGTCCACGCGTGACTCATATTATCGAAGAAGCCACGAATGTCCGCATCGAGCACCCAGTTCACCTTCTTTCGCTCCAGTCCGACCACCAACGCATCGAGCGCTTGATGAGGACTGCGGCCCGAACGGAACCCGTAGGAGAAGCCCTTGAAGTCGACCTCGTAAATCTGATTGAGGATCGTCACCACGGCCTGCTGGACGATCTTGTCTTCCAGTGCCGCGACACCCAACGGACGTTGCCGCCCATCGGCCTTCGGTATATAGACTCGCCTTGAAGGCTGCGCCCGGTACGTTCCACGGTGAACCCGACTGTGAAGATCAACGAGGCGACCTTCCAGTCCAGATTCATACTCCTGCCAACGGACACCATCAACTCCCGGCGAAGCCTGACGCTTGAGAGCGTAGAAGCTATCGCGCAACAGCGATGTTGTCACGTGGTGGAGCAAGGAAGTGAACCGTTCCTGCTTTCTTTCCCTTGCTGCTTTTCGCACACCGTCCAGTCCCTGGGACATGCGGTTCCCGCTCTGTGTCGGGAGCATGCGTGGCTGACCGATGTTCTCCTTCATCTGCGCCCTTCCCTCCCCCACCTCCGCCGCAGCTATCGCTGCTTTGTTCGGCGGGTTCACAGGTACTACGGCACAGTCCGACTTCTCCAGCACGTGCATGTCCGCCGTTCGGCATGAGGCCTTCGCAGACCGGCCTTCATCGGTTGATGAAGGCGCACTGGAGATCTCCCGGTTCTCGTGCATGTTGTTTCTCAGCGTGCGCGGGCTCTCACGACTACGCAGGACCGGACAGTCACTCGCGAATAACGCGACTGCCGTTTTGCCTTCCTCCTGCTCACTAGGGAGTCGGCATCCTGATCTGCGATTTTTCGAAGCTCAATCACCCCGCCCACCGATGCCTCCGGCCTACGCTTCACGGAACACCTCGCGATGTCCCATGCAAGACTAGAGGTCAGGATTGATTCGCTATTTCCTTTCCTGCAGGGGATTTGCACCCCCTACAACATGCCGGTTTATCCGGCGCACAGTGCATACTCGCCGATGCACGGCTAAGACAGTCGTAATTTATAGGCGTCTGAATACCCGTCTGCCATGTCGCTGAATCTATCGTTTCGCTCCCTGCGGAGGTTGTGCTGACGGTGACGTTCAACTAGAGAAAGATTCATCCTGTCTACAGCGGGCGCAGATTTCTGGTTCGATCAACGAGCATGGAAGCACCTTGGCCGAGGCGAGGCTTTCCTCCATTCGGAGGTTCTGAGGCATTCCATGTGGGCCTTCGGACGACCTTAGAGTTCGTCCTCAGATGATCCGCGATCAAGGGGGTTGGTGTTTCGTAATCTTGACCGCCCCCACCACCGAGAGTAGGATTCACTCGAAACTTCTGACGATCGGGTCAAAGAGTAGATCATTCTCCCCGCAGAAAGGAACTAAGTCTGTGAAAACCTCCCCCCGAGATTTCATTTCAATTCCGAGATGACCTTTCGCATTCAACGGAGCTGTCTGCACGGTCAACTATCTTATCACCGCAACCACTGTTGCCACAACCTGAAGGCGTAGGACGAGTCGCTTGATTTGCTCTTACGCTACCTATGGAGCTACCCCCATGAGATACCTAGCTCGATTTGCAGTCGCGTTATCCGGCCTGCTCGCGATCGGCGGCCCAGCGGCCGTCGCACAGTTGCCGTGCGACATCTACGGCAGCGCTGGCACACCCTGCGTGGCCGCGCACAGCACAACACGCGCTTTGTTTACTTCCTATAATGGTTCACTCTACGAAGTGCAGCGTGCCTCAGACAATTCCACGCTCAATATTGGAGTGCTCGAAGCGGGTGGTTACGCCAATGCCGCCGCGCAGGATAGCTTTTGCTCGGGCACATCCTGCACAATTACCCGCATCTACGATCAGAGTTCATATCACAACGATTTGACCGTGGAAGGCGCGGGCGGAAATGGCCCGGCCGATACACCTGCGTCAGCCACAGCTCTGCCGGTGGAGGCGGGAGGCCAGAAGGTTTACGGAATTCTGATCGCGGTTACCCACACGGGATACCGCATCGATGTCACCAAAGGCGTAGCGAAGAACGGTCAACCCGAAGGCGCATATATGGTGACAGGCGGGACGCACGCCAATCAATATTGCTGCTTTGATTACGGCAACGCCGAGGTTAACAACGACGATAACGGCGCGGGTCACATGGATGCCATCAATTTTTCAACTTCGTGCTGGTTCTCGTCCAACGGTCCATGCTATGGAAACGGACCATGGGTCCAAGCCGACATGGAAAACGGACTTTTCCAGTCGAACGAGGGGTACAGCCTGAATACCAGCAACACCGGCTGGCCTGATCCCTTTGTGACTGCGGTTCTGAAGAACAACGGCCAGAATGAAATGGCTTTACGCGCCGGCAATGCCCAGTCTGGAGGCCTTACAACTGAGTATGCAGGCGGTGAGCCAAGCGGTTATTCTCCGATGCGTCAGGAAGGCTCGATTGTTCTGGGTACAGGCGGAGACAATAGCGGTTGGGGTACGGGTTCCTTTTTCGAGGGCGTGATGACCTCGGGCTATCCGGCCGACGCAACTGAAAACGCCGTTCAAGCAAACATCGTCAGCGTAGGCTATAGCACAACCGTAACCACTTGCAGCACCGCCAACCTGATCATTCCATACATCTCTGTAGCAGGCGTTTGGAGCGCGGCCGGAGAAACCTCTGTTACCGTGGCTTCGGGAACCGCCGTTGACCTCGGCCCTCAGCCGATCAGCGGCGGATCGTGGAGTTGGACCGGACCGAATGGCTTCACGTCCACCTCCCGCGAGATCGATAACATCGCACTGAGCGCAGGCGCCAACATCTACACAGCAACTTACAACGACAGCGGTTGCACTTACAAGGAAACGTTTACCATCACGGTATCCGGGTCGCCCAGCTTCACACTTGCACCTTCCGCATCCACCCTCTCAGTAACTCAGGGCAGCAGCGCAACCGACACAATCTCTGTGAAGGATGCGGGCGGATTCACGGGCTCAGTTACACTCGCCGCCAGCGGCCTGCCGAGCGGCGTAACTGCCACCTTTGGCACCAACCCCACGACGGGTTCCAGCGTAGTAACTTTCGCGGCCAGCAGCACGGCCACTGCCGGAACCTCTACCGTCACCATTACCGGAAGCTCGGGTAGCCTCACGGCAAGCACCACTGTCGCGCTCACCGTCACCGCGAAGGTAACGACGGGCTTCACGCTCGTTCCATCGGCACCCTCACTCACACTCGCTCAGGGCGCAAGTGGCACCGACACCATTGCCGTCACGGACATCGGCGGATTCACTGGTAGCATCGCATTTACCGAATCCGGTCTGCCCAGCGGCGTAACGGCCTCGTTCAGCCCGGCCTCCTCCACCAGTTCGAGCGTTCTCACGCTGGCGGTCAGCAGCACGGCGACAGCCGGTGCCTATACGGTCACCGTGACTGGAACCTCTGGAACCACAACGGCCAGCACCACACTCACCCTGAATGTAACCGTCGTAGTGGTCAGTTCTGCGTGCACCGTCGACTACACGATCAGCCCGCAAAACTCGAGTAACTTCGGAGCAGCAGTCACCATCAAGAACGGTGGCACCACGACGTTGAGCAACTGGGCGCTGACCTGGAGCTTTGCCAACGGACAGACCATCAGCAGTTCATGGAATGGAACTGTTGCACAGAGCGGCGCCAATGTCACTGTGAGCGAACAGTCAGGTCAATCATGGCAAAACATTCCCGCCGGCGGCAGCTATTCAGGCTTCGGCTTCAATGGCACATGGAACGGAACCACTAACTCGATACCTGTGGCGTTCTCTCTCAATGGAACGGCCTGCACAGTCAACTAACCGACTCGCAACCCGCCCGGAGCCTGTCTCAGGATAGGCTCCGCACGGTTTCATCGAATGCCTATCTGCTTCGAAAACGGAAGTCACGAAGCTGGGTCGAACGAAATGAGGCGCCGTGCATTTACAGAAGCCCGCCAACTTTCCAACCCCTCATAACTTAAAGCCTTCTCGAGATTTGTGCAGCCCCGGATTCTGCAGGTTTCCGACCGATTCCGCAGAACACCACCCCACGGACGAAGACCTATCCGCGGGAACTCCGATCAGTGGAACGGAGCGGCGCGGAGGTCTGCAGTAAGTTCGACATGCTCTAGCCGATAAGCATGTCTGCTGTGATCGGAGCATTACGCAAACGTTTGCCAGAGCGTGATAGATCGCTTTGGCTATGGCTGCCCCGATTCCGGTGATACCTATTTCACCTATTCCACGCGCGCCGAGGGGATTGAACCTCCTATCGGGGATATTGAGCGAATAGACCTCGATGTCGCCGATATCAGCATTGACGGGCACATGATACTCAGCAAGGTTGTTGTTGATGGGGCGGCCATTCCGAGAGTCGAATCGGGTAGCCTCTTGCAACGCTAGTCCGACGCCCCGCACGATGCCGCCTATCAACTGGCTTTTGCCGGTGCGCTCGTTGAGCAGGGCGCCGACGTCGTAGACGCCAACCACGCGATGAACATGGACCATTCCAGTGAACTCTTCGACCCCCACTTCGGCAAAGACCGCGCCCCATGTGGTAGCGACGCCCCAGCCGATCAGTTCGTCATTGCGTCGTTTGAAGCGCGGGGTGGGATTGCGTTTCGACCAACCGAAACGCTCCGCGCCTTGCTGGTAGCACTCGCGAAGGTGCTTACTCGAAAAAGGCTTGTTGGTGGTTGGATCTTTCTCGGCGTAGTTTTTCAGGCGCAGTTCAATGGGATCGATATTCAACTTGTAGGCTAGCTCGTCCATCGCGATCTCAAGAGCAAAGGTGCCCGTGGATTCACCGGGAGCTCGCTGGAAAGTCGGCGTACCGAGGTGGAGCGGCACTAGGCGTTGCGACGTGGAGATGGCGGGGCTCGCGTAGAGCATTCGGGTCTGCACGCTGGAGGGTTCGGTGAAGTCCTCGAAGACCGATGTATGAGTGTGCACGTGGTGCTCGATGGCGCATAGTGTGCCGTCGTGTTTGGCTGCAAGCACAACGTGCTGATGGGTGCGCGGTCGCGCGCCGACCGGGCCGAACATCTGAGGGCGCTCGAGCGCCAGTTTTACGGGGCGCTGCGCCATTTTAGCAGCCATTGCAGCAAGAACAACATGTGACCAAGTCGAGCCTTTGCAACCGAAGCCCCGGCCGGTAAAAGGACAGATGACGCGGACGTCTTCTTCGGGAATGCCAAGCGTTTTGGCGATAGTCTGCTTTACTCCTGTGATGTATTGGGTCGTATCGTGAAGCGTGAGCTTGTCGCCATCCCACTGAGCGATGGTGGCGTGCGGCTCCATCGGATTGTGGTTTTGAATGGGCGTGGTATAGATCTGGTCAATCCTCACTTCAGCGGCGGCGAGTTCCTGGTTGAGCTGACCCTCGGAGACGTCGGCGGGATCTTTCCCGTGACTGCCGGGGTGTGCGTCGGGCATACCGGCTTCGAAGCTAAGTTTCGGCGGTTCCTGTTGGTACTTCACCTCAATGAGCGACGCAGGGTACATGGCCTGGTCGAGAGTCTCGGCGACCACGACCCCGATGGGTTGATTATTGTAGAGCACGGTGTTGTCTTGCAGCAGCGAGAGGACGCGGCCTGCGGGCGGATGGACGCCGGCTTTTCCGCCCTGGGGATGCTTCAGAGCATTCGCGGGCGTCATGACGAGCAATACGCCCGGGGAGTTCTGCGCCTTCACCGTCATCATGCTGGTGATGCGGCCGTTGGGAATTGTGCTGGTAACAAGCACCGCATGCGACAGGTTGGGGATGTCGAACTCGGCCGAATACTTTGCGGCCCCGGTTACCTTGGCGTGGCCGTCGACGCGAATCACTGGATCACCAATTGCAGTCATGCCTGTTCTCCATTTCCTGCGGCGAGAGTGAAGGCGCGTACGATGGTCTGTCGGGTCATAGCGATCTTGAACGCGTTGTGCTCGTAGCCTTTCGCGCCGCTAAGAATTTCATTGGCGGCGGCGAGCCATGCTTCTCTGCCGGGAGTTTGCCCGACCAGCAAAGCTTCAGCCTTCCTCGATCGCCATGGCTTGTGGGCCACGCCACCAAGAGCCAGGCGCGCGGTGCGGATCGTACCGTGGTTGAGTTCAATCGCCGCGGCGACGGAAACGAGTGCGAAAGCGTAGCTGGCGCGCTCCCGCACCTTAACATAAATCGAGTGTTCGGCATATGGGCCCCTGGGAAGGTCGATCGAGAGGATGAGTTCGTCGCGTCTGAGGTTCGTGTCGATTTCAGGTTGGTTACCGGGAAGACGATGCAACTCGGAAAAGGGAATGGTGCGCTCGCATCGTTGGCTGCGCACGCGTATCTGGGCGTCCAAGGCGGCTAGCGCGACGCACATGTCGGATGGGTGCGTTGCGATGCATTCCGGGCTGGCGCCGAGAATTGCGTGAATGCGATTATATCCTTCGATTGCGCCGCATCCCGAGCCCGGGTTGCGCTTGTTGCACTGCGGGAATGCCGGATCGTAAAAGTAGTAACAGCGCGTTCGTTGCAGCAGATTGCCGCCATTTGTGGCGCGGTTTCGCAATTGCGGCGAAGCACCTGAATAGAGCGCCTGCGCGAGCATGGGGTAACGCTCGCGAACCAGCGGATGATCGGCAGTATCGGAATTACGTGCCAAGGCGCCCAACCGAAGACCGCCATCGGGAAGTTCTTCAATCTTACCAAGGTCAATGCGATCAATGTAGATAAGTTGCTCGGGCATCTCAACGTACTGTTTCATCACGTCGACAAGGTTCGTGCCACCGGCAATGAACTTGGCACGAGTTGCGTGTGAGATTGCATCTAGCGCGGCCTCGAGGTTGTCGACGCGCATATATTCAAAGGGCTGCATGATCGTCTCCATGACGGAATGCCGCAGCTTGATCTGAAGCCGAACCCAAGGCCTGGCGCACGGCCGCAACGATGCCCGGATAGGCGCCGCAACGGCAGATATTGCCGCTCATGCGTTCGCGAATCTCAATGTCTGTAAATTCCGGATGATGAGTTTTTCTCAGGTCCGGTGTGACGAAACTGGCGGCACCGCGCCTGAATTCATCGAGCAACGCGACTGCGGAAACGATTTGGCCAGGAGTGCAGTAGCCGCACTGGAATCCATCGGTGTCAAGGAATGCCTGTTGCACATGATGCAGACGGCCCGCTGGAGCGATGCCTTCGATGGTGGTAACTCGTTGTCCGTCGCAACTGACGGCAAGGGTGAGACAGCTATTAATGCGGCGTCCCTCAAGCAGCACTGTGCATGCGCCGCACTGGCCGTGATCACAACCCTTCTTGGTCCCGGTCAGATGCAGGTATTCGCGAAGCAGGTCGAGTAGCGAAGTGCGGGGATCAATTTCATGCCGCGTTGTCTCTTCGTTAATGTCAAGTTGGATCGGGTGGAGCTTCGCCGTCCCAGTTGCTATTTCGGGTTGAGTCAGTGAGGAGGCGGGTGGACCCGAGACGGTCGCAGTGCCGAGCAAAGCTCCTGTCCCGATCATGAATTCACGACGTGAGAACGTCCATTCGCGCTGGGTCGCGCAGTCCTTATGAATAGACTCAGACTGAGAACTGGCGTCGCCGATGTTCTCGCCGTCGGAATCCGTGTGCGGTTTTTTGATCGGTGGGGGCATGTAAGCTCAGATGTAAACGATGTTTGAAATACCGACAGTAGGATGGAGTGGAGCGGGGCGTGGGACGCCAATGCTGCGTGAAGTAGGGACAGCGAGGAGACCGTTCCTGAGACTATTGGGTTCAGTGTTCAAGATGGGAATTTAGTTGAAAAGCCCATCGTTAATGCCGCTTGAAATACTGAACTTCGCGTTCGTGCTGCCTTGCCTTCTCAACCGTGGCAAAGGTTCCCAGGTTACGGCGCTTACTAGTGGACGGGTCCTTTTTACGAGAGTACAGCCGATATTCGCCGGTTTTGAGTTTGCGTATCATGCATTCCTCCTCGTGAAAGAGGGTTCGAGAGATGATTTAATCATCGATCTAGCCGAAACTGTGATAATGGCTTTCCGGGAAGATAACGAGTGGGCAATACTTCACCTAATTCCCGCGCCCAAGGACCCTTCTTTGGACTTCAATGCACGATCCACACGTGCGGAAAGAAGTCTCTTCGCTTTCTCCAGCTTGCGGCGCCGCGAAGCACTCAGCACTCGTCCGGTATAGTTCAAGTAAAAGCTGAGGACTCTCATTCCCGATGCGAGCCCCTGCGGCGATGATTCCTGCGAAGCTAGCGAATCTGCTATCGCTTCCGGACCCCTCGCAAGGAGGTCGGCTGGCAGGTGGACACTTCCTAGTTTCGAGTCCACGAATTTATCTCTGTTTGATTTGGCAGTCATCCGAACCTCTCGATGGATAGTTCACAGAACTAAATAGATTTAAAGAACAGTCTTATATGCACGCTCTATTTGCCTCAATATCAGAATCAATGCATCAGAACCAATACTTGAAGACCGACGGCCCAGCCTCCGAGCTGGACCGTCAGCAGAAAGGCGCTAACTCGAGGCGAACTTTGTGCACTTAGGCTGCATTTTGTGCCTGACGATTGAGCTTATGAGAAATCTCCGTCAACTTTTTATCCGCAGCTTTCTCTTCCAGGAGTGTCTTCTGCAGAATATCTGAGATTTCGGGTTTACCCAGAAGTTCAGCGTAAGATCGTACTGCGCCATAAGCCGCCATCTCATAATGTTCCACTCGCTGAGCGGCCGAGATGAGGGCCGCGTCCCTGACATCCCCTTCGGCAGTCTCCTGCAGCATCTCGGCGCCCTCCTCAAGAACACCTTTCATACCATTGCAAGTCTTGCCCCTGGGGCTCGAACCCAGGATTTCGAAGACCTGCTCGAGGCGCTGCACCTGGTCTTTAGTCTCTTTCAAGTGATGTTCGAAGGCGCTACGCAATTCTTCTGAGGACGCCGCCTTAATTAATTTGGGTAGAGCTTTCGTGATTTGGTTCTCTGCGGAATATAAATCTTTCAGTTCTTGAACAAATAGACTATCAAGCGTGTCTACGGCCATGTCATTCCTCCGTTATTCTGTTGTGCGGTTTCCTTGCCTAGAAGAACTCTGATGCTCGCGTGATAGGCCCGGTTGCTTTATGGTCGCGCGCTGATCACGACGGGATAAAGTCGGATTTGCCGATTCGATTCGAATTTACCCATGAAAGTCCGGCCAATTGAGTTCACAAATTCAATGCGTCTTACATCAGGTGTCTTGAAGTGGAAGAAGGGCCGCCTGAGCATTGTTGCTCAGACGATGGGCTTCAGTGCCGCTAGTGTGGGAATTACCTTGTGCGCCACAGTGCGCGGAAAAAGTGATGCTGCGCACGGGTAGAAAAGGGTGAATCACATGAAGAAACTGATGACGATTGCGGCAGTACTCGGCATGACAAGTGTTTGCTGGGCAGGATCCGGTCGCGAAGCGACGGTTGACCGGTTGGATCATGCTGGTGCAGTGCTGCATGAGATTATGTCGGCACCAGATAGGGGCATTCCACAGGAAGTTCTGGAACACGCACAATGCGTGGCCGTTGTGCCGCATATGCTCAAGGGGGGCTTTGTCTTCGGCGCGGAAAATGGCAGAGGTGTTGCCACTTGCCGAACAGCAGACGGCTGGAGTGCACCGGCGTTCTTTACTATTACCGGTGGAAGCTGGGGACTGCAGATCGGAATCGAAGGCGTGGACTTGGTCATGATCATTCAAAACGACCGGGGCATGCAGCACTTGATCAACAGCAACTTTGAACTTGGCGGGGATGCTTCCGCGGCAGCCGGACCGGTTGGGCGCCACGCTTCGGCCGATACCGACTGGAAGCTGAATACCGAAGTCCTCACTTACTCGCGCGCTAGAGGTGCCTTTGCCGGACTCACCCTGACCGGTGCGGCTATTCGTCGCGACGACGACTCCACCGAGGCGATCTACGGCCATGACGTTTCCACGCGCCACATCCTGCGCGGCGAGGTTGCCGTGCCGTCCGTGGCAGGGTCGTTCCTCGATGCGGTCAGGAACGCAAAGGCCCAAGCTATCGCTTCGAACTAACATCCGGTTTTAGCTTGCAGCACGGGTTACCTGGGATCTTTTGATCCCGGGTCCCGCTCTGCGGAGAGAGGGTATTTTATGCTTTGGACAGTATTCGTGGTCATTCTGGTTCTATGGCTTTTGGGCTTCAGCTTTCATATCGCTGGCGGCCTTATTCATCTCCTCCTCGTAGTGGCATTGATCATTTTAGTCTTCAACCTGATTGCGGGAAGGCGAAGTAGTCTCTGATGCGCGAATTTGCCTCGCGTATAGCACCTCGCGAACGTATCATTCTCCGACTCCGACCCCGGGGCAGGGCAATCGCATGAACGAGGGCAAATTCCATCACAGTTCCACAGTTTCACAGGAAATAGGGGGGGGTGGGGGGGTACCCCGCGCGGAAAGTAAAGCTGAACCCCATGGCTTTGTGCGGAAGGTTTCTATTCACGTACTAATGTTCACAAAAG
>CAYTJN010000141.1:0-10709 GCA_964438125.1 uncultured Occallatibacter sp.
CAAAACACCGCTCACGCGGCGTTCTGTGGCCTATTTTCACTCCGGCGCTCATACGCATTCGAAGTGCCTGCGTTTGAAGTGGCCTTTGACGTCACCCGCAAATCCAGTGAACAATGAAATGACAGTACACACAGCTCAAGATCTTTTGAAAGGAACAACACAGTTGTGGACAGACTACCCGAAATCGTTGAGTTCTACATCGGACAGATCACGGAAGCGCTAGCCACTCACGCCGACATAGTTGTGCATACCGGAAATGGAGGGCCATCATATGTGCGGAAGGTTGATGGCCGTAACGAGGAGCAAGAGCCACGAACACTGATGATTGGGCCGGTATCGATCTCCGAGATGGAGCAACTACGGGCCTATATTCGATCTCGCTTAACGGGTACTATATCGAGCACAATCCTCGGCCCCGATCAGATTACAGCCCTTGATAAACAGTGCCAACAAGCGTCGCCCAAATTGATCGGGATTATATATGCTACGGTTGAAAGATCAGGGACGGTAGTCGTTTCCTGACGCTCTTTACTGTGCCGATACATGCGCCAGCGGTGCAGAGAATACGTAGCCATCTGATGAAGGAGAACTCACTGTTCGTCCGAGAATCGGACTTTGGCAGTCCGCAATTGCCGCCCACCCAAACAGGCTTCCGCAGAGCATTCGTCGGAAGCACGGAAAGCTCCTCACACAAACTCGCCGTAAAAGGGTCGCCCGATCGGCCAGATAGTCCGAGTTTCCAGGTCCTCAAGGCTAAGTCCGAGCTGTTGACCAAGTAGTAACATTTGCCCACCAGTCGGCTGACCGGCTTCCGAGGCGAATCTTGTGCCAAAATGTCGAAAATTCGGGGGCGAAATTAGGGTTCCTGCCGGACCCTGGCCGAGTCTGGAAGCATCTACAATTTTTGGAAACAGGCAACCGTTTGCCGGTTCGGCAAAGCTTTGGTTGTCTTTGCACAAAGCACCTTGGCTTCCGGCCGAAATGTTCAATTGCAAGTTTCAATTAGTCAGTTTTCCACTGAACCTTTCGTCAGTAGGCAGAACACTTGCACAGTAGGCATTTGCCCAGTAGGCGCAATAATTGTTCAGTTCCAAAATGATGCCGAGGCGCCAGCGGATCGACTCTACCGTTACCGACTTTGCCAGATTGCAGAGCGGGTCCACATTGGGCGGAAAGCGAAGAAGTAACCCGCCCGCTCAAGGGACACGCTATTCCAGCGGCAGACAGTCGTGCCGAAATCCGCGCTGAGCGCACATGCTTTCCTGTAAGACATTGCATGTAAACGATTTATGACCGTCACTACCCGAACCACTTTTCGATCAATTTAAAAGCCTTGGCCAGCGAAGTATCCCTACCGTTCGGGCGCTACTCACGACCTCAAGCGCCTTGAATCATTTATAGTTTTGGAGGACTGAACAAAATCTGAAGAAAGGAGTCCGCGGCAGGCTCACTGGCTGGGCAGGGAAGTCGTCGGCTCTACAATCGTGACGCCATAAATTACCAGGGGGTCGACGATTGTGACAGCGAGAATTAACAGGGGTGTACCCCATCGCGACAGCCCAAATTACCAGTGACAGCAGAAATTACCCGTGGACAAGTCTGTAGAGGACCATGGCAAAAAGCGTTAACAAAGTCACTCTCTTAGGCAATGTAGGCAAGGATCCGGAAATCCGCTCAACACCCGGTGGCACCATGGTGGCTAACCTTGCACTGGCCACAAGCGACCGTCAAAAGGACGCGCAGGGCAACTGGCAGGACCACACCGAATGGCATAATCTAAAGGCCTTTAACCGCACCGCTGAGATTGTGCGCGACTATGTCAAGAAGGGATCGAAGCTCTACATTGAGGGCAAGATCACGACCAATAGTTGGGAAGACAAAGAGACTCATCAGAAGCGCTATAGGACTGAGATACTCATCAATGAGTTGGTTCTGCTATCAGGCCGCGAAGATGCCGCAAGCGGCGGCGGTAGTGGGTACAGTAAGCCGGCCAACTCCTCAGTGACGTCAGCGGGCTTCGACCACGACCAGGCATCTGCGAGCGGCCAGAACGAATACGTACAACAGGCGGAGATTTCCGACGACGACATACCGTTCTGAGATGTACCTGCGAGTAGTTTTGTAAAGTCTTCTCCAGAACCACCTGAATCGAAAGTGGTTCTGGAGAGCAACGGTCCCAGTATGTAAAGATTTGTAGCCCGGCGCCCCGGCTTGCGTCGCTGCCGCCTGACTCTGACCCGACTCAAACAAGCCGCGCCGCAGAGTGCTTGAACTCCAGCGTGTAAAGCACCGCTTCGACTTCGTCATCTTCGCTACCCCTTCGCATTAGAACAGCTCGCTAAGGGATACGTTTTGCGCGGGGCAAAGTCATTTGCTGCCTACAGATTTGTTCGCCGACAAGTTCGGGTTATTGGGGACGAGCGCAGCTAAATAACGCAACCAGGCTGTTTCTCGCCCTGTGCCGGCCGTCACCCAGACGCCGGTTCTCGTCCAATAGAATCAGAGTTGAGGAGTTCCGAAAAAATGTCTCGTAAAGCACTGATTGCCGCTAATTGGAAGATGTACAAGACGCCCGCTGAAGCCAAGGCCTTTGTCGATGCCTTCTTACCTCTCGTTGCCTCGCACACGCGCGACGAGATCGCTCTTTTTCCCTCGCCCGTGCTGCTGCCTTCTGTGATTGAGGCCGCTAAGGGGAGCAATGTTCTTGTGGGAGCGCAAAACATACATTTTGCAGAGGAGGGCGCCTACACAGGAGAGACCTCGCTGAACCAGCTCCAGGCCGTCGGCGGAACGCATACGCTCATCGGTCACTCTGAGCGCCGCCAGTACTTCGGCGAGACCGACGAGATTGTCAACAAGAAGCTGCACGCTGCGCTGAAGCACGGCGTTGTTCCCGTAGTCTGCGTAGGCGAAGTGCTTGCTGAGCGCGAAGCGGGTAAAACCGCCGAGGTGCTCAAAACCCAGATCGCCGGAGCGTTTGTCGGCATCACACCCGAGGCCGCGAAGCCCGTCGTGATTGCTTATGAGCCGGTCTGGGCCATTGGCACGGGCAAGACCGCCACTCCCGAGATCGCCGTCGATGCGCATAAGATCATTCGCGCAGAGGTTGCAAAACTGCTTGGGGCAGAAGTCGCGGCAGCAATGCGCATCCTCTACGGCGGCAGCGTGAAGCCCGACAACGCCACCTCGCTGATAGGCCAGGAAGAGATCGATGGGGCACTTGTCGGCGGTGCCAGCCTCAAACCCGACTCGTTTGCCGCAATCGTCAAGTATTGATCGATGTTTGGACTCCCAGGTCTCAAATCGAGACCTGGGGCGCTCGGCGTGCCCAGTTGAGGCGAACACGGCTGGGCAAGCGCTGGATTTCGTAGAGATCGAATAAGCGATGGACATCGGAATTCCTCACTACTCTTCGTTCTTTCCTCGAGGAAAACGGATTTTCAGTTGCCTGAATTGTTAGAATCCATACAGATCTGATACTTGGAGAGAAACAGGACAATTCAATGAAAAAACTAATCACAATGGCGGTCATGATCTTTTTTGCAAGCGTTTGTTGGGGGAAAGTGCCGGATAATTTTATATTCGTCAAAGGCGGGACTTTCAAAAACACAAAATCCAACTATTACGGGAAAGGGGTAAAGATTTCTGACTTTTATATTGGTAAATACGATGTAACTCAAAAAGAATGGAACGAAGTAATGGGAAGCAATCCCTCAAAATTCAAAGGCGATGATTTGCCCGTGGAAATGGTCAACTGGTATGACAGTGTAGAGTACTGCAATAAAAGGAGTATAAAAGAGGGTCTAAATCCTTATTACATTATAGACAAGACCAAGAAGGATCCTAATAATAAGCCGGACCCGAAGTTTGGCGATCTCGATACGATCAAGTGGACGGTAACGATCAACGCGGACGCGAATGGTTACCGATTGCCGACGGAGGCAGAGTGGGAATACGCCGCCGACGGAGGCCAGATGAGCAAGAATTACTCATACAGTGGAAGCGATATCATCGATGACGTTGCGTGGTATTGGAGAAACTCCGGCGATAAAGTGTTAACCGGATTTTGGTCCTGGCCGGTAATCGAACAAAACCATAATCAACCTAAGACCGTCGGCAGCAAGAAGCCCAATGAGTTAGGGATTTACGATATGTCGGGCAATGTGCGGGAATGGTGCTGGGACTGGTACGGACCCCTGGAGACAAATGTAACTGATCCAAAAGGAAGCCAGAGCGGCTTTGGCCGGGTTTGGAGGGGTGGCGGCTGGATGGGCGCTGCCTACTGCACAGAATCAGCTTTCCGGAGCAGCCTGGCTGCTAACGGCACGGGCCCGGATCAGGGTTTGCGCGTTTGTCGCAGTAAGTAGGTCGTAACAGGGCGATAATGTTGAAAGGGCTCTGCTGATTGTAAAAGGGGCCATCGGCTGGTCCCTCGAGGTTTTTGGGCAGAGCGAGGCGATCTTAGAGCGATTCTTCGATCGCTTGAGGGTACTGGAATTGATTGACCTACCACACTAATTCAGCGGGTCTCCCGGCAGCGTCCAGCCTTCCTTCTCGCCCTTGTTTTGCTCCTTGAGCCAATCCATCAGCGGTTGAAAGTACTCGACGATGGCGGACGCATCTGCCTTGTCGGTACCGGTCATAGCTCTCAGCGCCTCGGGCCATGGCTTCGAGCAGCCCATTGAAAGCATCGCGTTCAGCCGGGCCCCGGCTTCCTTGGATCCATAGACAGAGCAGCGATTCAGCGGCCCCTTGTATCCGGCGGCCTGGCACATCGCGCGATAGAACTGGAACTGGTAGACGCGAGCCAGGAAGTAGCGCATGTAAGGCACATTACCAGGGATATGGTATTTCGCTCCGGGGTCGAAGTCGGCCTCGCTGCGCGCAACTGGCGGGGCAATGCCCTGATATTTTTCCCGCAGCGCCCACCAGGCGCTGTTGTAGTGTTCCGGCTTAACCTGCCCCGCGTAGACCTGCCAGCGCCACTTGTCGATGAGCAAGCCGAAGGGGAGAAATGCAATTTTGTCGAGCGCAGTGTGCAGCAACAGCGGTATATCGGCGCTGGGCGGAGGAACCTGGTCGATCAGGCCCAGCTTCTTCAGGTAATCCGGAGTCACATTCAGGGCAATCGAGTCGCCGATCGCCTCGTGAAAGCCGTCGTTAGCGCCGCCAGCAAATAAGAACGGCTGGTTGCGATAAGCCATCTGATAGTAGTTGTGGCCCAGTTCGTGATGCACAGTGACAAAGTCGTCGGCGGTGGGTTGGAAACAGGCCTTGATTCGCACATCGAGCTGGTTGTCTACGTCCCAGGCGCTGGCGTGGCAGACCACATCGCGGTCGCGTGGATGGGACAGCATAGACCGCTTCCAGAATGTCTCGGGCAGGGGATCGAAGCCCAGCGACTTGTAAAAACCCTCACCGTAGTGGACGAGTTGCGGACCGTCTGTGTTGCGCGCCTTGAGAATGGCGCCCAGGTCATAGGGCATAGGACCGGAGGGCGGCGCGACCACGTCATAGATGTTGCCCCACTCCTGCGCCCACATGTTCCCAAGTAAATCGCCGGGAATCATGCCGTCGGGCCTGCGCGCGGCGTCTCCATATTTCTCGATGAGCTTGCGGCGAACATAGGTATGCAGTTCGCGATAGAGCGGCTCAACCTGGGTCCAGAGGCGCTCGATCTCGTTCTGAAATTCTTCAGGCGTCATATCGTACTGCGAACGCCATAGTGCGCCGGTGTCGGCAAAGCCCAGTTCGCGCGCGCCCTGATTGCTCAACTCGGCCAATCGCGCGTAGTCGCCGCGCATCGGGACGCCAACAGCGTGCCAGCCCGTCCACAGAGCCGCGAGTTCCTTGGGATCGCGGCTCTTGGCCATCTTGATGTCGATCTCATCGATCCCCAGACAGTGGTCGGGGTTCGAGTCAGGGCAGTACTTACCGCGGCCATAAGCGGCGTCCAACTGCGCTGCCTTCTGCGTAGTCTCCGCGCGCAGTGCGGGGTCCTGGGGCGCGGGCAGACCAATGCTCAGCTTGAGCAGCATCAGCTTGCGTGCAGCATCGGGAGGCAGCGTCAATCCGTTGAACTTGCGCGCCTCGCCGATCAAGGCAGTCTGTCGCGCGATCAACCGGTCATTGGCCTCGGCTTCAAGCGTAACGGTGTCGTCGGTGATGTAAGTCGCCTTGACCCAAGACGCGCGGGCCACATCGACGCTGATCGCGTTCAGCTCCTTTTCGGCGCTATCGATGAAGGCCAGAGCGTCGGCGACAGTGGGCGTGGCTGCGGCAGGACTTTGTGCTGGAGTTGCGAGGGAGCAAAACAGCAAAGCGGTCACAAACAAGATGGAGGGAAAGACGGAGCGCGCAGGAAAAGTCATAGCAAGTGAAATATAGAACATTTCCCAGGCTTCTGGTAGTGCCGTTGTTCCGGATCAGCAGACTTTAATTCCCGGTCTTGCCCGCTCCGAAGATCTTTTGCAGCATGTTTCGGTGGTCACCAGGATGGTCGCAGGTCTCCATGGGCGCAGTACCTGCAAGGAAAGCCGCTTCGAAGCTGTCCGGGCAGGAAGCGTCACTGAGCAGGTTGCTCACCTTGTCGATGGAGACTATCTCCACGCCTTCTGGAACCTTGAATTCGTTGGTGTCGGAGTATTGGGGGAGAGTGACGGCCTTCTTCATGAACGCGGCCCAGATCGGTGCGGCGGCGTGGGCGCCTTCAATCTTCACATCTGTATAGTCGTCGTTGCCCACCCACACAATGCACAGCAGGTTGCTGGTGAAGCCGGCAAACCATGCATCGTGGCTGGTGCCGGTTTTGCCCGCGGCGGGAGAGACGAATCCCATGCTGCGCACACCTGCGCCCGTCCCCTCGCCGCGCAGCACGTTCTCCATCATGCTGGTAGTGAGATAGGCCACGCGCGGATCGAGAACCTGCTTGGAGGTGGGCGTGAAGTCGGTGACCACGTCGCCGGTGGAGGTGCGCACACTGGCCAGCATCCAGGGATCCAGGTGGAGGCCTCCGTTGGCGAAGACGGTGTAAGCGCCGGCCATATCGAGTGGAGTTGCGTCATAGGCGCCGATGGCGACCGCGGGAGTTCCGCGCGCGCTTTTGACACCAGCTTCGCGCGCCAGAGCCGCCACACGGTCAAATCCCACCATGCCTGCCAAACCAATGGTTGCGTTATTCAGCGAGCGCATCAAGGCGTAACGCGCAGTGACCTGGTCGTGATACTCGCCTTCGAAGTTCTTCGGCGTGTATTCCTGCCCCCCGACGTCGTAGGTCGTCTGCTGGTCGCTCAGGATGGTCACCGGCGAAAATGGTTTGCTCTGCCCAGGCAGTGTAGTGCCCTCGACGGCCGTTGCAAAAGCTGCCGCATAGACAAAAGGCTTGAAGATCGATCCAGTAGGCCGCTTCGCAGCCGCGTGATTCAACTGCGAACTGCCATAGCTGCGTCCGCCTACAAGCGCCAGCACCTGGCCGGTGTGAGGATTCAGCGCCACGAGGGCCACCTGCGGATAGACGTACGCAATGCCGTGTTTTTTGTCCCGCGCATGAAGCCGGTCTACCTGCTCGTCCACCACATGAATCGTGGATTCAACAGCCTCTGTCGCTTCCCGTTGCAGATCGGGGTCGAGCGAGGTATAGATATGCAATCCTTCGCGGTTGAAGTCGCGCTCGCCCAGTTTCTGCGTCAGTTGCTCATGAACCAGGTCGACGAAGTACGGTGCTTCGCTCGCATCCACGCTTTGGTCACTCAGGTGCAGGGCCTCGGCCTTGGCGCGCTCTGCCTGATCCTTGGTGATCGCGCCGGTTTCAACCATCGAGTCGAGCACCAGGTTTCGCCTGTCGATCACCCGGTCGCCGTGGCGGAAGGGCGAAAAATAATTTGGCCGCTGAATCATCCCCGCCAGCATTGCGCAATCCGATAGATCGATCTTCTGAACATCCTTACCCAGATAGGACTGAGCAGCTTCGCCAAATCCGTTGATGGAGAAGCTGCCGCGCTGTCCCATCGGAATTTGGTTGGCGTACATCTCGAAGATCTGCTGCTTATTGAATCGGTGTTCGAGTTGGAAGGCGACGATGATCTGCGAGAGCTTGTACCGGATGGTGCCGGTGTCGGCGACGATGAGCATCTTCGCCAGTTGCATCGTCACCGTCGAGGCACCGCCGCGATGCTTGCGATCCCCAACCAGGTCATGCCAGGCCCAGCTCATCATGCTGATGTAGTTGACGCCGCTGTGTTCGAAAAAACGGCGGTCCTCGATGGCCAGCACTGCCTGCACGAGATTGGGCGGGATCTCATTGTAGGTAAGCAGACGGCGCTTGGTGCGATTGGGATCGTCGCTCAGCCCGGTAATCAGCAGAGGCTCCAGTTCGTAACTGGCCAGGGGATCGCCGTGTTCATCGGTGATCGACTCTACAACTCCGTTGCTCACTCGGATTACCGCGAGGTCCGGGGCGTGATAAGACTGCGCCCCAGGCCGAACGGTAATTGTCTGCACGCCCTGTTTGTAGGTGCCCAACTCGGAGGTCTGAGAGGCGCCATCGGCTGAATAGCCTGCCTCGCTCAACTCATTAGCGATCAGCCGGACAGATAGTTTTTGTCCGGGACGCACCTGGCGCGGCGCCGCGTAAATCTTGGCAGTCGATGCAAAGATCGGCTCCTTGAGGCGGTCGTCCACAATGCGCTGGTATTTTAAATAGTAATAGCCTGTGATTGCCAGAATACCCAGGGCCAAGGCCGCGAACCCGAGCAGAACCGAGCGCAACACCAGCGTGGCTTTGTCGTGTATTCGCAACTGCCTCGGAATTATGACCTTCAACGCCATGGCACTCCTTGCATCTTAGAACTTGCGGTTGACCCAGAGGCTGCTTGAGCTTTCCGAACGGGTTCAAATTGAACCTGGGGATCAACGATCCCTATCGCGAAATTATCCTTCGACTATTCCCAACAAGCCATCCTCTTCGACGCGCTCCTTTACCAACGCCACAACCTCCGCCAACCCCACATCCATGCTGGTTGACGTGGCTCGCGTCACTAACTCCACCATGCCATCAACGGCCTTTTTGCCGACATTGATGCGGTAGGGGATGCCTACCAGATCTGCGTCTTTGAATTTGACGCCGGCACGCTCGTCTCGGTCATCCAGCAATACGTCGAGACCAGCGGCTTCCAGCTCGGCCGCTAATTTTTCGCCCGTGATGGACAGCAGGGCATCGGTCATGTTGGTCACCGTGACGACAACTGTGAAGGGCGCAATCGAAGCCTGCAGCCAAAATCCGTTCTTGTCATGGGACTGCTCAATGGCGGCGGTGAGGATGCGCTCGACGCCTATTCCGTAGCTGCCCATGATCGGCGTCACTTCCTTGCCGTTTACGTCCAGCACCCGCGCGCCCATCGACTCGGTGTACTTATAGCCCAGCTTGAAGATGTGGCCGATCTCGACCGCCTTGCCCACGACCAGCTTGCCCGAGCAACCCTCTTTCGGGCAACCTTCACTCTCGTTGACGGTGCGGATATCGGCCATGATTGTCCAGGAGAAATCACGGCCCGGAGTCACATTGCGAAGGTGATAGTCGAGCTTGTTGGCACCCGCGACCATCATCTTGCGGCCTTCGAGAGATAGATCGATGACAACCGTAAGACCATCTTCAAGTGGTTTGGCGATGGGCTTGAGATCAACAGGCCCAAGAAACCCCGCCGGCCCGTTAAAGAACTTCTCCAACTCCTCGCCCTGCATGGTGCGTAGCTCGGCCGCGCCGATTGCCCCCAACAGCTTTGTCTCGTTGACCTGGTGATCGCCACGCAGAAAGGTCGCGACCCCGTGCCAAGCATCCGGCTGGCCCGCCGAGCCTCGTTTCAGCGCCATGTAGGCCACGCACTTGATATCCGACGCCTCGGACATCTTGAAGAAAGCAGCAACGTCGGCAATTGCGCCACAACCCGGCGTGTGCACCAGTTCCGGTTTGCCGTCGCCTGTGGCCTCCAACTCGACGACAGGCTCCAGCCGCGAGGTAGCCTTCTCGGTGTTGGCTGCATAGCCGCAGACCGGGCAACTCGCAATCAGATCCTCTCCAGCGTCGGTGTAGACCATGAACTCCTGCGACTGCGAGCCGCCCATCGAGCCCGAATCCGCCTCAACAGCAACGAACCTTAGCCCGCAACGGGTGAAGATTTTGCGATACACCGCATCATGCAGCTCGAAGCTCTTGTCCAGGCCCGCCTTGTCAATGTCAAAGGAGTAACTGTCTTTCATCGTGAACTGGCGCGTGCGCAAGAGCCCCGATTTGGGCCGCGCCTCATCACGGAACTTGGTCTGAATCTGATACCAGATCTGCGGCAACTGTTTGTAGCTGCGTAGTTCATTGCCGGCGATCGTGGTCATGATCTCTTCGTGGGTCATGCCAAGGCAGAGTTCCGCGCCCTTGCGATCTTTTAGCCGGAACATATTGTCGCCCATGACGGTCCAGCGGCCGCTCTTCTCCCACGGCTCCTTCGGCTGAATGGCCGGCAGGTAGAACTCCTGGCCGATGCGATCCATTTCTTCGCGCACAATGCCGATGATCTTGTTGATCGACCGTTGCCCAAGAAAGAGGTAGTTATAGATGCCTGCGCCCAACTGGCGAATGTAACCGGAGCGGACGAGAAACTTGTGACTGGCCACTTCGGCGTCTGCCGGGGCCTCGCGAAGAGTGGGAATAAAGAGCTTTG
>CAYTJN010000142.1:0-10603 GCA_964438125.1 uncultured Occallatibacter sp.
GGTCCGCGAGGCACCCACGTACAGGCAGTGATGCTCCGCGAGGGTCAGCCAAAGCCTCTGGTCTTCGACTTGATCCGCGACGAAATTCCTCACCCTTCGGTGGATTTGGCTTATGAAATTCGGCCCGGTGTGGGTTACATCCACCTGACCCAATTTCAGGAGACGACAGCACAAGAAGTCATTGAAGCGGTTGACGGCTTCGGCGACTTGAAGGGTCTGATCTTCGATCTGCGCGGCAATCCTGGCGGCTTGCTGAGTCAGGCGGTGGAGGTTTGCGACCATCTGCTGGCCAAGGGACAGGGCATTGTTTCGCAGCACGGCCGGGCATTTCCCGATCAGGTGTACACCGCCACGCACGGCAACGGCGGCAAAACCTTCCCCATCGTGGTGCTGGTAAACCGCGGCACGGCATCGGCGGCAGAGATCGTCTCGGGTGCACTGCAGGATCACGACAGGGCCTTGATCGTTGGTGAGACCACCTTTGGCAAGGGCCTGGTGCAAACGGTTTACAACCTGAGTGAAAACACCGGACTGGCGCTGACTACGTACCACTACTACACGCCCTCAGGGCGGCTGATCCAGCGCAACTACACCGGCGTGTCGCTTTATGACTATTACAGCCATGGGGGAACGGCAGCGGCCGACACGGCTAACCGCGAAGTGAAGTTCACCGACGCGGGGCGCACGGTTTACGGCGGTGGCGGCATCACGCCGGATGAGAAGATCGACAGCCCGAAGAGCAACCACTTCCAGGACGAACTGCTTTTCAAGGATGTCTTCTTTCATTTCGCCCCGATCTACCTTTCCAACCGCACTGTGGACAAGAACTTCCAGGTGGACGACGCGGTGCTGGCCGAGTTTAAGAAGTATTTGACCGCGCAGGACATTCCCTGGACTGAAGCAGATCTCAACGGGGTGATGGACTGGCTGAAGATCAGCATCAAGGACAAGATCGTAACTATCCAGTTCGGCCAGGAGCAAGGACTGCGCACGCGGGCCGACTGGGATCCGATGATCCAGAAAGCGCTGACCTTTTTGCCCGAGGCTCAGGCGCTTGAAGACCACGCCCACAAGGTGCTTGTGCAGAAGGCGGAGGCACGGAGCGAGACGCCGTAGGATAGAAAAATTCCCAAAGCATAAAGGCCATCCCACGAATGGGATGGCCTTTATGCTGTTCGGGACGGGACCCGATCGATTTACGGGAACTATTGATCAGAGATCCACGTAGATCAGGTTGACACGGCTGAGCTTGGAGGCAATGACCAGCCCGTGTTTCAAAAAGGAGAAACTTATGCGGTCGATGGTTCGCGTGGCCGGCCTGGCTGCGATGCTCGCTCTCGTGGTTCCCGTTGGTTTTGCCAAAACTCCTCCCGCCGCCAAGAGCGGAGCAGGTACGATCGTAATTGTCTTCAGGGATGGTCGCCGGCAGAGCTTTAACCTCTCCGACGTTTTGCGCGTCGAGTTCCCAGCGGGTGGGGATACTGCTAGTACTGCATTGAGCGTCAGTCCTCCGTTGCCGTCCCGAGGCCATTTCCTGGGAAAGTGGAAGTGCGGGGATGGATCGGGTGGAACCTTCTACATCACTCTCGAGGAGAATGGCGACGCTTGGCGATCGATGAATCACGAGCACGGCAGGTGGGCGTATGTGAACGGTGAGGCGCAAGTCAGTTGGGACGATGGCTGGAAAGACGCGATCCGCAAGGTCGGATCGAATTATGAGAAGTACGCGTACGGCTCCGGCAAATCCTTCTCAGACACGCCCGATAACATGGCGACCGCGGAAAATACGATGCCGCATCCGATCTAGGAACCTTTTGATGCTTCCAGGCTGCAACCCCAGAGTGGCTCAAACCGATCATTCGTGCGAAATCCCCAGTGCAACTCGAGCCGCACGGGTTAAGTGACGGTTCGGTTCAAATCCCCACGGATGTAACCTGCGTCACAGCGCGGCGTCGCGCTGGCACGTAGGCTCGTGAACGGAGTTGGGGAGGTTTTCTATGCCGACGATTGCCGAGGAAAGCGCAATTACCGTTCAAAATCTTTTGGCTGCATTCGAGGGGGAGTCGAATGCGCACGCCAAGTACACAGCTTTTGCCGCTAAGGCGGACGAGGAAGAGTTGCTTGGCGCGGCCAGCCTTTTTCGCGCAGCGGCGCGTGCCGAGCAAATTCATGCCGCCAATCATTCGCGCGTTCTGCATCAACTGGGTAGCCGGTCGGAGTGCGAAATTCACCCCGTTGAAGTGAAGGGCACTCTCGAAAATCTGAAGGCCGCACTGAACGGTGAGCAGTACGAGATCGACACCATGTATCCCGGCTTCCTGGAGGAGGCTAAGGAACATAAGAATGTTGCCGCCATTCGCACCTTTACCGGCGCACTGGAGGCCGAGAAGACCCACGCCCGGCTCTACAGTGAGGCGATCGCTCTGCTGGCAGCGGGCAAAAGAGACTCCTGGATCGGCGAGGCTCGCGACTTCTACGTCTGCCCGGTCTGTGGTTACACCTCGGAGACCGAAGAAGAGCACGAACGCTGCCCGGTCTGCAACTGTGCGTGGGAGCGGTTCGAGATTATTCGGTAAGGCATCCCTCCGAAGTGAGAATTTCCGCATGGTTTCCCAGGTCTAAACAGCGGCTTGGGAGGCCTCTAAAAGGCTTCCTCCCCAACAGCAATCTTCATTTATTGGGAATGGTCAGTTCAGCGCCCGGGCCGATCTTATGGAGAGCGGAGAAGTCGCCTTGATTGGTGGCCAGACTCAGACGACCCCGCGAGTCGATGTAAAGCAGGTCCTGCCCAACCGGCACATCGCTGAAGGTCTTGACGAACGGAAACGTGTAAGGGGTACCGGCCAGTGTGACGGGCACTCGATCGCCGATCCTGTAACCTAATTTCGCGAAGGTTTCAGCCGGAACATTAAGCACCAGATTGCCGAAAGGGCCATCCGTGCCTATGACCTCGCCATGCAGGCCCGCTGCATCGATGGCCGCGTTCTTCAGATCGAGGCGGATCAGCTTTGACACGTCCAGCGCGGGGCCGGCCTGGCGGAAGTCGTCGCCGCGGGCCAGGTGCGCGCCGGCGGGAGAGAAGATGTCCCGGCCATGAAAGGTCGAGGAAATCCCGCGGCCAATCATCCACCCGGGGTTGGTAATCTCGTGAGCCTCATCGATGCCGTCGCGATCCTGAATGAGTGTAAGCAGGCCGTTGTCGGGCAGAACAAAAAACTGACCGAGTTTGGATCTGGCAATAATGGCTTTGCGCGCGGAGCCGACGCCGGGATCGATCACCACCACGAAGACCGCGTTCGCGGGATAATAGGGCGCCGAACCGGCTAGAAAGCGCGCGCCCATGGCGATGTTGTAAGGTTCCGATTCGTGAGTAATGTCGATGATGCGGACACCCGGCGCCACGCCATCCATGACCGCCTTGCAGATGCCCACGGCATCATCCTTGGAACCAAAGTCTGTCATGAAGCCGATGACCCGCGGCGGCGCAGGCTGTTGGGCCGCAATCGTCAAGGCAAACGCTAACGTCATGAGTGTCGCTGGCACGGATTTCATCAAGACCCGCATTGGTTCCCCTCACTGATTCTTCTCATGTTATCGCGGGAAGCGTAAACGAAGGACGTTTTTTGGCACATTCCAGGCTGTATGAGTTAATCTTCAGGGCAGAATGAAAGACATTTATATTTCCGATCTGGCCAACTTTGACGAAGGCAAGCTTTTCGACGGCTTCTTCCTTGTGCTGCTCAAACAGCAACGCACGACCAAGACGAACAAGCCCTATTTGAATCTGATTCTGGGCGATAAAACAGGGCAGCTCGAGGCCCGGATATGGGAACCGGGAGATCCGCGCATCGCGAAGGAGTTCGAACGGGGCGACATGGTCAAGGCGCGCGGCTCGGCCTCGCGATTCGACGACCGGCTGCAGATGAAAGTCGATCAGTTGCGCGTAGCGTTGCCCAATGAGGTAGACAAGACCGACCTGTTGCCTTCGACCACTTACGATGTGGCAGAGCTTTGGCGGCAGCTTCTCGGCTTTGTCGCGAGCTTTACCAATCCAGATTTGAAGCGCTTGCTCACGGCGATGCTCGACGATCCGGCTCTGGCACAGGCCTACCGAGAGGCGCCTGCGGCCAAACAGCTTCATCACGCGTGGCTGGGCGGCTTACTCGAGCATGTGGTGAGCTTGCTGACGTTGGCCGATCGTGTCGCGCCGCATTATCCGCTGCTGGACCGGGATTTGCTTTTGACCGGAGTGATCTTGCACGACATCGGCAAGGTGCGCGAATTGAGCTGGGAGGTCGGCTTCGAGTACACGGTCGAAGGCACACTGCTGGGCCACATCCAGATCGGCACGGCACTGGCCGAGAAGACGATGGACAGCCTGCCCAACTTTCCTTCGAAGCTGAAGACTCTTGTCCTGCACATGATCCTCTCCCATCACGGCAAGCTGGAGTTCGGCTCGCCCAAGCTTCCGATGATTCCCGAGGCGCTGGCGCTCAGCTTCATCGACGACCTGGACGCCAAGATGCAGGCCATCCAGAGCGAGTTCGATAAATGCATTCGCGAGGGCAAAGGACCGGACGAGATGACCGGCAGGGTCTGGGCGCTCGATCAGCGCCAGTTGCTCAATACCAGGCGGTGGCTGGGTGACGACAATAAGTAGAGGATTGCGCGGTTCAGTATCTCGTTTCCAGGTCACACGACGCTCGCATTTTATTCAAGAAACCAATCCCATTGTTCCTGGGTCAGCGGAACTACCGAGAGCCGCCCGATGAGGACCAGCGGCGACTGGGCAAACAGCGGTTCAGCCTTGATGGCGGCGAGCGTCCTTGTGTGCTTGAGGCGTTTTCCGGTCTTGACCTTGACGATAGGGATCTTCGGATCGGAAGGGTCCACGCTTACCACTGTTCCCGTACCGACGGCAGCGCGCTCGTCGCCGGTATGGTAGAAGATCCATTTCGTCCCCGGCTTCATCTCACGCAGGTATTTCACGGCAGTGGGGTTAGTAACTCCATCCCAGACGGTTTCCTTGTCACCAAGGAAATCGTCGAAGGAGTAGACCTGAGGCTCGGTCTTGAAGAGGAAGTAGCTCATGCGGTCCATGGTAAGTGAAAGAAGTTGAAATAGGGAACAGCAGATCGCCAAAAATCGCCAAGGTTTGTTCTTTTTCTCTTCTCCAACCTCTGTTCCCTAATCCCTACCCCTTTCCCGTTACAATCAAATAGATATGATTCGTTTCTCGACTGCCGGGGAGTCGCACGGGGAGGCCCTGATCGCGCTCGTCTCGGGGCTTCCGGCCGGTGTGCCCATTGATCTGGAGTTTTTAAACCGCGAACTCTGGCGGCGGCAGCAAGGTTATGGGCGCGGCGGACGTATGAAGATCGAGACAGACAAGGCTCACATACTTTCCGGCGTACGTCACGGCAAGACCATCGGCACGCCGATTGCGATCGAGCTGGTAAACCGCGACTGGAAAAACTGGGAAGATAAGCTGCCGGTTGAGGCCGGCGACCCCGCGCTGCACCAGGCGGTGGCTTCGCCGCGGCCTGGTCATGCCGATCTGGCGGGAGCTTTGAAATACAACTTTCCCGACGCCCGCTATGTGCTGGAACGGGCTTCGGCTCGCGAGACCACGGCACGCGTGGCGGCTGGGGCCCTGGCCAAACTGTTGCTGAAAATGCTCGGAATCGAAGTGGCTAGCCACGCCATTCGCGTGGGCCGCGTGGAGCTCAACCGCTCGGCCACCTGGGAAGAGATCGCCGCCCTGGCGGACAAAGACGAGGTCGTGCTGGGCTGCATCGATGGAGAGATCGAGGCCCGCATGAAGGAGGAGGTCGAGGAGGCTGCTCGCACCGGCGACACGGTGGGTGGCATCTTTGAGGTCGTGGTGCACGACGTGCCCGTCGGTCTTGGAACGTATGCCAACTGGGACGAGCGGCTCGACGGTCAGCTTGCCGCAGCAGTGATGAGCATTCAAGCGGTCAAGGCGGTCGAGATTGGCCGCGGCGTGATGGCTGCGGAAAGCTTCGGCTCGGTGGTCCATGATCCGATCTACTATGCAACTGAAGCCGACGGCAAACCTACCCGCTTCACCCGACCGCAAAACTATGCCGGGGGCATTGAGGGCGGCGTTTCGAATGGGGAGGACCTGGTGGTGCGCGGCTATCTCAAACCCATCTCGACCTTGCGCAAACCGCTCAAATCGGTCCGCTTTGACACGCGCGAAGTGACCAGTGCAAGTTATGAGCGATCAGATATATGTGTTGTACCGGCGGCTGGCGTGGTGGCAGAGGCGATGGTGGCGCTCACGATCGCACGACTAGCACATGAGAAGTTCGGCGGAGATTCGGCCCTGGAAATGCAACGAAATTTCGCAGGTTACATCGAACAGATACGGAGCTATTAAAAACAGGATGATTTTGAATATCGTCAAGTATCCCGATCCGGTACTTTCGCGGCCCGGCGAGCCGGTGACCGAGTTCGACGCCGAGCTGCGCAAGTTGATCGGCGACATGTTTGAGACGACTTACGCCTCGCAAGGCATTGGATTGGCCGCGCCGCAAGTGAGCGTGTCGAAGCGACTGGCGGTGATCGACCTCAGTATGGGCAAAGAACCCAAAGGCAAGCTGGTACTCATCAATCCCGAGATTATTTCGAGCGAAGGCAAGCAGTACGAGGAGGAAGGCTGCCTGAGCTTTCCCGAGATTCGCGAGAAAGTGGTGCGCGCTGCAAAGGTGCGCGTGCGCGCCCAGGATGAGAACGGCAAGTGGTTCGAGCTGGATGGCAGCGACCTGCTGGCGCGGTGTTTCCAGCATGAGATCGACCATGTGGACGGCATGTTGTTCATCTTCCGCATGAGCGGGTTGAAGCGCGAGTTGTCCCTGCGAAAGATCCGCAAGATGCAGCGCGACGGCGAGTGGTAGCCACTGTGAAGCTCGTATTTTGCGGGACTCCCCGATTTGCCGTTCCCACACTCGAAGCGCTACTCGCGGCAGGACATGAAATCGGCCTGGTTGTGACGCAGCCGGACCGTCCCGTTGGTCGAACAAAGGAATTCGCCGCTCCACCGGTCAAGGTGGCCGCGCTTGCAGCGGGCTTGGAAGTCACACAGCCTGAGAAGATCCGTGAGAATCCGGAGTTTCGGGCGCGTCTTGAAACGATTGCTCCTGAAGCCATCGTGGTTGTTGCTTACGGCCGAATCATTCCGGCATGGATGCTAAGGCTGCCCAGGCTGGGCTGCATTAATCTTCATGCGTCGCTGCTCCCGAAGTACCGCGGAGCTGCGCCCATTCAATGGGCGGTGGCTAAGGGCGAACTTTTCACCGGCAACACAACGATGCTGCTCGAAGAGGGTCTCGACACGGGACCGATTCTGCTGCAGCAGACGCTGGCCATCGCGCCGGAGCAGACCGCGGCAGATCTCTTCGACGTGCTGGCCGAGTGTGGCGCGCCCCTGGTGGTCGAAACGCTGGCTGGACTGGCCTGTGGGACGATCGAACCTAAGCAGCAAAATCACTCGGAGGCGACACTTGCTCCGATCCTCACGCGCGAAGACGGCCGCATGGATTTTGCCGCGCGGACGGCGATGGAGCTGAAGGATCGCTGGCGAGGCTTTCAACCATGGCCCGGCGCGTTCACCACGCTCGACCAAAAAAAACTGATCGTTCATCGGATGGACGCCGTGATCGCTTCTACTTTCTCGGCGCCAGACGCGGAACGGTCGGGGCAGATTCATATCGAGCACAACCGCCTCTTTGTTGCGTGCGCCCAAAACACGTGGCTGGAGCTGCTCGAAGTGCAGCTTGAGGGCAAAAAGCGGCTTGCGGTGGCAGAGTTTCTGCGCGGAAATCAGCGAGTGGACGGCGCGCAATTCGAGACTTCGGCACAATGACGACCCAGAAAAAGATCGGCGCAACGAAGAGCGCGCCGAAGAATCGAGCGGCCGCAATCTCTCTGGCTCGCAAGGCTGCTTTCAATATTCTGCTATCCGTTGAGGGTGGGCAATCGCACTCCGACGATCTGTTGCGAAGTAGAGCCGTCGATGCTCTCGCGGAGCCCGATCGCAATCTTGCCACTGCGCTAGTGCTGGGCGTTTTGCGCTGGCAAATTGTGCTCGATCGCCAGGTGCGCGAGTTGCTGGAACGGCCGAACGCAAAGCTCGATCCTGAGATTCTGATTGCTTTGCGCATGGGGGCCTTTCAGATTCTGCAGATGGATCGCATCCCAGCTCGCGCCGCGATCGACGAGAGCGTGGAACTTGCCAAGCAGGCCGGCCATCGCTTTGCTTCGGGTATGGTCAACGCCGTTCTGCGCAAGCTCGCCAACTCCCGGCAACCCAGAGTTTCGGTGAACTACGAAGCCCACCCGGCATGGATGGTCGCACGCTGGATTAACTTCTATGGCCCCGAAGCGGCGCAGGCCATTTGCCGTCACGGCCAGAGCCATCCAGCTCTCATAGTGCACCTCGCCAGCCCTGTCGTTGAAGCGGAAGTTGGTGAATCCGGCATTGCACTCGAACCCGGCGAAATGCTGACGGCTGCACGCACCGTGGTCTCAGGTGATGTAGCTGCGACGCAAGCCTTTCGCGAAGGCCGTGTGCGATTTCAAGATGAGGGATCGCAATTGGTGGCAGAGTTTGCCCGCGCAAGTCCCAATCAAGAGGCCAGAAGCATCCTTGACGTTTGTGCTGCTCCGGGTGGAAAGACGCTCATCCTTGCCGAGCGCAACCCTCACGCCAAGATCGTGGCCTGCGAATTCAGTGTTCCAAGACTCGAGCAATTGCGAAAGCGTCTGTCCTTTCTTGGCGATCGAGTCGAATGTCGACTTGCCGACGCCACTACTCTCCCAGACCATGCAACGTTCGATCTGGTCTTGGCCGATGTGCCGTGCAGCGGTACTGGAACACTGGGCCGTAATCCTGAGGTTCGCCACCGGCTGCGGCCCGAAGATCTTGACCGTCAGGCCGAGCGCCAACGGGCGATTCTCAGTGCTGCATTGCGTGCCGTGCGCCCCGGCGGGAATGTGATTTATTCCACGTGCTCACTGGAACTGGAAGAGAATGAGCAGGTCGTGGCCTCGGTGTTGGCCGCAAATCCAGACGTCCGTGTGGTTTCTCTCAAAGCCCGCATTGGCGAACTCCGGGCCGATGGAGTTCTTTTTCAGCTCGGCGCAGAGAGGCTTAGTAGAAGCCTCACGCCCGAAGGCTACTTGCGCCTGCTTCCTGGAGTCTTCAGTACGGATGGTTTTTTTGTTGCACTGTTGGAACGAACAGCATGATGAGCCAGTCTTGCAAACACTAACTCCCCGACTCGCTATCTAGCCGCAGGGTTGCGTAATCGCGCCCGATTTCGGCGCAAAGAGCTTCCACCACCAGTTCGTGATCAGCGCGCTGTGGCAGTCCAGAGGTGGTTACGCAGCCCACTACGCCTGCGCCAGTCACTGTCAGCGGAAACGATCCGCCAGCCGCTGCGTAATCGGCGATCGGCAGGCCGAGTTTCTCAAGCATCGTTTCATTCTTCGCTGTCAGGCTCAAGCCCACTCCATAAGAGCTACAACGGAATCGCGCCACGACGTTGATCTTGCGCCGTACCCAGTCCGAGTTGTCGGGAGTAGTACCGTCCAGCGCCGTGTAAAAAAGCTGCTCTCCGAAGCGGCGCACGTCGATAACGATCGCCAGACCACGCTCGACGGCCAGGGTGCGCAGGCGAAGCCCCAGCCTCCATGCGACTTCTGCGTCAAGTCGCGGCAAGGCAAGTTCGCGTTCCTGCAATGCCACCCGCTCTAAATCTTCGCTCAATCCCATTTAGTCCTCGCCTCAATTCTGTCCATAATCGATTGTCTTCGGGATGGTTCAGGAGATTCCAATCGCAATCCCAGCAGCTTCAAAGTCCGCGCATATTTATAGAGTCTTGCGGCACGATTCGAGTCATGCCCTGATACAGAATACTCACCCAGGACGTCCATTCTATCTCGACACAGTCAGCTTCACCGCAGTGCTCTGGTCGACTCGCGCGCCGGCGAACGGCTCCTGAGCTATCACCGCCCCCGGCTTGACTGGAAGCGTAGGTGGCGCAACGCCGCTGCCCATGGGCGCCACCGGCACTTCGACAAAATTTGTTGTGGACTGAATGCCGACGCTTGAAAGCTCCGCCTGCGCGCTGACCACCGGCAGGCCGGCCAGGTCGGGCATGACGAAGCCGTCGGGTGCGTCGTCACTGGCGGCAGCCACCAGCAGATTAATACTGGGCCGGGCGATGCCTTGAGCGTGTGCCGGCGGATCCTGCGAAAGCACGGTCCCTTCAGCCGCTCCGGGCCATGGCAGCCGCGCCGTTGCGCCCACCTCAAGACCCACGTGCCGCAGCCGCAGTGCCGCAACGCGCTCCTCCTGGCCCACCGTCTCCGGCACTTCAACTTTTTGCGGCCCCAGGCTCTCTGAGACGCGCATGTGCCACTCCCGGCGCACCACCGCCCCAGGCTCGGGTGACTGTGTGAGGATGTGCCCGGCGGCCACATCGCCGGAGTAGTAGCGGTTGTCAACGTCGAGATCGAGGCCCAGCCCCGAGGTCTGGCTGCGCGCCTCGGCCACGGTCATCCCTTTGAGCGCGGG
>CAYTJN010000143.1:0-10408 GCA_964438125.1 uncultured Occallatibacter sp.
CAATTGGCCAGTAATCGAACTGAATGCCTCGCCAATCAGAGTCACCTTTGGCGCCTGGCTGCCTAACTCGCTCGAAACAGCGTCTAACTTCGCCTTGGCCAGAACCAGGGCTTCGGGATCGCGGTCAAAGCCGATCAAATGCCCTTCACTCCCGAGCAGCCTTGCGATTTCTGCCGAATGACCCGCAAGACCGATGGTGCAGTCCACCACTGTGGCTCCGGGTTTAATCCGGAGAAATTCGATCGCTTCATGTAAAAGAACTGGCGCATGACGCTCCGTCGAATCCTTCATGCGCGCCCCCCTGGGGAGCTGTTGCGGAGACGAGTTACACATCGTATCCGGTAAGTGCGTCCAAATCCTGCGTGCTGAAAGGGCTTGCCTTCACGTTGTCGCGCAGACTGTCGAGGCTCTTGACCCTCAGCAGATTTCCTTCGCCCGATACCTTTACTTCCACATTCACCATGCCCGCGTTGCGCAGTTCCTCAGGGAAAAGCAGCCGGCCTTGCGGGTCCATATCCGCCCGGTCGCCGTAGAGCGTGTACCGTTCGAGCAACTTCTGCCTTGCCGGATGGCTTTTGGGCATCTTGAAGACTTTCGCCATGTGTTGCTGCCACTCAGGCATCGGATAGATCTCGGCGTCAAGGCCTTCGCGGCTGACGATGTAGAATGCATTGAAGTCCTTGCCGTACTTTTTCTCGATGAAGCTCTTGAAGTCGGCAGGCAATTTCAAGCGTCCGCGGTCGTCCAGTTTTGCTTTTGGATTGCCGATGAAGCCAACTTGCAAACTGTCCCAGGCACCAACACTCCCAGCAGCCTCTGTCGAGGTGGTCGGTTCGCTGGCCGAATTGGTTTCCTGATCGTCCATTAGCTCTTATCGGCACCGTGTAGTTTCGCTAGACTCGACCGAATTGGCCCACTTGGTCCCATCTGGACCCTCTTAGACCCATAGTATCGCGCATTCATCCCCGGCGCGATAGATCAAATGTGTGGATTTTGGAAAAGAGCTTTAGAGATTGTCGGAATAAGGAAGAGCTTCAGGGAGTGAAACAGAAAGAAAAAATACCATCTATAGATAGTTTCTATCCGTCAACCACAAGTTATAGTGGACATTTACTGTCTTGATTCCTGCAAACTAAAGAGATATGCGCGGAAAGCGGTTTGCGTGATATAAGGCGAACGAAGAGCGAAGTTTCTATTTCTGAACGGTCTTCGAAGTTTGATTGCGACGTTGCCGACTTGCCACAAGCTTCAATAGATAGAGAAAGACCAGCAGGTTTGCGATCAGCAAGCCGATGCGAATGGGCGTGAAACGCCGGGAGACTTCGAAGACTTCCCAGGGCAAAAAGGAAGCCGTGATGACCAGGGTCAAATACTCGGCCCAGGCTTTTTCGAGGTAGAGGCCAGTACCCTCAACAAGATCAAGGGCGGCGTAGATGAAGACGACCCAGCCGATCCGCCGCAGCAGATGGTCATTGAGGAGCGAGGCTCTTTCGAGGATAAAGTTCACAAGGCGGGACTCGGGATTGAAGCGCAGGTGATTGACCAGCTTCTCCAGAGTGTCGCCGATATCCTTGTGCAGGAGGCGAAATGCGCCCACGCCGATGGCCACAAACAGCACTGCCTGCGCCAACTTGAAGGCTGCGATGAGGATAAGCCACGTGTTGCGCCGCGGGTGCGGCTTCTCGAGCTGAGTTGGTGAGTCGATCGTCATCTTGCGGAAAGCGCGCAACATCCCTGCCTGATTGTACGTTAACGGGTGAAAGATCTCTCGGCTAACTGCAAACGGCGGACTTCTTTGGTACTCGGCCATGCCGCCGATCGAGAGACTCTGGCCGCTCGTTGCCCAGGCACTCTACAATCAACGGTGATGACTAACCGATCCCACGCTCAGCAATTACTTTCGATCCTCGCACGGCAGAGCTTTCGCCTCGGCCAATTCAAGCTCTCCTCAGGCGGCACCAGCGACTACTATGTGGACTGCCGCACCACGACACTCGACGCCGAAGGCGGCCGGCTCACGGGACATGCGATTCTCGAATTGCTGGAGGAGAACCGCATTGAGGCCGAGGCGGTTGGGGGGTTGACACTGGGGGCAGATCCCATCGTTTCGAATGTGGCCACGGCGAGCGCCTGGCGAGCGCAGTCGAAGCCCGGCGCACCTTTGCTGCAGGGCTTTCTTGTGCGCAAGGCCGAGAAGGCTCATGGCACGGGCCGTCGCATTGAGGGGTTTAACGTGCCCGGCGCGCGCGTGATCGTCGTGGACGACGTGTGCACGACCGGCGCCTCAACGATTCACGCGATCGAAGCTGCTCGGGAAGCTCAGATGAACGTCGCAGCCGTAGTCTGTATCGTAGAACGCGAGGAAGCCCTTGGCCGTCCCGCAGTCGAAAATGCGGCGCAGGGCGTTCCTTTTTTAAGCCTGTTTACAGCCGATCAGGTCAGAGCGGAGCACGTAAAACAACTTTCGTCTGTCGTTTAGGTACCGCTAGATGACGATCGAAAAGAAAAACAGGGCCTCCCCATGATCGGGATGGCCCTGTCTTTTTTGGTCAGATTTGGCGTTCAGAGCACTGCAAAATTACCGCATCGACGCTGATTGAGCTGGCTGCTCAGCCGTATTTTCCAGCAGACGAATCTCGACACGCCGGTTTTGCTTACGGCCTTCGGCGGTGGTATTGGGAGCAACTTCCTTATCCTTGCCGATGCCGATCAAATAGAACCTATGGGCGGGGATCTGGTACTTCGAAGCCAGATACTGCACCACCGCATCAGCGCGCCGCTGGCTCAGTTCATAGTTGTATTGCGCCGGTCCGGTTGAATCTGTGCCACCCGTAACTTCGAGAATGAAGCTCTTGGCCGAGGTGAGCTGCGCGGCAAAACTGTCCAATTGCTGCCGGTCGTCCGCAGTCAACACGGATTTGTCAAAGCCGAAGGTGACTGCGACGTTGGCCACGGGATGGTAATTGTCGAGTCCCTTGATCACGCTCTCGAGCGTGTCCGCGCGATGGACAACGTTGTCTGCCGCCATCTGTGCATCGCTTGCAGCCTTGGCGGCGCCTTGAGCATTCTGATTCGCTGTATCGGCCGCGCCTTGCGCCTGTTTGATTCCAGTTTGAGCCCGATCGTCCACGTCGCGTAGATTGCGATTGTTTGTTGCTGTCTTTTCGTCGAGTTGATTGGTTTGATTGACAAGTGGCACAGTCTGATTGCGCACGTAGTTCTTAGTCGCGCACCCCGTCGCTCCTGATACAGCCAAGCCCGCCACTAAACTCCATGCTCCAAATCGATATGCGCTCATAATTTCCTTCCCTCCGCCAGCAAACCTGCATTACAGGGGATCCGTGTGCGGTTGCCGGTACCTTATCTAACCTTCGACTTAGATGCACTCATCGGTCCAAACGGAAGATTCCTGGCAAAGCTATCAAAATAAAAAGCTTGCATCGATATGCACACGCAACGCCGGGGAGATATGGCCGTGTACTTTTTACCACATAGGGTAAGGTTTTCGTTGGCAGAGAATAGCTTGTGACCTTTTTGACTGCCAGTGAAAACCACAGGCCTGTAGATGCTAGTCGCTGGAAGCTGGGACCGTTATCCTAAGAATTGACCGCGCCCGGCCATGGACCTCTACGAGAAAATTCGAACTCTTCCCACTCAGCCAGGGGTGTACCTCTACAAAAACGCCGAGGGTGAAGTCATCTATGTGGGCAAGGCGAACAACCTGCGCTCGCGCGTTCGATCTTATCTACTGGAAGCTTCGCAGGCCAACGCCAAGACCGGCTCGTTGATGCGCGAGGCCGTCGATCTGGATTACATTCTAGTGGCCAATGAGCACGAGGCCCTGGCGCTCGAAAACAACTTGATCAAGCAGCGCCATCCACGCTTCAACATCCTGCTGAGGGACGACAAGACTTACCCTTATGTGAAGCTGACAATGGCTGACCGCTTTCCTAAAGTTTTTGTCACACGGCGGCTGCGCAAGGATGGCGCGGCTTATTACGGTCCATATTTTCCAGGGAACCTCGCTTACCGCATTGTCGAATTGATTCATCGCAGCTTTCTCATCCCGAGTTGCAAGGTCGACCTCAGCCGCTTTCATCCGCGCGCATGTCTTCAGTACTACATTCATCGTTGCCTGGGCCCTTGCGTCGAAGGCTTCACTACACAGGAGATCTATGCCAGCGCAGTGCGCGATGCGCAACTATTGCTCGAAGGCCGAGCCGGCGAACTGGAACGTTCGCTGACTGAACGCATGGTGGCAGCGGCCGCAGCCGAGCAGTTTGAAGCGGCGGCCCGGCTGCGAGATCAACTGTCCACGGTTCATCAACTTCAGGAAAAGCAGCGCATCGCTACTGCTGAGCAGGGCGACGATGCGGACGTCTTCGGGTATCACTTCGAGGCGGGCAGTCTGGCCGTGAATCTGTTCCATGTTCGTGCGGGCAAGATCGTGGACCGGCGCGAGTTCTTCTGGGAAGATTTGCCGGATCTGCTCGAAGCAGCGAAGGAGTTGGGCGCCGCGGAGCCTGCTGCGAGTTCGCTGAAGGCTGACGAATCTGAGACATCGGAATCGGCACAGGAGGACGCGCCCTTCCACGCTGGTGCGGTCTTCAGCGCGCTGCTCAAACAACTCTACATCGATCAGCACTACGTACCGCGCTCGATTCTCGTCCCTGCCGAGTTTGACGATCGCGAAGCATTGGCCGAGTTACTCGGCACGCGCCTTGGCCACCGCATCGAGATTGCCGTGCCGCAGCGCGGCGAAAAACGGTCGCTTGTGGACCTCGCAAGCCAGAATGCCAAGCAATCTTACATGCAGCGCTTCCGCGTGCTGGAGCCATCGCGTAAGGCCATTCAGGAGGCGCTGGCAGATGTCTTGATGTTGCCTGAGCTGCCCCGCCGCATCGAGTGCTTCGACATCTCCCATATACAAGGCGCCGAGACGGTGGCATCGCTGGTGGTTTGGGAAGACGGCACGATGAACAAGCAGGCCTATCGCAAGTTCAAGGTGATGACGGTGCTTGGCGTGGACGACTTCGCGTCGATGCGCGAGGTCGTTACACGCCGCTATAAGCGCCTGCTTGATGAGAGCAAGCCGATGCCTTCGCTGGTGCTGGTCGATGGTGGACTTGGCCAGCTTCATGCCGCCGCAGAAGCGCTGGAATCGCTCGGACTCACGACGCAGCCGTTGGCGTCGATTGCAAAAAAAGAAGAGATCATCTATCTCTACGGCAACGAGGACGAGCCAGTGGTTCTCGATCGCCACTCACCGGTGTTGCATCTGATTCAGGTGATCCGTGATGAGAGTCATCGCTTCGCTGTCGGCTACCATCGCCAGCGCAGAGCTATGCGCGACCGCGATTCGGAGTTACTGAATATTCCTGGAGTTGGCTTGCGGACAAGGCAGCGGTTACTCACTCACTTTGGTAGCCTGCGCGATGTGCAGCAAGCTACGGCTGAGTCTCTGGCTGCGGTGGTGCCGCGGAAGACTGCCGAGACCATTTGGAAGCATTTTCATTCCGACTCCGTCCAGCATCAAACCGGATAGGATGAGAGTGGAGTGTTTCGCGGTGAATCCTGCTTGCCGCAGGCAGCAAGAAAACACAACCGGCAGACATCGCTAAAACAAAGAGGCTGGCAAAAGAGGCTCAAAATGAGTGTTAAAACAACCCTGTGGGACGCATCGGAATATCTCGACAGTCGTCAGTCCATCGCGGCCTATCTCGAAGCGGCATTCGATGACGGCGATCCGGCTTTGATTGCAGCGGCGCTCGGCGACATTGCGCGCGCCATGGGAATGACACGGCTCGCGACCCGCGCCGGAGTCACGCGTGAAGCGCTCTACAAAGCACTCTCGGCTACTGGAGATCCGAGGCTTTCGACGTTTCTGAGCGGGATGAAGGCTCTCGGCATCAAGCTCACTCCCAGCGCTGCTTAACCTTCTACAAAACTTAACGGAACCCTTTCTGCATCTTCCGCGTAGAGTTCAATAGACTCTCGCCGAGGAGGCAGCCGCTTTGCACGAAACTTCTTCGACTTTTCCAGCACGGACACCGTTGCGTACAGCGCTCATGCTCGCCGGCATCTTTGCAGTTCTCACTTTTCTGATCCACTTCGCCAGCTCAATTTGGGGTAGCCATCTGGGCTATGGCTTCTTTCGCGATGAACTTTATTTTCTGGTTTGCGGCCATCATCTGGCCTGGGGCTATGTGGATCAGCCTCCACTCGTGGCCCTGCAGGCGCGGCTGGCCGAGACACTCTTTGGTCTTTGGCCAACCGGCATTCGCATCTTTAGCTTTCTGGCGGGTGGAGTCACGGTTGGACTCAGCGGCCTGCTGGCGTGGCAACTCGGCGGCCGCCGCTCGGCGCAGGTGCTGACGATGATGGCCGTGCTCGCGGCTCCGGTTTTCCTGGCCACCTCAAACTACCTCTCGATGAACTCGTTTGAGCCCTGCTTCTGGGTGGGCGCGCTGCTCGCCGTCTTGCGCATTGCCGAAGGCACGGCGGGCACGCGTGCATGGCTGATTTTCGGGTTGCTCGCTGGACTCGGCATTGAGAACAAGCACTCGACTGCCTTCTTTCTCGTCGCGCTGATTGTGGGTCTTCTACTAAGTCCGCAGCGGCGCATTCTCTGGTCGAAGGGATGCGCTGCGGGAGTGGCTCTGCTGATTTTGTTAGCGCTGCCTAACTTCTTTTGGCAGTGGACTCATCATTTCCCCACTTATGAGTTACTGAGCGGAATTGCGCGCTCCGACAAGAATATCAAACTGCCGCCGCTTGCTTTCTTGCTTCAACAAGTGAAGATGTTGCTGATCGTCGCGGCCCCTCTTTGGATCGGAGGACTGGCCTGGTTCGCATTCGCCCGCAAGGCGCGGCCATGGCGCTTTGTTGCGTTCACCTATGTGGCGTTTCTGGCCATGATGATGGCGATGCACGCAAAGGACTACTATGTCGCGCCTATCTATCCCGTGCTCTTTGCAGCGGGAGCGGTTGCATTGGGCCAGCTCGTGCGTCGTGGCTGGGCGCTCACGGTTTATACGACGATTCTCGCTTGCCTGCTGCTGTTTGCCGCGGCTCCCATCATACTGACGATTCTTCCGCCGGAGCAGTACACCGCGTATGCCGCTCGTTTGGGAGCCAAAAACGTAAAATCGGAAAAGTTCACCAGCCCCTTGCCGCAGTACCTCTCCGACCGCTTTGCCTGGCCACAGATGGTGGAGGGATTTGCGGCGCGCTACAACGCTCTGCCACCCGATGTGCGCGCCCACACCGGAATTTTCTGCCGCAATTATGGCGAGGCAAGCGCTGTGAATATGCTCGGCGCGAAGTACGGTTTACCGACCGCGATCAGTGGCCATCAGAATTATTTCTATTGGGGATGGAATGGCTACACCGGTGAATCTGTACTCACTCTTGGCATACATCGCGAGGCGTATCTGAACGACTATGCCGAGGTCATCGATCTCGGCGCATTCGATGCGCCCTGGATCATGGACTTCGAGCATGAACACTACTTCTGGCTGCGCCATCGCAAGCACACCTACGCCGAGGACTGGCCGCAATTCAAGTTCTGGTATTGATTGAGGTAAGCTTTGATTCACCACCAATTCAAGCCGTTTATCAGACCTTAACGTGCAAATCCGCGCGATTTGAATGAGAATGGAGATAGTTGGATGATGACAAGAGGAACCATTGACACTTATAGAGATGGAAACTACACGATGGACTGCAAAAGAGTTTGAGCAGTTGGTTCTCACGAGCAACCCCGGAGTGGCGGTCTTCGATTGCGATGGAACACTGTGGGGCGGCGACGCCGGCTATGGCTTCATGGCCTGGTCGATCGAACAGGGTCTGGTCTCGCGCTCCACTAGCGATTGGATCGATACACGCTATCGCGGCTACCGGGCCGGCAAAGTCGGGGAACTGGAGATCTGCGGCGCGATGGTCGAAATGTATGCCGGACTACGCGAGCAGGAACTGCGTGAGGCAGCGGCGCGATACGTGAGCGAGTTCGTCAAGCCGCGTGTTTTTGAGGAGATGGCCGCGCTGGTGGTGGAACTGCGCAAAGCCGGAGTGAAGATTTGGGCCGTCAGTTCAACGAATAAGTGGGTGGTCGCCGAGGGCGTAAGAGATTTTGGGATTTTAGACGACCGCATTCTCGCAGCCGAGGTGCGCGTCAGGGACGGCCTCATCACCAGCGAGCTTATCGACGTGCCGACCGATGAAGGCAAGGCAGCCACGCTGGCGCGCGTCGGACTTCCCCATCCAGATGCAGTCTTCGGTAACTCGATCCACGACCTGGCGATGCTCAAGATCGCGCGAAATGCCTTCCCGGTGAACCCCTCTCCGGCGCTGATCGACGAGGCGGCAAAAAATGGTTGGGGCTACTTCAGGCCTGAAGCTGCCGAGGGCGTTGCGGCAGCCGTCGCTGGGGAATAATGCTCGGATCAGAACGATGACAAGTTAGTGGAGAGATCGGCGCTTTCGCACTCAGGAAATCGAGAGGTGGTGCTGAGGACTCCGCAACTGGAATGATGCGATTAAACTATTGGTGTGGGAGAAGTTCAAGAGAATAACGATTCCAGGCCTTCGGGTCCTGCGCTCCGCTTTGTGGCGGCGGCATTGATTGTTCGCGGCGGCGAGGTGCTGATCGGGCAGCGCCGTCCGGATCAGCCGATGGCGCTGCTGTGGGAGTTTCCCGGCGGCAAAATTGAGGCCGGTGAGAGCCCAGAGCAGGCGCTGGCCCGCGAACTGGACGAGGAACTTGGAATCCGCGCAATCATTGGACCGAAAGTGACTCATGTTCGGCACAACTACCGCCATGGCGGGGCGGTGGATCTTCAGTTCTTTTCCGTGCACGAGTTCGCCGGCGAAATTGAAAGCCGAATCTACCACCAGGTGCGCTGGGTCAAGCTTGAAGATCTTGGGGACTATGAGTTTCTGGCTGCCGACCGGGGGCTGATTCGGGATTTGGCGGCGGGGAAACTTCTTTAAGGACTTGGCTGATCCGGTGTTCGATGTATCCCCCTTGAATAAAATGACTATTCACGGATGCGGACGGGGCCGAAGGTGCTTGGACCTGCCTCGGGTGGTCAAGCGGCCAGCGGCCTGATCCTGGGCCGCTTTTTCTGCGATTCGATCCACAGGTCATACTGGAGTTGAGCTTTCGAAAAGAAGTCAGGGGAAAGCGTCAGAGCCTCGCCGAGCCGAATGCTGATGTCCATGGTCACCGAGGTGCGCCCATTCAGGATGCGCGAGACGGTGGCACGCGCCACGCCGATATGTTCGGCGAGTTCGGTTGCGGTTCGGTTGCCAAGGAACTCCTTCAGCAATTCCCCGGGACTGGCCGGATTATGCATCATCGTCATGTTCATTGCCCCCGTTAGTGGTAATCCTGGTAGTCCACCAGGATCGCGTCTTCCCCCTCAAACGTAAATGTCAGACGCCAGTTGCCGCTGACGCTTACCGACCAATGTCCTTTGAGGTCTCCCTTCAGCGGATGCCAATTCCAACCATCCCGGTTCATATCGAGCGGTGTCGAGGCAAGGTTCAGAGTGGTCAACTGGATTCGCAGCCGGGCTTCGTGTTTCGGCTGGATGCCGGTTTTTGAACCTGTTCGGAAGAACTTCTCGACGCCTCGATGCCGAAATGTCCTAATCACGATCCAACTGTAACACGATATGTTACATCACGTCAATCGGTCCGGCGCACCAGACTGGATGGGCCTGGGTTAGTGCCCCGGTATCATGCCCCAGAGCATCACCAGCGTCATGCCGATGACGATGATGCTGGTGGCCCAGGCGATGACATTCCAGAGGCGGGAATTCTTGTGCTCACCCATTAGATCTTTGCGGTTGATGAGCATGAGCATCAGGATAATGACGACCGGCAGCAGGACGCCGTTGAGCACTTGAGAGAGGATGGCAACGTTGATCAGTTGTGCGTCAGGCAGGAAAAGTACGGTGGCCGCCCCGCCTATGATCAGCGACGTATAGAGCCAATAGAAGAAGGGCGCCTCTTTGAAGTGCTTGTCCACGCCAGACTCAACACCCAAACCTTCGCAGACCGTGTAGGCCGTAGAGAGAGGCAGGATCGACGCGGCGAAGAGCGAAGCGTTGAAGAGGCCAAAGGCAAAGAGGATAAAGGCATAGTCGCCCGCCAGGGGGCGCATCGCTTCCGCAGCGTCCGAGGCTACCTGGATGGCTCCCATGCCGTGCACATAAAGAGTGGCGGCGCAGGCCACGATAATGAACCAGGCGACGATATCAGTGAACAAGCTGCCGACGATCACGTCGAGACGCGAGGCCGCGTAGTCTTTTACGCGGATGCCCTTTTCGACGATCGAGGATTGCAGGTAGAACTGCATCCACGGGGCAATCGTGGTGCCGACGACGCCGATGGCCATGTACAT
>CAYTJN010000144.1:0-10374 GCA_964438125.1 uncultured Occallatibacter sp.
CCCTCCAAACACAGTTTGCGATTGCCTGAAAATGACTTTTTCAGGATCGACTAAATAGAGTACCTGTGATTGAATCCGACAGCAAGATCAAGTTCACGTCGTGACTCTTTCGGTACACATGGCAGTCGCTGATCCCGCTGAATGCAATGGCCTGCGACAGAGTCGTGCTTGGTATTACACAGATGCCCACTGAATCTGGGCTGAAGGGCAGTTCCTATTGGTGGTTAATGCGAGCAGAAAGTCGCACGGACAATGGGCAGGAGCGTTTGTGTTTGCGAGTCGCAACATATCTCTAGGTCTGCGCGAAGCGGGCGAGCGTGGCAATTATTGATGCCGTTGCCAGAGTTCGGCGGTGTCCGGCGACGACAATCCCGTCGTAAATATCACCTCGCACCCAAGGCTTAAAAGGCGAAGGCAATCTGAGGATACGTGGACCATCCCAGCTGCCATCGGCACACTGCGTTTCCAAGAGCCAAGCTCGACCCCGTTTTACGGACGAGCAGCCAGGGTGAGCGCCAAGATCAAGGAGGGCACGTAGAGCGAGCGAAGTGAGAAAAGGATCAGGATTTTTGAGGCTATTCGTCCGCCAGCTACCATCTTTATCTTGCAGATTTTCGAGCCATGTTCGCGTAACCGAAAGAGCCTGGAGTTCGTACCCAAGCACCACAAACAAACGGACGACCGCTGCCGTACTGTAGATTTCGCTGTCCCACCAAGGCGAGTCCCACGCACCGCTATCGTCTCGCGCCGCCGACAAATATGCAAGACCGTTACGAATCAGGGGCATGTCGTCGGCACAACCTAATTCATGAAGTGCCAATACCACCGTGGCCGTTACACAAGGGGTGGGCGCATAGTAGCCACTATCTTCGGGGAACGGCCCCGCGTTCTGTCGGCGATAGGTGCTGAAACCTCCAGTTCCAGCATGCTGATGCTCGCGCAACTCCATCCGTTCAGCAGCAAACCACTCGGCCTTCGCCTCTTTTGATCGAAGAAGAGAGAGCAGGCACCAGGCAGTCGAGTCGGCATCGATTGCAGCAGCCGACGAAAAACCCCATCCTGCGGACAAACGGGACCTATTGCGCAGAAAGGCCCATGCAAGAGTCAACATAGAATTCCAAGGAGGTTCAAGCGGTGTCGGGAGGTCACCCAAGAACGCGCAGATATAGCCGGTTGGCCATTCGTCGCCTTCAACATCTCGTGCAACGAGAAAGTCAGGCCAGCTGCCGTCCGCACTTTGACAGGAACGAAGCCAGTTCAAGCCGCGTTGAAGAGTATTATCCATTCATCCTGCCTCAATGCGGTGACGAATTCGGCGAATCCTTACTGGGGCAACCACGCACATGCCCAAGATGCAGGAACAAGTTGGAGTCTCAGACTTCGAGGACCCTAAGATCGATCTGGTCAAGCACATGTCCCAGGCTGAAGCGCCAATTATCCGCATAGATGCAATGCCAGAACAACTCATGCCTGTTGCCTACGCGGAATGCGCGAAAATTAAAGCCAGCTGTGTCGTAGTCAGTTCTAATTTCTCCATTCTGAGACCACCGCAAAAACGAGTCGCCACCCCCGGTGATGTAATTTACATAGAGACGCCACCCTTCTCGATCCGAGTTAGTGTGCCATCCCATCCAACCCGCCGGTGGGTAGATCAACGATCCAGACATCGAAGCGGAGCGACAAATCCCCTTCTGAACCAGGTGGTTCACCAACGTTTTCGATATTGCTGCAGTGAAGCCGTTTGGCAGTCGTATATTTCTTTTGTCGTTTGCCACTGGCAAATCTGTATGCTCGCTGACCAGTTGTCTCCTCCTGGCCTCGGAAAGCTTGTTCAAAATGTCGTCCTTCGATTCAGATGGTTCATACTTGCAGCTGAAGTCCCATGGGAATGTATTCACAAAGGCCGAAAGATCGGGAAGAATCTCTTTGAACAACGATTCTGGCAACCGGAAAAAACTTGCGATCGATTGGATCGATGTCACCGGCATGTTAAGGCTCCTCCTTTCGCTGGAACTTATGTAAAAACCCGTCCTATCCGTAAGCAAGCGCATCGGGAAGTTACTCCCTATTTGCTATAGGTCGAGCCGCGCAAAGCGCACTTAGGCAGGCGGAAGTCGCGACTATCCGACTTGGATAAAATAAGCGGTGGTCGCGTTGCGCATTTGTGGTTCGCGACGTGTTCATACAATCAACACCGGAATCGGTCCAAAATCCGTTTGCTTCCTGTTGTCGAATAAGAAAATCAGATCCTGAAGGTATCAGTGATCGTGTGATTTCACTGTCGATCGCACAGGCTGTGCGCAAAGCATAAGCCGAGTCTTCGCTATTGGGAATGTTTCGTCCCCAACCCCCTGCACAATCTTGTGTCTCGCGCAAAAACCGGGCTGCGCGGTAACACGCGTAATGACAAGGGTCAATCATCAGGAGAGCGCGAACGCATGCAAATGTGGAGTAGTACGAACCGGCATGCCAGGTTGCAGGCCAAGATCCGTCTGAGTCTTGGCATGCGGCTAAGTATCGGATAGCACCCCCGATGCGCTCACGGCATCGTTCGGGATCGCAAATCTGCGCAGCGTACAGAATATTTGCAAGGACTGCAGGATGGGGCCCGGTTCCCAAAGCCATATGGTCAGACCTTGTCATCGGCGCGGAGATTGGAGATTCGTCATATGACCCGTCTGTCCAGGTCTTGAACGAACCTTCTTCATTCTCGCTCGACTCTTCAATCGCCTGAAGAAGCGGCTCAACGATCTGGCTCAGCTCAGGGTATTCCACGCGGCGCAAGACTTGTATCATTTGGGCCAGTTCGTCAATATCCGAGGACATGGCCGGCAACGAGGAGAAAAACTTCGATCCAGGTACGTCGATACAAGAACGCGAGCTCAGAAGTCTCGCAATATCACCATTCAAACTGTTCCAGTCTACGAGATAACCAGCTCGTTCCGCATCAAGAAGGGCGCTAACTATTAGTGAATCAGAAAATTGCTTGCCAGAACAAAAGTCCTGCGTTAATGAGGCTTCTGCAGTCTGAGGGAACTCCAGACGGCGAATGCTCTCTTCATATCGTGTCAATCGCTCGCGTTCCAGAACGTCGACAGCATTACGACAAGCTTCGTCAATTAGCCATACTTTGTGTGGCTTGCGCCGTGGCCGGACGCTCGGTTCCATGTGCAAAGTCTCGGTGCCAGGCAGGCGAAAATAGGCATTGAGTTTAGTTCTTGGTGAAGGCAGAAAATCTACACTTAGATACTGCAGGATCCGTTGAGAGTGAGAGAGACCGTCTGGTTGTCCCAAGAGGCGAAAGGCCTCAGCATACTGTTCCGAAGGTATCCGCAGATTTTCAGCGAGTGAGCAAAAGGCCTCATAGGAACCCAGGTCATCTGGCTTGAGAGCGGGCATAAAAGCGTCTAGTTTGAGAATGGGTTCCCTTCCGGTTGCCGATGTGAAGACCAGGCTTACGAGAAGGTTGTTCAAGGCATCGCACGAAGTGACGCTGCCTAGAACTGAAGCGTTATACGAATCCAACAATTCAATCTGATCGTTGCGTCCAGTGGCAACCAGTAATTCGCGGAGCTCTCCCAGGGTCCACCTGGCTCCTGGAGTATATATGCGAATTCCAACAGGGCTTGACAAGGCGAGGTCAGTACCCATGATGCGGCACCGTCCTTCCTCAAAGCGGCGGCCCAGAAGCTCCCTTGCGCGGACACCTTGCGGCTCTAGGTCCAGGCGACGAAAAGATGCTGTTAAGCGGTCCGCAGCGAGAGCGCGCCCATCGGAATGAAAATCGAAATAGCACTTGAGACTCGCGTAGGGAATTGCCGGCCATTCGACTGCAACCCCGAATCGCAGTCGCCGATTCTGATCCCCATATCTGGAGTATGCAATCGCGGTCAGATCGTAGAGGAGTTCACGGTCATACTTACCGCCCTGTTGTTCAAGTGCTCCTACGATGTGATTACAAATTCTCGATACTGTGATCTCAGGAGAAGCAGGCAAGCAATTGTTGACAACCTCTCCGAGACAACGTACAGCCGGGGAGCGATATTCGGAAAACGACAGGGAAACTTCTGTCGGGGCGAAAGTACAGCCGTCGCAGCCATCATGGTAAGTCAGCGCATCGAGATAGGTGTCCGCGGCACATGACCCACAATCGTACATATCCAGCAATTTGACCAGAAAGATGTCGAGCGCTTGTGTTCGCTGTGCAGTCTCCAGTGTGTTAGACAAAAGTCGGTTGGTCATGGATCAAAAACCTAAAAGCTGCGGCCTCACAGTTGCTGCAATAAATTGATATCAGCGCGAACTTCACCAACCGCTTTGAGAGTGCCTCGAGGATGAATCGTAAGCGTGTTACAAACAAATACGCTTGATCCGTTGCCAATTTCCAGAGTTGCCCCGTTTTCAATTACGACATTCTGATAAAAGAAGATTGGGACAAAAACCATCCTGGCCCGCAACTGACCCTCAAGGATGGCCAAGTCGCTCGAAGGCACCGATTGAGCATTACCATAGATATACTCACGCGCAATGACATTCAAGATGCTTTGTTGGCCTTTAGACAGCGTGGCGGTTCCTGCCCCTATATCTTGAATCGAAGGTCGGGGGCCGAATCTGGGGTGATCGCCGACGAAGATGCCTTCTGGAGAACCTACCCAGCGCTTCAGGTCTTTCAAAGACTTCGGGCTGAGAACTTGAACGTGCGCTGGATCAGGATATTGCCGATAGTCAAGCGAGATATCTCGACCGTCTGCGACAGTGAGGCTTTGAAGACTCTCCGCCGCAACCTTGATGCCGTACGTTTTTTCGAGTCGCTCCGCTACGGGCAAGGTGGCGTGTGCGGGGCCCTTCTTCAAGCGCAGTGTGGTCTTATGTGTACGATCCGGGTGAATTTCAACGAATTCACGACCTACATGGTAATCCTTGGCGAGAGCCTGCAGATTATAGGGTCCCGGTGGGAGTTCGCCGACGACCGCTTCTCCCGTCTTTGACTTGAACCGGTATTGGTTTCCAAACGACGCTTTATTTTCACTGAGGAGGACCACCACTTCTTCGCCGAGGGCATGACCATCATGATCCGCCACCTCAACCTCTATGCGTCCTAGTCCTTTTGTTTGCATTACGCTCACCTCCAAGGTTGTTAAATTCTCACGTCTCAAATCCTGAACAAACTACTTCAACAATTCCGAGTCGGTCTTATCATGCGAAGAACAACCCGGAGGCTCTGGGATTTCAAGGGCGAAGCCCTTGGCTGGGTCTATGGTGCGGGTATGCCAATGTAAATGTCGCACGCCCCGGTAGAGCCGTTGTGAGCTCCATCGTTCCCTGCCGCACCAAGCGGTCCTGGATTTCCCTGTTGCGCTCGCGGTTGAGTGTTGTCGCCACCGGGGAATCCCCCCAGTCCGCCGCCCCCCCCCGTGCCGCCCTCCCCGCCTTGCCCCAGGAAGCCGCCACTGAACGTGATTTGAGTGTTGAGCGTAATTGCATCCGCAGCGTTAGGAATATACAGATCGAAGCTGTTAGCGTTTCCGCCATTTCCGCCATTGCCGCCGGTTCCACCTGCGCCCCCATTTCCGCCCGCTCCGCCAGCGCCATTCGGATCATCATCATCTCCCTGGCCGCCGTCCTGGCCCTCGCCGCCATTTCCGCCGGTGCCTCCCCTGCCTCCGATGCCACCGTTGCCGCCCAGAACTGTGACGGTCAGGACACCTGTAAATCCTCCAACAACGAACGTCAAATTAGCGGGCGTGTCGCCACCGTCAACATTGTTGCCGCCGGCTTCTCCGACACCACCGTTTGTTCCCGTGATGCCCGCCGAAGCGGGGCTGTCGCTGCTAGGCCACGTGGGATCTTGCGCGTCAGTGGCGCGAGGTACGATTTTGGGCGGCGTCCCTGGAATATCCGTGCGATCCGGGACTGGCGGGGGGGTAGGGCCAACGATTGTGATAGCCAAAGCGAACCTCCATTCAAACTGTCGCAATGTTAGTGACGCTAAGGGCTCGGGCGTTACAAAAATCTCTAGAGTTCCTTCAACTTTTTGAGGATGCATTTCTCGGAGGGGTTTCCAAGTCCTAACCGGCGAACTTGATCTCGGCTATTTTCGCCCAACCCCTCGAAACAGCTTAATTGGGCACTGGCAAAGATTTCCGTGCAAAAACTCGTCACATCGTCCATGTTCTCGCACTTTGATCCTCGCAACGGTTTTTGCGTCGCGTTAAAAACGGTTCCTCTGTCCATCTGCGCCGAGGCTTCGGACGTGCAAAAAGTGGAATTTCCGCACTCGCCAATTCTCGAAACGGCTAATTTTTACCTTTTCGAGGCGTTGGGCAAAAATGACCAAGAAGACCAACTCGGCACGCTAGGGCTCGCCGTCGACATGATCGTGCTCTGGAACGGTAATTGCACATGTCGCCCGAAGGGCCTTCTCCTCGCACCAAATCGCAGAAGTACTCAGTGAGCGCAGCAAAATGGAAAATCAAATCTCACCCAATTGCTCTTCTGGATTACAAAACAAGCGGGTCTGTGCGTCATTAGTCATACGTGATTGATCACGCCGACCAGTGTGGACAAGGCGAACCGCTCTGTGGACGGCCGGAAGGTTGAGATGCTCCCGCTCGATCATCCACGGGGAGAACTTTACGATTTGATTTGCAGGGAGCGTCTTCTGTACGACCAGTCTACGCACAACGGCATCGCTGACTTTCAACTCATTCGCAGCTTGTTTCATGGTGATCCAACGACGTTGCTCCGGCGGCGGGCATGCCGGGAATCCCTTGGTATGGCGAACGTGTTGCAAGCGTTTCTCTGTCCATGTGTTGCCGACGCCGGTTCGATAATTGCACGAGCACTCCATGCCACTTCCGCACCTAAGCGCAGGCCAAAAGGATCAATGACCTTCGACAGGCACGCCTCCACAGAAGCGATTTCACCTCCAGAAGGGTCACCCATTAACGCTAGTTCATAGAGTGGCATGCCGGTCCTCAAAGAGGCACTGCTTTTGATGCTCTCCACTATACGACAAGATTCGCCCGATCTTCGCTATTATTAATTGAGCGACATTTCGCAGCTCTTGCCGTGAAATTGGGAAAGCGAGACAGCGATCAACCTTGCTCCCTTCCGCGGGGTTGGGTTCGAGGAATCTCCCGGAGCCTACGGCGATTTCAGGACTGATCGATGCAGATCCACATCGAAGCGCCTTGATTTAGCCAACTGACAGTTCATAGCCGGCCCTCGAGGCTCAAATGTGGGGCCCGGCACCGGGAACATGAGGCGCGTAGTCTGGGTTTATAGGATAGCTATGCGTCGAATTCTCTTTGTCATTTTCGCGGTCCTCATCTTAGCCGCCGTCGGTGTCTACGCAATCTATGCGCGTGACATGAGGGCCGCGCGCGCACGCCTCGTTGGCCGCAGCCAAACGATGCAGACGTCCTTCGGCACGTTGGAATACGCCGAGATGGGTGAGGGCGAGCCGATGCTGATTGTCCACGGCGCCGAAGGCGGCTTTGATCAAGGCATCGACATGACCGGCGCGATGGCCGGGCGCGGATATCGGCTCATCGTTCCGTCCCGCTTTGGTTATCTTCGTTCGACGATGCCCAATGATCCTACCACCGCGATGCAGGCCGATGCCTATGTCCAACTCCTCAATCATCTTGACATCGACAAGGTGGTCGATGTCGGCATCTCTGCTGGCGCCTGGTCGTCCCTGCAGTTCGCGAGCCGTCATCCGGATCGCTGCCGTGCGCTGGTGCTTCTCGTCCCCGCCAATTACTTGCCGGCCGGGACGGCCATCCATGGCGGCGCAATCGTCAGCGCGATGGCCCACTCAAATTTCGTCGCCTGGGCACTCTTGAAACTGATGCCGATCATGCCTGGCGGAATGACCCGGATGATGCTCGGCACCGACTCCGCCGTTGTGCGCGCCGCCGATCCCACCGAGAAGGCGCGAGTGCAGCAGGTTCTTGACCACCTTTTGCCGGTAAGCCAGCGCATCGCAGGGATGAACTTCGACGTCAAGTCAGCCGCCACACACGAACCGTATCCGATCGGGAAGATCGCCTGCCCTGTCCTGACAATCAGCGCGGAAGACGACAGGTTTGGCACGGCCACTCGAGCAAAGTATATTGCCGCCAGCGTGCCCGACTGCGGGGCCATTATCTTTCCAACTAGCGGTCATGCCTTGGTCGGCCATTACGCCGACGCCTTGCGTGAGATCGCATCGTTCCTTCAGAGCCTGCAGGCTCGGCACCCGAGGGTTCCATGAATATCATCCCATCGCAGCGCAGGTCACCGCTGAAGTTCTTCTTATTGGTTTTCGCTCTTTCCCTTCCGTTCTTGTTGGTCGGCTCTTTTGTCGTATATCAAGTAGTACCTGGCGTTCCGGTGACTGCGCTTTTAGTGGTTTTCTGTCCGGCCATAGCCGCCATCATTCTCGTTTACCGTGAGAGCAAGGCGGCGGGCGTGAGAGACCTGCTGAAGAGATCCCTCGATTACGAGCGAATCGAAGCAAAGATTTGGTACGCGCCGATGGTCCTTCTGATGCCTGTCGTCACGATCTCGTCGTATGGGTGGATGCGTTGGATGGGGGTGCCACTCCCAGTCCCCCAAATCCGGGTTGTTGCGACGCTGGCCATGTCTTTCGCGATATTCATCCTGGCGTTGGGCGAGGAACTCGGCTGGTCAGGATATGCCATCGATCCGATGCAGGATCGGTGGGGGGCACTTCCAGCGAGCATTCTGTTGGGGTTGGTGTGGGCCATTTGGCACATTTTGCCGTTGGTGCAGGTTCATCGCTCGCCAGCATGGATCGCCTGGTGGTGTCTCGGTACGGTCGCGGCTCGGGTTCTCATCGTCTGGCTTTATAACAACACGGGCAAAAGTGTCTTCGCTGCAGCTGTCTTCCACACCACGATAAACGTCACCTGGCAATTGTTTCCGATGCGCGGATCGTATTGGGACCCGCGTGTCAACGGCGTCATCATGGCAATCGCAGCCGTAGTCGTCGTAGCAGTTTGGGGGCCACGAACTTTGGCTGGATACAGAAATGGCTGAGTGGATCAATTGCGCCGCGATTCGCTTCCCAATGCTTGGCAAAATGGAAGCTGAGCAAGAATTGTCGCGGTCAATTGATGCAAAATGCACTCCCCGACGCCAGATCGGCAATGCTAAGTCGGCGATTGTACCCGTATCACATTATTCGGTCGGGGCTGGAAAATCGCACCCTGCGGCGTTCCCAGTACCGATCCTGAAAATTACGCCGAAGTGTTTACGCCTATATAACTTTCCGGATAGACCACCATCCGATCGGAACCTGCAAAAACGAGACCGCGCTCTAATCTTGCTCGCCCCATGTTTGCGCATAGGTCTTGCCATAGGGATAGAAGAGCTCCTTGCGGTCCTCCTTCCATGCGGCCTTCATTGCCGGCGTTGCGATGTCCCAATCGGGGCGGCACTTTTGCGTGATTGCACGAAGATCTTGACGGAGATCTTCGATGGTCGGACGGCCGAAGAACCAATAGCCGTTGTAGATCTTGTGAACGATAAGGCCTGGTTCCAGAACGATGACATGGGGAATCATCGGATTGTGATCAGGATCTGTGTATTCGGCGATATCGAGATCCTTCTGAACGGCTCGTCCTGCATCGGAGAGAAACGGCCAGTGGGCGCCGACGCCTGAGCGATACTCGTTCGTGAGAGTGATGTCGTCCGTGCTGATGGTGACCAGACGGCAGTATCCAACTTCCAGCTCACGGTGGAAGCCAACCAGGAGTTCAGCTTGCCTGCGGTCCTTTGGACAATATCCTCCGCGACTGAGCACCAGGACCATCGGATGCTGGCCATGCAATTCCGAAAGCTTGCGGCGCTTCGTAGCATGGTCTGTCAGTTCGTAGTCCGGAAAGAGCGCACCGGGCACAATGTCGGATCGCATAGCTGTGAGCCTCGTGTTACTGGAATTTGCGAGTCGAAATCAAAGCCCATCGACGTCGATCACAGCTTGCGCAAATGCCTGTGGGGATTCCTGAGGCAGATTGTGGCAGACGCCGCCGGTAATGATCCGGCTTAAATACTGACCCGTGAATTTCTGGCGGTAGGCCGCCGGGTCAGCGGGATGTGGCGCACCATTGGCATCTCCCTCGAGGGTGATAGTGGGCACGGCAATGGTCGGAAGCTGGGCGAGTTGGTTTTCGAATCTGTCGTATTGCGGTTCGCCTTCGGCGAGCCCGATGCGAAAGCGATCGTTGTGAATCACGATAGTGACGTGGTCCGGATTGTCGAACGATGTGGCGGAACGATCGAATGTGGCATCGTCGAAGTTCCACTTGGGCGAGGCGATCTGCCAAATGAGCTTCGCAAAATCGTGGCGGTATTGGTCGTAGC
>CAYTJN010000145.1:0-10342 GCA_964438125.1 uncultured Occallatibacter sp.
CCCCCCCCCCCCCCCCCCCCCCCCCCCCCCCCCCCCCCCCCCCCCCCACCCCTTCTTCTGGCGGACTTGAACGGCGGCTCGCCAATCCACTTTTCATGACTGTTCTAATTGTGCGCCGACGATAGGAAATTATCTGCAACCACCACCTGCGGTGGGGCAGACGGCGCTTGCGCGCCATTTGGTTCGTGGTCTTACAGGTCGCAAAAAACGAGACCTGGGTTACTCATTCATTCTTGGTTACTTGAAAAGCGATCAAGAAGCCGACTCTTGAGGATCTATCCGGGTTCGGTGAGTGCCTCGGCGATTTGGTATAAGACCAAGACCCTGCATGCGATCTCCGGCTAGCGCTTCTCTTAGGATGCCGGTTTCTCGGTTCCTACTCGGATTTCATCGTCAGAGCGCAAAGTACGAAAATAGTCGAATCGTTACCACGTACGATTTCATGCACGAGAATCAGGATGATCAGGCGCTTTACAAAGGCCGCCTAAATGAGCAAGTACGGCCTTGTCGCTTTCGTCTGCCTCGGGTTCGGGATCGATCCATCGGCACCCCTGACATGAATTGGAAGATGCGCCTGTAAGACCGTGCTAAACTTCGGACAATTACGGAAGGCGGTCTAAATGGCTGGGAAAGAGCACGCCACAAAGCACACAGACCACATAAATACGAACAAATGTTCCAAACCCATCATGCAACAGGAGTACATAATGATTTTCAAGGGAATGGGGAAGAAACTGGGCATAAATCCCTTGTTCATCATGTCTACGGCATTGCAAGAGAGCGGCTGGGACCTGGTGCATGTGTTTGGAACAAACAGTTCGAGCAACGGAAAGCCCTTAAATAACTTGTTCGGTATGACTCAGGCGGGCGGCAACAACATCGCATACCCTACCGTGCAGGCGTCAGCCGACGCGTGGATACTCAACTGGGGTCCGTATTTGTCCGATAAGCCAAAAACAATTGAGGACTACGCAAAGGCGTTGGTCAGCAACCTGCGACACATGTATAACTCCAGCCCAGCATATCCGGGCGAAATCGCGAAACGATACAAACAGCTAGTCGAGGCCGCGGCAGCTTGCGGGATCAACTTTTCGGGGGACGGTGATGCCAAGAAGTAAAGGTGTGTTGATCCTCATTGCTGCACTCTCGGTGACCATCGCATCGCAATCCGCTGACTCACAGGCGAGAACTTACGAGCCTTGCAGCGAGGCCACGATGGCCAGACCTGGAGTTGGCATCGGGTACAAAGGGGAGGTATCAATCGATGATTTCGCACTCCACGCACGGATCCCCGATGAACTGACCGGGTGGGGCGGAGTTGCGAGCAACGCTCCTTTTCATGGATTCACGATCTTTTTGGATCCGGCCATGCATAGCTGCATCATCTTCGAAATACATCTGAGAATTGACGAGGATGAAGCGCCGAAACGGCCAAAAACTTCAAAGACTCTGCTGCTCGGAGACGCGACGGCTTGGCAGGTAGTGAGTAGTAGCCGAGCAAAGAGACTGATAAACATTCAGACCTGTTTTTCTTTCTCCCACGATGGACATACCGACGATGGGAAGGTTCTTTTGATCACTAGTGCGGGATACCTTCAAAAAACTAAGCCCATCTTCGATACGTTCCTAAAATCGGTGGCCCTGGGTGTTACGCATTCTCGCTAAGCTCTGAGCGCCAATCGGACCGTTCGATTTGCCCGAAATGGCGAGTATGTCTTGAAACGGCTGCCAACAGTGAGATGCGCTCATCGAGAATGGTAAAACGCCGATGGGTTCACGGTTGGTGTTTCGCTCGGGATGTCGGCGATCCGGGAGATTCACCACCGCCGGGTCAGGTTGGTTGGCTCCGGCAGAACCCAAAGTGCGATATGCTGGTGATGCGCGCCCGTAGCTCAGCTGGATAGAGCGAACGCCTCCGGAGCGTTAGGTCGGGAGTTCGAATCTCTCCGGGCGCACCATACTTCCCATCGATCCATACCTAAGCTCGCCCTCCACTCGATCTGTCTTCATCTTCATCACTTTGGGTAAAGGAGGGGGGGGGGACGATGGCAAACTGGGATACCGCTTACAACTGGATGATGGACAACGAAGATGCTCCTCGTGCATGCGCGAAGGTGGCGGATGCGCCGCCGGGCGCTTTCGCCATCAGTGGCGTCAACAGCGCTTCGTGGCCGACGGAGTTCGCGGCAATTGCAGCGCTTCCCCAACCGCAACGCGGGCCGCTGGTCCAGCAGTTCTATCAGAACCACTTCTGGGACGCCTGGTTCGCCCAAGTCGATTCGGACGATGTTTGCAAGCGGGTCTTTGACTTTGCGGTGAACGGAGGCGCGGGCTCGTCCGTTCGCTGTTTGCAGCAGGCCGTGAATAGTCTGCTCGCTCCCGGCGCCGCGCCTATCGCCGAAGACGGCGGCTGGGGCCCGATGACGCTGGGCGCGGTGAATGCCGCCGATCCGGTGGCGCTGCAAGCAGCCTTTCAGGCCAAGCGAGTGGCTCACTACGAGGCCATTGTGGCGGCCGACCCATCCAAGGCGGTTTACCTGGCCGCATGGACGGCGCGCGCAAACAAATAGGCCTATCCATGGATCTGTAAATCTGTAAACCTGTAACGCCGACTTCGCGAGGCGACTTGGCATTTGTGGTTCGCAGCGTACAGTAGCCGGGAAAGCGCTATAGACTGGAGTGGGCCGGCAATCCACTTGCCCACCCGGACGGGACTCAAAAATGCACTTCAATTTCGACTTTTCGGCGCGCCAGGTTCTATGGACCCTGGACTTTGCCGCGCAGATCATTTTGCTGGTTGTTCTGCTGGGCCGCGATCGAGCGCGGCGCTTTCCGTGGTTCACGGCAGGGGTTGTGGTGGTCACCCTGCGGCTCATGGCCGAACAACTGCTGGCAGGCAGGACGGCGCAGCTTCTCTATCAGGAGATCCTGCTGGTTTTGGGTGACGTGGCAGCGGTTGTGGGGCTGCTGTTGCTGGTAGAGGTTGCGCGGCGGGCATTTGTCGGAGCGCGACGCTCGGTGGTGATCGCCAATACACTCGGATTGCTCGTTTTGGCCGGCGTGGCTCTGGCGTACTGGGGACCCTGGCCGACAAAGAAAGATTTGGCCCTCGATTCGTTGCTGGGGAAGTTGCAACTCATGCAACTGGTGGCGTTGAAGGGCGAATTGCTAACTGCCGTCTTGGCGGTCGGGCTGGGGTTATTGGTTGTGATCTTTGGCCGGCACTTCAAAGGCGGATGGCGGAGCTACCCGCAGCAGATCATCATCGGGCTCTCCACAGTGGCGATCACCGCGATGACGGTTGCCTTAACGGTGCAATCGATCGTCAAGGGAGCGCATCCCCATTCCCAGGACGAGTACAGGCATATCCTCGATCTGCTGGCTAAAATAATGAATGCAAACCAGGTTATCTACGTGGCGGCGTCCATATGGTGGATTGTCTGGTTCTGGCTCGACGAACCGGGAACTCCTGAGATTCCGGCAACCGCAGGGACGGCGGAGAAATTGGAAGCCACGGGAAAACCGGCTGAAAAGCCATTGGATGAGGCTTTGTGATCTGACGGCCCATTGACCTCCATGAGCTTTCCACTCCATGCCCAATCGCGGTTTCCAAAGGGTCTATCCCGAGACCATGAAGAGCCAACTGGGTTCTTTTTGAAGAAAAATATACCCCTCCTGAGCCCGCCCTAATGGATAACCACTCTAAGGGGAGAGATGGCCGTGCCGATTGAGTTCCAAGCTCTCGCCTTCGACCCGGACGACGCCAGGGTAGCTCTCGATCAGTTACCCAAAAGCCCGGCGGTCTTTGCACTGCATGGTGCCGAGGCTCATGCTGAGCCTTACATTGGCCGCACTCCCAACCTGCGCGCTAGGCTTGAACGGCTGCTGCTTCCCTCCGCAAAGCATCCACGGCGGCTGCAGTTGGCGGGGCGAGTACGGCAAATTCGCTGGCGGCTGACGGGCTCAGAGTTTGAATCGCTACTGGAGCAGTTTACGCTGCTTGAGCGGGTCTACGGACCCAAGTGCCTTGAACGTATGCACTTACGGGCTCCGGCTTTTGTGCGGTTCTTGGGCAGCAACGCCTACCCGCGTATCACAGTCACACATCGCCCCAGCCTGCGCGAGGCGGATTGGGCATACGGGCCCTTCCAATCGCGCGCGGCTGCGGAGCGCTATGCCGATGAGGCGCTCAAGCTTTTTCTGCTGCGGCGCTGCACTGAGGATCTGGACCCCAATCCGAGCCATCCCGGCTGTGTCTACTCCGAAATGAAGATGTGCTTGGCGCCGTGTTATCAGGGCTGTACCGACGAACGGTATGCCGAAGAGGCCGCAGCGGTTGACCGGTTCTTGGCCACGCGCGGCGAAAGCCGGTTGGTCACGCTCCGCACCGAGCGCGATCAGGCCTCGTCAAGGTTGGAGTTTGAGGCGGCTGCCGGCCTTCATGCTCAGGTGCAGCGCGTGGAGGGCGTGCGCGCTCTGGCGCCCGAGCTGGTTCGCCCCCTAACGAAGCTTCGCGCGGTGGTGCTGCAAGCAGCGGCCGTGCCGGGCGAGGTCGCGGTCTTTCTCTATGAAAACGGCTATCTGGCCGGTCCGGTTGCCTTTTCGACTCTGGGAATGAGAATCCAGAACGAGCAATCCGGTTCGACTTCGCTGTTTGCCCAGCCAGTGGCGATCGAGGCGATTCCAGAGGAGCCGCCCGCGGATTCCCCCGCTCATGAAACCAGTCCTGAAGCGGAGGCTGCTGCGCCCGCCAAGCTCGCGCGCGGCGTTCTTGAGGCTCGCATGGAGGAGGCGCTGGCTGGTTTGGCTGAGCGCTTTGAGACTCCATCTGCCACGCTGCGCCAGGGCCATCTGGCGTTGCTCAAGCGCTGGTACTATCGCCCGGAAGCGCGGCGCAGCGGAGAGATCTTCTTCCCCGACGCCGAAGGCCAATGGCCGGTCAAGTCCATGCTGCGCGGCGTGGGGAGGGTCGCAGCAAAGATGATCTCGGGGAGCAATCCGGAGTAAGCTGGTGGCAAAGCCCTTCCATGCCCTCCCGCAACACGCTCCGTTCGATGCTCACCGCCGGCCGCAGCCCTATTTCGAGCGGCCGAACCGCTGAGGTTGTGGAGCTTGTGCGGGCGCACCCCATCAAGGCCAATCAACTGCTTGAGTGCCTTTGGGATCAAGAGCCTGCCGTGGCCATGCGCGCGGCCGATGCGCTGGAAAAACTCACACGCCAACGATCGATGGCTCCGGATTCGCTGATGGTTCTGCTCCAGAGCACATGGAAAGAGCCACTGATCGGATTGCTTGCAGAGGCCACCCACAACAAGCTGAAATGGTGCCTGGCGGGTGTGGTGCCGCGGCTTCGACTTTCAGTTTCAGAGTGCCGGAGGGTCGCCGACATCCTGCAGTCCTATCTGGAGGACCGAAGCTCGATTGTCAAAACTCTCGCACTGCAAGGGCTGGCAGATCTAGCCCGGCAAGACGGCTCGCTGCTGCCGGAGGTCATTGACCTGCTGCGCATCCACAGCCGCTCGGGAACTCCGGCAATGCGGGCGCGCGGGCGCATCCTGCTCAAGCAGCTTGAATCCGCGAGAGCGAAAGGGGTCGCCGAGTTCATTTCGGGAGACTCCTTTAGCGGGAAACTTTTCCTATAGATCTTTCAGGCGCGGCTCAAGGGCGACGGACGATGGGACTCTCTGCCTCCTACACTCATCTCATGAACCGCTCTCTCTACCTCGTCCCCAGGCAGCCCTCGCGGCGAGAACGGCCTCTGGATCTGAAAGCAATGTGCGCCAGGGCTATCGAATACCATCAGCGGGGAAAACTGGCTGAGGCAGAGCGGATCTACCATCAGATTCTGGAGGTTGATCCCCGCCATGCCGACAGCCTGCATCTGCTCGGAGTGTTGGCCCATCAGATCGGCCGCGACGAGATTGCCATCAAGTTGATCTCAAGAGCAATTGCTGTCGACAGGCGACCGGCGGCGTTTCACTCCAACCTGGGAACGGCTCTTCAAGCGATGGGAAGGCTCGGCGAGGCGGTGGCCTGCTATGAGCGGGCTTTGGCAATCAACCCGCTGCTGGCTGAGGCAGAGATGAATCTGGGTGCTGTGCTTGAGGCGCAGGGCAAGCACGACCTGGCCGAGGCACATATCCGCGCGACGCTCGAACTGAGGCCCGATTTGGCTGAGGTGCACGTCAATCTGGGGAATATTCTGCAAGCGCAAGGCAAGCTCGAAGAGGCCGTCGCCAGCCATGAGCGGGCTATCGCACTCCAGCCTGGTTTCGCAGAAGCGTTTCTCAACTACGCAAACACGCTACAGGCTCAAGGCAAGCTCGACGACGCCGTGGCCGGTTACAAGAAGGCAATCGACCTCAAGCCGGGAATGGCCGAGGCCTACGGGAATCTGGGAAACGCCCTGCTGGCTCAGAATCAATTAGACGAGGCAGATGCCCGTTATCAGCAGGCGTTGGCGCTCAAACCGAATTATGCTGAGGCGCATTACAACCAGGGCAATCTGCGCCAGGCTCAAGGCAGGTTGCCAGAGGCGGCTACCTGCTATGAGCACGCCATCGCACTCAAGCCTGAACTGGCCGAGGCGCACTATAACCTTGGCAATACGCTCCATGCCCTCGACCTGCTGGACGATGCCGAGGCCAGCTTCAAGCGGGCGCTGGCTCGCAGGCCGGAGTACGCCGAGGCGCATTACAATCTCGGCTGTGTTCTTGAGGACCTGGGCCGTCTGGAAGAGGCGATGACGTCGATAGGCCGTGCCTTGGAGATCAGGCCGGATTTTTCGCGGGCCGGCTTCGGCCTGGCGCTGGCACAACTTCGAGACGGGGATTTCGCCACCGGCTGGCGCAATTACGAGAGCCGCTGGCAATCTCCCGATCATGACACGCCAAGGCGCGCTTATCGGCAGCCGCTCTGGGCAGGGGAGAAGCTTGCGACCGGTCGGCTATTGCTTTGGGGCGAACAGGGAGTCGGCGATCAGATCATGTTTGCGGGGCTCCTACCGCAGGCCATCCGCTCAGGCAATCAGATCGTGCTCGATTGCGATGCCCGGCTCGAGCCGCTTTTTGCGCGGTCCTTTCCACAGATCGAGGTTGTTTCCGGCCGCCAGCCGGCTGACGTAGGGACGATGGGGATAGCAGCCCATATGCCTACGGGGAGTTTGCCGGGGATCTTTCGGGCCTCGCAAGATGCTTTTGCTGCTACGGTCTCGCCCTACCTCCGAGCCGATCGGACGGAAGCCGAGCAGTTTCGAACGCGCTATAGCGACGGCCGGCGGCTGATCGGGCTGGCCTGGTACACCCGGAATCAAAAGACCGGCCGGAAGCGATGCATCGGCCTTGAGAGCTTTGCTCCGCTCTTCGCGCTGCCGGGCATTCGCTGGATTAGCTTGCAATATGGAGACTTCGACAGACTCGAACAAGAAGCCGCCGCCGCCCATGCGCCCCTGTTGATTGACCGCAGTGTCGATCAGTTTGCTGATATTGACCGCTTCGCGGCGCAGATCGCCGCTCTGGATCAGGTCGTCACGATCGACAACTCGACCGCGCACCTGGCCGGCGCATTGGGGCTTCCGGTCTGGCTTCTGCTCCCTTTCGCCGCAGACTGGCGCTGGCTTGAGAAGCGATCAGACAGTCCCTGGTACCCCACTCTTCGCCTCTTACGCCAGTCGAAGATCGGCGATTGGGGGTCCGTTGTTGAAAGCCTCTTGAAAGACATTCGACTTCTTCCGTCGATGCAGCCCGAGCTTTGAACAGGCGAGTTGTCTCCCGATCCAGGCACGCGAGCCGTCCGCAGACTCCAGCTGATCCGCGCTGATACACTGAGCCTGCAAGGAGATGCGTCTAGAAGACCCCATGGTTGAACTGTTGCCATCCATACTTTCGGCGGACTTTGCCCATCTGGCCGACCAGGTTGCCGCGGCTGAGCGGGGCGGCGGCACGGCGATCCACGTGGACATTATGGACGGCCATTTTGTGCCCAACCTCACGATCGGGCCTCCGGTGGTGAAGTGGCTGCGCAAATTTACTTCTCTGCCGCTCGACTGCCACCTGATGATCGAGAATCCCGACGAGTTTATCCCGGCGTTTGCCGAGGCCGGGGCGGATTGGGTGAGCGTCCATTACGAGGCCTGCCGTCACCTGCATCGCACACTTGAGTTGATTTCGCAGCATGGAATGAAGCCCGCGGTGGTGCTGAATCCGGCCACCCGCGTCGATTTGCTCATCGACATTCTGCCCATGGTTCACCACGTACTGATCATGAGCGTCAATCCCGGTTTTGGAGGGCAGAGATTCATCGAGTTCTCGCTCGACAAGATCCGCCGGCTGGGTGTTTTGCGCGAGGAACTGGGGCTGGCATTTAAAATCGAAGTGGACGGCGGCGTGGCTCACGACACGGTGGCGCGAATCGTCAAAGCAGGGGCGGAACTCTTGGTAGCCGGCAACGCCGTCTTTGGCGCGGGACACCCTGAGCAGGATGCGCACGCGCTGCTCGCGGTAGCTCGTGAAGCCGCGGGTGAGTAGCTCGATTGAGCAAATGAGATTGAAGTGTATCGAGGATTAGGCGTGTGGCCAGTCGCGGGCTTCACCCCAATGAGGATTTATGAACCGGTTGATGTTGAAGTTTTCCGCACTCGCTCTGGCAGTCCTGATGTTGGGCGGAGTCGCAGCCCAGGCCAAGGAAAAGCAGCCCAAGAAGAAAAAGGACGAGGACTTGAGCGCCAACCCGCTGGCCAAGTTGAGCTCCAAGCAACCGGACAAGGAGCTCTACGACAAGGCAATGAAGGCCATGAAGAAGGGCCGCTACGACGTTTGCCGCCTCGACCTTCAAACCATGCTGAATACCTATCCGGACTCTGAGTACAGGATGCGCGCCAAGCTGGCCGTGGGCGACAGTTGGTTCAAGGAGGGTGGCACCGCGGCCCTCACGCAGGCGGAGGCGGAGTACCAGGACTTTATTACCTTTTTCCCCAATGCCCCTGAGGCCGCCGAGGCGCAGATGAAGGTAGCCGACATCTACTACCAGCAGATGGAAAAGCCGGATCGCGACTACAACAATGCCCAGCGCGCCGAACAAGAGTATCGGAAGATGATCAACATCTTTCCTGATTCGACGCTGGTGCCTCGCGCCAAGCAGAAACTGCGCGACGTGCAAGAGGTCCTGGCCGAGCGTGAATCAGAGATCGGCCTCTACTACGGGAGCCGCGAAAACTACTCCGCAGCCATCGCGCGCCTTCAGACCGTGGTCGATACCTATCCGCTCTACTCCAAGAGCGACCAGGCTTTGCTGGGTATAGGCGACGCCTTTGCCGGCGAGGCGCGCTTCTTTCAGAGCCAGCCCAACATTCCCGGTGCCGTCAAGGAGCGGTTGCGCGCCGCATACCAGGACCGCGCCGCCGAGGCCTACACCAAGGTGATCACCCGCTATCCCATGGCTCCTCATGTTGAGGATGCCCGCGACCGGCTGGTGGCGATGAACCGCCCCATTCCCGAGCCGACCCAGGCAGCGATCACTGAAAACGAGGCCGAGGAGGTCAGCCGCCGCCGCGTTCAATTTGTCGACAAGACCTTCGGCATCATCAAGCATGGCCCCACGGTGGTTGAAGCGGTTCACGTCGGTGAGCCCAGCCTGGACGATCCCAAACGCACGCTCGCGCCCGATGTGAACAAGCAGAACGCTGCGGTCATTACTGCCGCCATCAACGCCGGAAAGCCTGCCGCCTCTGCTGTCGGGGTGGTCTCCCCAACTGGAGTGAATGAGCCCCCCCGAAGCGACCAACCCTCCCAGGCGCCTTTGCAGCTTGAGAAGCCAGAGGGCGGCACAGGCGTTGGCGTCCAGATTTTGAGCGCGCCCGCCGCCGACCCAAACGCTGTTGTTAAAGCGGTGGGCCCGGTCAATACTGCCGTTCCCGCCGCCGAAAAGCCGGCCGAGGCACCCGATCAGGTCAACGACGTCAAGCCGGGCTCCAACCCGACAGTGGCTGTGAATCCGGACGACGCCAAGAAACACAAGGCCGACCTGAGCGACGAATCCTCCAGCAAAAAGAAAAAGAAGAAGGGGCTCTCCAAGCTGAATCCGTTCTAGCTCGCTTTTGGTCCGATGAAAAAGGCTGCTTCCAAAAACCGGAAGCGGCCTTTTTCATCTCCTGAGCTGAATGAATCTCGCCACTGCTCCATCTGGTAAAGTGGTTGGTGGTCCCCTCGTTCGAATCCCTCACTGCAAGGGGGCTTTGCGCAGACCATCGGGGGCTCGAATTCAAGAACCCTTATGCCCCACGATCTGCCGAAAGCCTACGACCCCGCCGCGATTGAAGATCACTGGGCCGAATACTGGGTGCGCG
>CAYTJN010000146.1:0-10269 GCA_964438125.1 uncultured Occallatibacter sp.
GTCACCGCGATTTGTGGCTATGGTGACGAGGTGTCCGCGTAAGATAACGCGCTCGATCCCTGTCGCATGAGGGAGCAAGAGAGCTACGGTTGGTTCGAGGTCTTCGAGCCTTCCGTGGTCGCCGTACCAGCGCGACATGGCAACGAGGATCATAATAGCGGTGGTCCAGTCTTCTTGGCGAACAGCCCAATCGAGCAGACGGGATACCGTTCGAAGACACTCGGCGTCTCCGGGTGTGGGTTGCGACCGCCGCTACCGAGAAACTGACGTGCGGTGAGTAGTCGTCGGGGATTGAGCGCTTGTGGTTTTCAACATAGCTGTCAAGATCCCGAATGTCGAGGAGGAACGGGCCTCCCTCATGATCCTGCACAAACCGGAAACGTGCTTTCTTGAATCAGGCGCCTCAGCTTCCAGTCGCTCATCGAGAGATATGTGGCCGCCTCTTTGGTAAGGATGAGGCGCCGGTGTAATGTGGCTGTTGTCGTCATAAATGATTCCTCGTTATGGGTTCTCACGCCCACTCCCGAATGGGGCGAACGTATCGTGGAGTCAAACGCTGACTCGGTCAGATCAGCGCTGGGGCGCGATGATCGAACTTGTTTCGAGGAAAGTCTTTTTGGATACTCGCCGGCATCAGGCAGGTTGCGATACCGACGCTTTGTGATTGTTTAAACAGAGAACGATTAAATCGGCGTCGGGTAAACTAAATGGAGTCAGCGAGTCTAAATTGCCAGAGGGAACGCAATCCCGAAAGGGATAAACTTTGGCAAGCACCTGAGCGACGGGCGCCCCTTCCATGCCACTCTGCCAATTGCCGATCTCACCTTGTTGGGCTGTCAATCACCTTTATTTCGAAGATCACAATCTGAACGAGGACATTGGATGATCGAACAATGACCGCTCATTTACTGATATATTTTACAGTGAGCCACGCTTTAAACGATAATGGGTCCGCAGCATTTGCTTGCCAAGGTGAATGAGCATATGCCTCCTGCAGCAAGAGTTTCCGACATGCACACCTGCCCCATGGTGACGGGTACTGTCCCTCACGTGGGAGGTCCGATTCTGCCTCCGGGCTGTCCAACCGCGTTGATTAGCGGCTTGCCGGCCGCACGTGTGGGCGATATGCTTACCTGCGTTGGCCCTCCGGATGTGATCGCCAAAGGATCCGCCACAGTGCTGATCGGCGGCCAACCGGCGGCGCGGCTGGGGGACACAACCGCTCACGGCGGGGCGATTGTGCTTGGCTGCCCCACAGTAATGATCGGCGATTCAGGGGGCGGAAGCGCCGCGCCCACCTTTCCCAAATGCGCCCAGCAGGCGGCAGCCGGTGGCGCTCCTTTCACCTCGAGCTAATATCAATTCAGCGCTCCACATGGCAGGCAATGAAAGACTCCGCAAGCTTGATTCGATCTCGTGAAGTACCGCAAGCAGTGTTGCGCCAATTGGCGGCGGCGGGAAGTCTCTATGCAGTGGTCGACTCTTGCAACGCGCCGATGGTACCACGCAAGGTGATGGAGATGGGCCCCCTGCGGGCCGTTTCGCTTTATCGCGGAACTGCCGAGGAGCAGTACTGGAATGTTGCACCTTATCTGCTTGCCGTCGATGAACCGCTGCTCGATTGGATCCTCTCCGAAGAGACCAAGGCCGCGTGGGGCATCTTTATTGGCTGCCGGTCGGATATCGAGACGGTGCGCCATCATCTGCGCCACTTTCTCAAAGTCCGCGCGCCAGAAAAGGAAGTCTGGAACTTCCGCTTTTACGATCCGCGCGTGCTCAAGCCTTTTCTCGGCTCCTGCTCGACGGAGGATTTGCGCCTTTTCTTCGGCCCGGTTGCAGCCTTCGGTATCGTCGACCCCAAGGTCAAAGACGGAATCTTCTACATGGAGGCGACCCCCCGGCCCGCTGCGGTTGCGCCGGTGGTGCCTACCCGGTATCCATTGGTCTTTCAGTTGAGAGATCCCCATCTCGAAGCCTTAAAGCCGCAGGCAGACAACGCGGCCGTCGAAGAGATGATCACGTTCCTGCGGGATACGGAGAACACCGGAATCGAAGGCGTGCCGGACGATCTGCTGCGACCACGCGTTCTTGCCGGGCTGCTGCGCGCGCGAAAATATGGGTTCACACGGAAATCCAGCATCGGCTTCTTTATCGCAACCATGTTCAACTCGGGCAAGATTTTCGATGAACACTCTAAAATTCATGCCGCGTTAACGGATTCGAGCATTCATCCCGATGTTCGCGTGGATGCGGTCTTCGATAGCACAAGCGATTTGGATTGGGACGAAGCCGAGAAAAACTCGGATGCTGTGACATGGAAGACGGTCTGCGAAAGAGAGGGCGTTGACTATGTCGAATAATGACGCCGCTGCTAACAACTGCAAAGCCAAGAACTATTTCGATTCGGCAAAAGACAAAGGTTGCGGTTGTCCAGCTTGCGCGAAGACCGAGAAGGCGGACTGCACTTTGTATGCCTACCGGCCGAATTGCTGCAAAGGAAAAGCCGCGCATCACGTCATACCTGTGCGCTGCTTTACTCCGCCGGGACAGCGCAAGGCCGGCACTCGCTACGACCATTTAAAAAGCTACAACGATAAGGATGCGCCTTGCATATGCCTGGATAGCGATGGTGCGGACAGCCAGCACAAGCGCATTCACCGGGATTTCGATGCAGCCGAACAGACAGCAGGAGAAAACGGCGATCCGCCAGGAACCTGGAGCTATAAAGATGCTTCAAGTTGCGGGGCCAAAACAGCCGCCGACGCGACGGATGGCAAATGCTCGGAAAAGTGCATCAAGGGACAACTGGACGCGTACCATCAAGATGTTGCTGGAATCGGCGATACAACCCCACTCCGCGCTGATCCAACCGGAAAGAAGGATACGTCGAAGATGGCGGATTTGGGAACCAATCAAACTGAGTCAGACACTTTGTAATGAGCGAGGCTGTATATGGTAGCTGAGGTCAGATTCATCGATGGAGCAATTGCGAGCAAGAACAGTGTCTCTATCGCTACCAGGCCACTGGCGCTTGGGGATTACGACGAGTACTCAGGCACGCGTTTGAGTGGTCTTAAGGATGGGAAATGGCTCTATAAAGATGTTGACTTCGATGTATTGGCTGCCTGCTTCGCGCAGTTACCGATCACGGGAATATACTGGATAGGCCGAAACGGCGATGTGCGTATCGCGGCACCGGGAGGACCTCGGTTGGAGCGCATCCCCGACGCGGGCATCAAAGGTGGCCGGTTTGGCTATTTATCGGAAGCTCGTAACATCGGCGGCAGGGTCTATGTCTGCGGTGACTCAGGTCAGATTTATCGGCGGGATGACGCGGGCTGGGTCCATTTTGATACAGGTCCGCTTCATCGTGCCGACCCATTTGAGCGCCTTGGTCTTATGTCGATCGACGGCACCTCGGAGCAGGATATTTGGGCCGTCGGCGACAAGGGAACGATCTGGCACTTCGATGGCGTTCAATGGCTCAAAATCGCGCCGCCTTCGCCCCTTCACCTGAATGCCGTGCGCTGCATCTCTCCCGGAAAGTTCTATATAGGCGGTAACGATGGCACGTTGATCGAGTGGGGAGCCGATGGTTGGAAGCCGATCCCGACTCCGAAGGAAATAGGTAATGTGGAATGCCTGGAATACTTTCACGACAAGTTATATATCGGATCGAACGGCGGGCTGTTCGAGTATGACGGAAAAAAAGTCAAGCTCACGGTGACCGGCATCAAGCCGCCGCCTGCGCCGCTCAAGATGGACGCCAACGACGGCGTGATGTGGTGTTTCAGCAATCGCCATCTCTGCTTCTACGACGGCGATAAATGGACCTACGTTAAACATCCCGACAATCCGGAATAATGCACAGAGCGGTCTTAACGCAGTCTTCGTCGGATGAGATCCAGTGCCTGCTGGGTGGCCCAGGCTCTTACTCGCTCACGGTCACCGCGGAAGGTTCTCTCTACTGACTCTGTCTTGCGGTCGTCGCTCAACGCGATATAGACCAGACCTATGGGCTTGGTCTCCGTGGCGCCGGTGGGGCCTGCGATGCCGGTAACGCCTAATCCCAACGTCGCGCCGGTCTGGTGGCGAATGCCCTGGGCGAGGGCTTCGGCTACTTCCTTTGAAACTGCGCCGTGTTGCGCGATCAGTTCGGCGGGAACGCCGGCGATGTGGGTCTTCAATTCATCGGAGTAAGCGACGACGCCCCCAAGGAAGGAGCGTGAGCTGCCGGGGACGCTGGTGATGCGCTGGGCAATCATGCCTCCGGTGCAGCTCTCGGCGACTGCGAGGGTGGATTGGCGCAGGCCTAGATAGTAAAGAACGATTTGCTCCAGAGACTCGGAAGAATCGGCGCCGGAGGAATAGAGCCAGTCTTCGATGACTTCTTCCATGCGCGACGCCAACTCATCCACGCGATGCTGGGCCTCGGCCGCGTCGGATTTGGAGCAGAGCAGCGTAAGCTGGATGTCGCCCGTGTGGGCCAGGATTGTGGTTTCGATGTCTTTGTACTCGGTGTAGATGGGCGCGAGCAGCTTGTCGGCCTGCGACTCGGGAATCATGGCGGCGCGCAAGGTGCGCTTGGCGATATGCCTGACGGGAAGGAGTTCACGCAGCCGCGTCGCGCACTCGGCATCGAAGAGCGGGCGGCACTCACTGGGAGGGCCGGGAACGAGCATAACCAGCTTGCGATAACCCTGATAGGTAATGTCGAGCCACTGGCCGGGAGCACTGCCGTTCGGGTTAGGCAGCACGACCGCGCCCTGGATGACGTCGGCCTGCTTGAGGTTATTCGTGGGCATGGGAATGCGCCAGGTCGCGGCGCGGGCGGCGAGAGCAACAACCTGGTCGGGATCGCGGCGCAATGTCAGCGATAGGGCTTCGGCGACTGCCTCGCGGGTGAGGTCGTCTTCGGTGGGGCCGAGACCGCCCATGAGTACGATAATGTCGGTGCGTCCGAGGGCGGCGCGAATGGCGCCCACGAGGTCTTTGCGGCGGTCGCCGACGATGGTCTTGAAGGCTACGGTGACGCCGATTTCATTGAGCTTTTCGGTGAGGTAAAGGGAGTTGGTGTCCTGGCGAAAGGGGGTGAGCATCTCGGAGCCGACGGCGATGATCTCGGATTTCATAAGTGAAGCTTTCAGCTCTCAGCATAAGGTCCAGGGGTCGTTTTGCCCGGCGTTCAGAATCGAACTCGCGCCCCATGCCTCTGTCTGCCGGTCAAAACAGATTCAGCCCTTCGACTCCCAGGTCAACCTCGTAGACGGCTTCGTTGGTGGCGACAATGGTGGTGCCGAGAGGTGAGAAGGCCAGACCGACGATGTTGGGGCCGGCGAGCGCAATGCTGGCTTCGCCTTGCGGAGTGACGCGCACCAGGCCGCGGCGACCGTGGAGACAGGCGGCGAGGAAAACGTTGCCTTCACGATCGAGAGCCAGACCTTGGGGACGGCCCAGCCCGCGATACCAGGCGCGGATTTCTCCGTTGGGCTCGATGGCCCATATTGCGTCGTTCGAAGAGAGCGTGGGGCCGGTGGCGAAGAGGGTCCCGGCGCCGTTCACTGCAAGGTGATAGGCTGCGGGGCTTGGTTCGAGCGTGGCATGAACAAAGATCTGGCGGTCGGGGTTGATCTTGAAGATGGTGCCGCTGCGGTCGCCGACAAAAAGATTACCCTCGGCGTCAAAAGCCGCGCCGGTGGCCACTCCCATGCCCTCGGCATAGAGGGTGGATTCGCCGGCCTCGTCGATGCGGTAGACGTTGCCCTCGGCGCGGGAAGTAACGAAGAGGTCTCCGTCGGGATTGAAGGCCAGCCCGGTGGCGTTGAGGATTCCGGTGACAAAAGGGGTTCCGCGGCCGTCGGGACTGATGCGGACGATTGAAACCGGAGTCTGCTTGCCGCGCTGGCCCGAGATGGTCGCATAGACCATTCCCGAGCGGCTCACGGCGGGGCTCGTGACCGGGTGCAGGCCGTCGGAAAGTTCCCGGGCCACGCGAAGTGGCGCGGCGTTGCTTGAGCCGGCTGGGTTGCGGACCTCGACCATGCCTGTGGCGGCCTCTTCAGAGACACGGACCGCGAGTCGCGTAGGGCGGCTCATGAGAATGTGGGCAGGGAAGCCATCGACCAGGACAGTGGGCAGGCCGGAGCTCGAAGGCCCGAGATTGGCGCCGAGTAGCTCGACATCGCCTCCGGGAAGAGCCGCGGCGGGGAGAATATCGTCGATGCGGGGCGCGGTGCCATCAAGAGGGACGGATTGGCTGCTGACTTTTGGCATGGTTGAGCTAAATCCACAAACTCAAAAGAGATGCTACACCCAAAGCATACAACCCCGCACCCACATCATCGAGCACAATGCCCCAACCCTCAGGCAGCTTTTCGAGCTGACGGATGGGAAATGGTTTGGTGATGTCAAAGAGGCGGAAGAGAACGAGAGCAATGAGCGCGTGACGCCAATCGGCTCGGCTGCCGATCAGGGCGATCCACTGACCCGCGACCTCATCAATCACGACGAATTGCGGGTCGTGGCGGCCGGATTCGCGGGCGACGATGGTGGAGGCGGGAATACCGAGCAGCAGCGTGAGGGCGATGCCGGCGAGGAGGACGAGAAGCAGAGTCAGCGGAGGGGGTTTCAAGCCCCAGGCGAAGGCGGCCCAAACCAGCAACGCGCCAACCGAGCCCCAGGTACCGGGGCCGGGCTTGCCAAAGCCAGCGCCGAAGAAGGTGGCGATGGTCCATGCCCAGCGGTACTTCGTGTTTTTCTCGTTCTTGTTATGTGTGGCAGCGGGCTCACTCATCATGCGAATCGCCGCTTCTGGAGTGGCCGCCGCTGATTTCGCCAAGGTCTTCGAGGACCTCGGGGTCGAGGATGGGTGAACTGATCTTGTAGACGCCCATGGCCCACTTTCCGAGGTCGATCTTGCGGCAGCGGTCAGAGCAGAATGGGAAGTCTTCGTCGTTGAAGCGGACCAGCATGCCGCAAGTCGGGCAGTGGAGTAGTTTGGCGGATTTTTTCTTGGGAGCCATCGGACTAATTCATTTTACAGCGGGTCCGCCTCAGAGGGGACCGGAGAGGATGCGAGCTACAACGTCGTAGTCGTGGGCTTCGGTGATTTGGGCCCGGTAGAAACGGCCGGATTCAAGGGCGGCCACTTCGCCGCAGTCGTTGATGTAGACCTTGCCGTCGATCTCCGGGGCGTGAAACTCGGTGCGAGCCTCCCAGAGGAGCGGCGTCTCTTCGCTTTCACCTTCGGCCAGCAGCGTAAGTTCGCGGCCTACCCACTGCTGCTTGGCGCGCTTGCTGATGGATTGCTGGAGTTTCATCAAGCGCCGCTTGCGCGCTTCGATGGTGCGCTTGGGGATTTTGGCGTCGAGCGAAAAAGCTCCCGAACCGTCTTCGTCGGAGTAGTTGAAGACACCTAGCCAGTCAAAGCCAGCGGTCTTGACGAACTCTTCCAAAAGTTCAAAATCGCGCAAAGACTCGCCAGGGAAGCCAACGATAAAGCTCGTGCGCAGTGCGATGCCGGGAACTGCCGCGCGCACCTTGTCGAGAGTCTTGAGAAAGATCTCGGCTCCGGCGCCGCGCTTCATGCGCTTCAAAACATCTGGCGAGGCGTGCTGCAGTGGCAGGTCGAGGTATTTGCAGATGTTGTCGTGTTTAGCAATGGTGTCGAGCAGCTTGCCCGTGATCCGATTGGGGTATGCATAGAGGAAGCGGAGCCAGCGAAGATCGGGTATTGCCGCGAGCGTGTCGAGGAGGGTGGCAAGGCCGTCGTTGAGGCCAAGGTCTTCGCCGTAGCATGTCGTGTCCTGGCCGATGAGGGTGATTTCGCGGACGCCGCGGGCGACGAGCTGGTGAGCTTCAGCCACCACGGATTCAAAGCGGCGCGAGCGGAATTTGCCTCTCAGGTTGGGGATCACGCAGAAGGAACATGGGTGGTCGCAGCCCTCGGCAATTTTGATGTAGGCCGAAGATTTGGGCGTAGTGAGAAAGCGCGGAGTCGTCTCGTCGTAGAGGTAGGTGGGCAGCAGATGGGTTGCGCCCTGCCAGTCGTCGCGGCTGAAGCGGCCTTGACGCTCGCGCTGGTCGCCTTCGGGACGAGAGCCTTGCTTGTGCGTGCCGGAAAGAGATTCCTGACCGGGACGAATTTCGGTTACGGAGTGGCCGCTAAGAATATTGAAGGGCGAGAGAGCGGCAGGCGTCGCGGCGAGACCGGCGGCCTCAAGAATGGCCTCCAGCTCGCCGGTGCCGACGATGGCATCGACTTCAGGGATGCTCTTGCGAATCTCATCGCCATAGCGCTCGACAAGGCAGCCGGCGACGATGAGCTTTTTTGCCGAGCCAGAGGTCTTGTGGCGAGCCATCTCGAGGATCGTATCGACGGACTCCTGCTTGGCCGTGTCGATGAAGCTGCAGGTGTTGACGATGAGAATTTCTGCTTCTTCGGGGTGACTGGTGAGCCGCGCGCCAGCCCGGTCGAGCAGGCCCATCATCACCTCGGAGTCGACAAGGTTTTTCGGGCAGCCCAGCGAGATAAAGCCCACGGTGGGAGGCGTGGGGGAGGGAAGTTTGCTCACCAATTCATTGTACCGGGGTGGAGGCTGCGGTGCGGCGTCGTATACCCCCACCCGCATTTTGGAAATAAAATCCTTGGTTTCAATGGGATGCGGGGGGTGTTGCGCTGCAAAATCGTGCAAGCAAAGGGGTTATTCGCAGAATCATGATTCTAAAGGTGGTTAGCGGTGAAGCTCTTCTCTTTCCGACGATCCGACGAAAACCACTCGGAAGCAAGGGTGACCGACGCGGATGTCTGTTTGGACTGCACGAACTCAAGTGCAGCCAATCACAGAATAAATCTATGCAATTGTTCGCGATGAATTTCATGAAGGCGCGCCGACTTGGAGCGAGCAGGTATAGCCTGTTTCTTGCAGTCGCGGGATTTCAAATTAGGAGTGATGACCGGATGAAAGCTTTCCTGGCAACAATGGCGGCAGTTGTTCTCTGTTCGGCGGCGGGCGCACAATCCGGGCCGCAGGTGATTCCACTCTGGACCCAGGGTGCTCCCGGCTTCGAGAGTCGCAAAGACATTCCCGAAGAGGCGCGGGATTATTGGGTGCGCCGGATCAACAATCCCTCGATCACCGTCTTCTTGCCGACCATGGAAAAGGCGACCGGAGCGGCCGTCGTGGTGGCGCCCGGAGGCGGCTTTCACGAGTTGGTCTATGAGAACGAGGGTGTTCGCGCGGCGGAGTTCTTCAACAGCATCGGAGTGGCTGCATTTGTGCTGAAGTATCGGTTGCCGGGTGAAAAGGATTCTCCGTATACGATGGAGAACGTGCGCCAGGATGCCTATCGCGCGATGCGCCTGGTGCGCTGCCACGCGGCAGAGTGGCAGATCGATCCGCACCGCTTGGGGATCATGGGATTCTCCGCCGGCGGTGCGCTGGTTTCGTTGATTGCCTATGCGCCGGGCAGTGGCGACCCGACCGCACCCGATCCCATCGACCGGTTGAACGGCAAGCCGGACTTCCAGATCCTCGTCTTTCCCGGTACTCCCGAGCCGTTAACGATCCCAGCCGATGCGCCTCCGTCCTTCCTGATCGTGGCCAACGACGACGAGTACGGCTGCGACAAAGTGACCTTAGGCATCTTTGAAAAGTTGCGGGCAGCTGGCGTGCGCACCGAGGCCGTATTCCTCGCCCAGGGCAAGCATGCCTTCAATATGAACGAGCGTCCCAACCTGCTGACGGTCATGCACTGGCCCCAGCAACTGGCCGACTGGATGCACGATAGCGGCTTGCTGACACCGGCGGGAGCGATGGGAGGAAAATAGGCCCACAGGCGACTATTAAGCCACTCTCTCAAAGGCACCATCCTCAAGATTCCTGGTGAAAATCATAGATGCCTTGTGGTGCTAAAATCAGCAAGTGCCGGGTCCTACGCGACGTAATCCCGCCAACCCCGCCAGGTCCGGAAGGAAGCAACGGTAACGGGCTAGTACGTGTGCAGTAGGTCACCCGGCGCTTTTTGTGCGTTGTGGGCCATGGGGCTGAACAGAGACCAGCAAAAGTAGCCGCAGGTCCTTCGACTTCGCTGCGCTTCGCTAAGGATGACAGTGTTTTTTGATTATGACCGGCGAGCCGGGGGATGCTCCCGTTTTGCAAGCCGCAAGGAGAAATGATTTGACCCTCAGTGTTCGCCCCGTCGTGGGCTGCCGTGCAAAGATCACGGCGCTCGGAACCTACGTTCCCCCGCAAGTTCTGACCAACCAAG
>CAYTJN010000147.1:0-10171 GCA_964438125.1 uncultured Occallatibacter sp.
ACAGATTGTTGGCCTGCGTCGAATTCAGCACCGGCTGCCAAGCAGTTGAGGTGCCGAATCCGCGAATCGTCTGATAGGTGGTATTGAAGTTGATGGAATCGCTCTGGGCCCAGGCGAACGTCGACAGGGACAAGCAGAGCAAGGCAATGCGGTAAGGCGTCAAAACCTTCATTCTGATACTTCTCCTTTTTCCCCTCCGTTTTTGGCAGGTGTGGCCGAAGGACGCCACGCAGATGGGAAACCGAACCGAGAATCGCCGGTGCTCCTAGCCAGCAAATGAATCTAGTCGAGGGTGGTAACGGAAAAAAGGGGTTACACTGTTGTTCACGACCTAATGCTTTTATAAAGTTATATTTACAGGCGGGGTGGAGAACATTGCAAACGAAGGGCTGAGGCCCAAGGCCTCAAGCAATTCGGGTAAAGGTCACCGGGCAGGTCAGGTAATCACACGTGAAGCACTGTGATACACCCCTCCCAAACCCGTGCTTTAACTCGATCCGGATAGATGGCGACCCCGCTCCCGCGGGAGCGGGTTGGCGGATCCCCGGTAACCGATTGCATACCGGCTGCGGTGAAAAATAGGGTTACCGCCGCTGGTCGATAGGTCGCCTCCGTGAGTTGTCAACTCGTGCGTGCTATGCTATTTTCAGTGGCGAGCGTGATGGAAATGGTCCCGGAAAATTCGCCGACAATAGCGGGATTTTTAGAGAATTTCGAAGAAGAAAACGACCCTAAAAAAGAGCTGATTCGTCGTATAGTCTCCAGTCCAACCTTCGAAAAGCCAACTCGGCTCCGAGCTTTCTTCCTTTACGTCTGCGAATGCGCTCTCGATCAGCAGCCTGAGGCGGCAACCGAGCAACAGATTGGCATTCACGTGTACGGGCGGTCACCCGGTTATAACCCCAACGAGGACAATATCGTTCGGTCGCAGGCCCGGTTGTTGCGGTGGAAGCTCGAGCATCACTTCGCCAATGAAGGCAAAGATGAGCCGCTGGTTATCACGATTCCAAAAGGACAATACCTCCCGGTATTCAAAAGCCGTGCTCCCTTGGCCGCCACAACTCCTGATCCTGTCCCGGTCCAGCCAGTTGCTTTACCACCGGTAAAAGGACGGAAGGGTTTGCCGCTTGGACTGATCGCAATCGCCGCAACTCTGTTACTCGTGCTCGTGACCGTCTGGCTCGCGACACGATATGTAAGGTCCGAGTCAGTGAACCCGGTCTCGGTTGCTGCGCCATCAGTACAGGCACCCACAGAGGTTACAGGTGGTCCCCCGCAAATACTCGCTGCAGACGGCGCGATTCGGATTGCCGCAGGATTATCCGGAAATGGCTATACGGATGTGTGGGGCCATCGGTGGGAGACCGACCGGTATTACCGTGGAGGAGTGGCCGCGCCTGGACCTCACGATCTTTCGCCTCCAGTGCCAGATCCCGGACTGTTCAAGACTGTGCGCGAAGGGACATCTGCCGACTCTGAGGTTCCGACGTCTCAGCGTCAATTCGGTTACGACATCCCGGTGCAGCCGGGAACCTATGAGTTGCGGCTTTATTTCGCGAACCCGAATCTGCAAAGTGAATCGACTGGCCAGGAGGATTCGCAGAATCTTCACCACCTCCAGGTCGAACTGAACGGGCGCACGCTATTGTGGAATTTCGATCCGGTCGCCGACGGAGAGCCTGGGGCTATAGACATCCGTGCATTCAAGGACGTCTCGCCCGCTGTGGATGGCATGGTACACCTGGATTTCCTGCCCAATCCAGAGCGTGCGTTCGTCAGTGCAATCGAGCTGATTCCGGAATCGCACGGGAAGATCGATCCGATCAGAATCGCCGCCGGCCAATCGCAGGTGATTGAAAGCGACGGCATCCGCTGGGGAGGAGATAATTTCTTCATTCACGGGCGAACGACGATTGATCAGAGTCCTGAGCCTACTCCGCAACTGCCCCCGTATACCGTTCGTGAACGATTCGGAAATTTCAGCTATGCGATTCCTGTACCGCCGGGGTCCTACACTGTCAAACTCCATTTCATGGAGTCATTTTTCAGCCCGGTCAACCCCTCCAGCACTTGCAGGGGAGGCGAAGGTTGCAGAGTCTTCGACGTCAGTTGCAATGGCGTGGCGCTTCTGCAGGATTTCGATATCTTTAAAGCCACCGGCGGAACATTCCGTCCCGTCGTCCGCACCTTTCAAGGCCTACATCCGAACGGCCAAGGCAAGCTCCTGCTGACATTCTCGGCCAAAACGAATTACGCGGAAGTGCGGGCCATCGAGGTTATTGACGAGGCAAAATAGTTCGGATGGCAGGATAGCGGTCGCAGAAACTGCCTGGACTCTGGTGCCCCGAATCCTACAGCTTAATCAGCCACGCACCTCGGAAGCATCGCGAGTTTATGATTGCCATCATAGATAGATGGCGGAAGGTCAGGGATTCGAACCCTGGAGGGCCTTTCAACCCTGCCGGTTTTCCATACGACTATAGCTTTCGCTACCAAGCGCTCGCTTGTTTGTGGTCTGGACTTTGTCTTCGCCATAGCCAAAATGGCCGTAGGCGGGAGCCGTCAAGTCTCTACACGTTGCCGGCTTGAGCCAGCCTTCGCTCGGCGTTGCCTCGGATTTTCCCAGGGGGTTCGCCGACTTTGACTCCCTACATCTGCCGGGTTTCCACGACAGCGCTCGATTTAACAAGACCGGTGCATTCAACCGCTCTGCCAACCTTCCGTCCGATGTAGATTATCATACTGTTTATCAGTACGCACCCCTCCGGACTTCTACACCAGGGCAATCGCATGAATCAGGGCAAATCCCGTCACAGTCTCACAGTTTCACAGGAAAACAGGGGGGGTGGGGGTACCCCTTCGAGCCGAACCAACCGATTGGCTTTGTGCGGAACGCGTCCATTAAGGTTCTAATGTTTACAAAAGAGCCTATGAAATCGGTTGCTGCGATGCGCTGGAAATTGACTAGATAAATTCAGGTTAGCAGGATGTGAGTATTTATATGCAAAATGCATTCATGCAACTGCCTTGACTTCTGTACCCTTCCGAAGTAACAATACTGGATCAAATCCGAAGTAACAATACTGAGCCAAATTTCCATTTTGTCGTGATCCGCCTAGCTAGCGATGTCAGCCGAACCATACGAGATCGTAGTTACCAGCAAGCGGCGTGACGGAAATCTTGGCTTAGAGAACCTGACAGCAAATGCTGAGATCTCTTATCATTGGGTCGGCTCACCACAAGGAGTTCGTACGATGAGGAAACTGAAGGTACTCTTGTTGCTGGCAGGAATGACTCTTCTTCCGGCAATTGCGGCAAAAGAAATTGGTGCGACAAAGGTCACGGTTGCGCAGTTGGAGCAGGCGCTGGCCGCGGCGCACGGCAAGCCGGACGCAGACTTGGCAAAGCAACTTTCAGGAATGGAGTTGACCGAACGGCTTAGCGCGGCCGGGTTTGCGCGCCTGAACGCCGATCTGCCTGGAGACAAGGCCCGAGAGGGGCTGATGATCCTGGCCGATTCAGCGGTATTTCTCGAACCGCCGGCGGCGGAGATTCCCGCGGACACCTCTCCGGACCCAGCCACCGCGCGCCAGATGCTGACGGCGATTGTGAACTATGTGAATAAGACCGTCCCTCAGTTGCCGAATCTTATCGCGGTGCGCAATACAGCCCAATTAGAGGACAAGCCGCAGGAGGATCAGCTAGGTGCAGTCGGCATAACCTCAACGGCCGGCATGCCCTTGCACTCCGTAGGCAACTTCAGCCTCACGGTGACATATCGCGACCACAAGGAAGTGGTGGACGAGAAGGCATTGAAGCATGCCCCGAAGTCTGGAGGATTAGTCACCTCGGGAGAATTCGGGCCGCTCCTGGGCAGGGTTGTGGCCGATGCGCTTGCGGGCAAGATTACCTGGGCCCGCTGGGAGCAAGGCGCGAGTGGAAAAGAGGCGGTCTTCCACTACACCGTCCCCAGCGGGAAGTCACACTATAATGTGCAGTTTTGCTGCGTTGTAGACGGATACAACAGCGATGGGTCTCCGGTGATGCACGTCTTCAGCGAAAATGACGCTTATCATGGGGAAATTGCTTTTGATCCAGCGAGTGGAGCGATTCTGCGCATCTCCATGGAGGCAGAAATGCCGGAGGGCGGACTGGTCTCCCGGGCCGATATTCTGGTCGAATACAAGGCGACGGATATTGCGGGAAAGAGCTATATATGCCCGGCGAGAAGTGTCTCCGTTTTGATGGCGCATACGGCGCAGCAGACGGGGATTTATTCCAGGATGCATTACAAAGGCGCGGCAAAGACCTTTCTGAACGACGTTGCATTCGGGCAATACCGCCGCTTCGGTTCCGAGTCACGGATTCTGGCCGATGACAGCCCGGCTTCGAGCCTGCCGTCGGGTCCTGGCTCGGCGGAGGTGCCCACTTCCCCCGTGTCGAGGGCGCCAACGCACTAGCGATCGCTGAATAAGGCAATAGCGGGGGAGCCTCGAACAGTTCCCTTGCTGTTGCCTTGAGGGCTCGTTGGTTTACTTCTTGCCTTCCACTTCATCTGCAAGTGCACTGGCGCCGTAGAGCTTGCGCAAAGCCTCGATCATGCCTGCTGAATGAACTGCAACCGCACGGTTCTTGCTCCCGTCATAAACAAAATCGCCCGCGAGTGACTCGATGTTTCCATCAAAGATCAGACCCACCAGTTCCCCGTCGCGGTTGACTACCGGCGAACCGGAGTTACCGCCAATGATGTCTCCGGTCGAGACAAAGTCGAGCGGCGTTGCGAGGTCCAACTTGTCGCGACCGGCCGCTTCTTTGGGCGTCAGATCGAAGGGCGACTGGTTGCTAAAGCTCGCTGAGCGGTCGTAGAGCCCATAAAAAGTGGTGAAAGGCGGAGCGATTGTGCCGTTGTAGGGATAGCCGTCGACAGTGCCGTAACTCAGACGCAGAGTGAATGTGGCGTCGGGGTACGCGTCTTTGCCATAGACCGCAAAGCGGGCCTTGCCCAGCTTTTCGCCGGCCGGGGTGAGCGCGCTTTCGATCTCATCATGCTGCCAGCGGCGGTAATCGCGTGCCAGAGGGTCCGTGCGGCGAGCTGCCGCAATCATGGGATCGGTCGAGGCCGCAACGGCTGCCTCGCCGCCATCGAGCAGGGCCTTGCGCACCGCAACATCGGTCAGTTTGGTTCCATCCACGACTGAGTTGACGAAGGTGCTCACGTCGCTGCCTTGAAGCAGTTTGTTCAGGTACTCATCGTCTTTGCCCAGCTTCTCCTCCGCGAGATTGAGTGCCGTGGTCATGAAGAGCTTCTCAGTGGAGAGATAGATGGTTGCGGGCGAGAGAAGCTGGAATCGAAGAGATTCAAGTTGGGCGTCGTGGTATCCGTCAAGCCGCTCGCCGTCAGGCTTCTTCACCTCTGTGACGTACTGCACGATCTGGCGCGCAATGGTGAACAAGCGGCTATCGGTTCTTCGGAAGATCATTGCCCTTTGCCGCGGAGTGACCTTTTTTTCGATGGCGGCTATCGTATCCCAGGCGTCACCGTAGGCCTTTTTCCACTCAGGATTGGCTTCGACGCGGGCTCGAAAATCGCTCTCTTCGGCCTGCTTCTTCGCCATGATCGTCTTGTCATTGAGAGCTTCATATCGACCTTGATAGACCTTGAGCGAATTTTGCAAACCGAAGATGGTGGTGCCGACCAGACGGGCCTGTTCCGGGCCTTGAGAAGCGAAGGCCTGAGCTGCTGCGATGCGCCGGCTGAGATATTCGATATATGCCGGCTCGATCGAATTGTGTTCGAACGACAGTTCGTCCATGGTATCGTCGCGCTGGCTCGAGCCGGGATGACCGGAGATGAAGATCAGCTCGCCCGGTTTGGCCCCTTTGGCGCTCCACCTTAGATAGTTGTCTGTGTGGAGCGGCTTGCCATTGTCGTAAACGCGGAAGAGGGCCATGTCCAGGTCGTAGCGCGGATAAGTGAAGTTATCGGGATCGCCGCCAAAGAAGGCGGCTTGCTGCTCGGGCGCGAAGACCAGCCGTACATCGGTGTACCGCTTGTACTGGTAGAGCCAGTACTCGCCACCCTGGTAGAACGAAACCACGTCGGAACGCAGGCCTGTCTTATCCTTGCTTTCTTTTTCGATCGCTGCGATCTCGGCGTCTTGCGCTTTCAACGCCCTGGTCTGATCGGCAATACCCTTGGCCGCCCCTTGCACCCGCGCGGTCACGTCCTTAAGATCGACTAGCACATTCACCTCGAGGTCCGGTGAGGCCATCTCCGCGTCGGGCGTTGCAGCATAAAAGCCGTCGCGAACGTAGTCATGCTCCGCCGTCGAGTTTTTTTGCAGCTGGCCGCGTGCCACGTGGTGGTTCGTCAGTAGCAGGCCATTGGGGCTAACAAATGACCCTGACCCGCCGTCATTAAGCCGCACACTCGCGAGGCGCAGATGGTCCAGCCATGCCCGGGAGGGATGAAAGTCGTACTTGGCCGCCAACTGCTTCAGAGGCGGGTTGTCGAATGTCCACATGCCCTCTTCGGCGTGAAGCATGGGCGCGGCGAGAGGGAGCAAACCGGCCGAAAGCAGCAAAACGGAACGGAGATTACGAGCGAACATAGGGAGCCTCTCGGTTGCCAGAGTTAACGCAGTCGGCGAAACTCACCGTGATGGCGGGCCCGCGACAAGTTGCCGACTTCCCATCATAATCCTGCGGAGGCAAAACCAGCCCAATTCAAATTGAACCTGGCCTTGGGCTGGGCCAGTTTTCACTCCGTCGCAGGGGTGATCGTGTTCGTTCCAACATGGACCACGCAGCCCGCAGTCTGACAGACGATATTGCTATTACTTGGGTCGGCGTCGGTGAGTGCGGTCAGATATGAATCTGCAGTCACCACCCATCTGCTGGCCTCGTCCAGCGCAAGGCTCACCGCTGTGCTGCCGGAGTTGGCGGTATTGATTGCGCCGGTCAGCGTGGAGGGGTTGGGTGTAGCGGCCGCATCTACGTTCAGCGTCAAGGCGACCGCGCTATTAGTGTCGACAATCACATCGCCTGTCAATGTCTCGCCATAGGCGTTGAACGTGATGCTGCCTCCGTTCGAGCCGGCAATTCCCCACGTTCCACTGTTCAGCGTCGTCACTGTGATGCTCGAACCGGTCCTGGCCGAATACGAAGTTGTCGTTGAGGTCGTGGTGGCCGCGGTAATAGTAACAGTGACGGCGGCTGAGGTGCTGGTTGCAAAGGTTGAATCGCCGGAATAGGTTGCCGTGATTGAGTCCGAGCCAACGGCTAGAGAGGTTGTAGTCAGGGTCGCCGTTCCCGCACTCAGGGTTCCAGGGCCCAGCGCGGTCGCACCGCTAAAGAAAGTGACCGTTCCGGTCGCAGTTGAGGGCGAAACTGTTGCCGTCAGCGTCACGCTTGCACCCGCAGCAGCGGTCGTGGGCGACGCCATCAGTGTGGTGGTAGAGCCCGTTGTACCGGTGACATTGAGAGTGTCCGCACTGGATGTGCTCATTTCGTAAGTGGAGTCACCGCTGTAGACGGCGGTTAATGAATACGTTCCGGGACTGCTGAATGTGGGGTTGGGCGAAAGAGTGGCAGATCCCGAACTCAACGTTGCGGTGCCTAGCGATGTTTTGCCGTTATAGAAGGTGATTGTTCCGGTCCCCGTTGAGGGCGTGACGGTAGCCGTCAATGTGACGCTCATGCCGGTCACAAGTGATTGGACCGATTCGGTGAGGGTCGTCGTGCTGGGGGTGGCGCCCGTCACGGTAACTGTGACGGCGCTCGAAGTGCTTTTCGTATAGTTGGAATCGCCGGAGTAAACGGCGGTCAGCGACACCGGCTCGGCAGTGGCAAATGTTGGGTCAGGCGAAAGGGTCGCAGATCCTGAACTCAGCGTCGCCGTGCCGAGCGAAGTTGTGCCGTTATAGAAGGTGATTGTTCCAGTCGGCGTTCCGTTCCCTGTCGAGGGCGCAACGGTAGCCGTCAACGTGACGCTCGCGTTCGTCGCAACCGAAGTGGGCGTTGCCGTGAGGGTCGTGGTGGTGGCAGCGGTAGCGGCCGCAGTGACGGTAACAGTGACCGCGGCCGAGGTGCTTGTCGCATAGGTGGAATCGCCGGCGTACGTTGCCGTGATTGAGTCCGAGCCCGCTGCCAGAGACGTTGTGGACAGGGTTGCTGTTCCCGAACTCAGCGTCCCCGTCCCCAGCGAATTCCCGCCGCTGTAGAACGTGACCGTTCCAGTCGCGGCCGAGGGCGAAACTGTTGCCGTCAGCGTCACGCTCGCACCAGTTGCCGCGCTTGTCGGCGATGCAGTCAGCGTGGTAGTGCTCGCGGTGGTGCCGGTGGAGGTTGGAGCCTCCCAAAAGTCTCCGCAACCTGTCAGGAACGCGGCTCCCGCGAGCGCCAGGAGACCCAAAGCCAATCCGCTGCAAGCAAATCTAACGTTCTTCATCTCTACCTCATATTGGTCCTTGGGTCGGCATGAAAGATTGCCAAGGATGGATTTCCGATGAAACAGAACCAGAGGCGGCTCTGACAAGGGTCTCGTCTCATATTGTACGTGCGACCCCGGCGGGGCTTTCTCTTAGAACCAGACGCGCAGCCCCATTCTGATGCTCGGGTCCACGCGGAAGCCCAAGCTAACGGCCCTTCTGCTATATCGTCGGAGCGCGATCAACCCGACTCGCCGGCGCCCTCACCGGCGCTGCACCTAGCAGTCATGCTTTGATGAGTCACGGCAAAGAGTACCTTGTTGCAGCTCACGGTTTCGGCATCACCAGCACGTCCACGCCGCTGGCCGCATCTTTTTGGCGAAAGACCTGCTCAGTGGCCTTCTGAAACTCCTCCGGCCGCGCATTGGGAATGTCGGTAAAGGTCTGCGGATTGCGATCGGTCAACGGGAACCAGGAGCTCTGGACTTGCACCATAATGCGATGTCCGCGGCGGAAGGTGTGGAAGAGATCGGGCATGGTGAAGTTGAGATCGGCCTCTTTACCTGGCGTCAGAGGCTCCGGCTTCTCCCAACTGTTGCGAAATTTGGCACGGAAGGGTTCGCCGCGCAGCAGTTGCTGGTAGCCGCCCATGTGCACAGGCGGCGCGTCGGTGATCCGTTTGTTCCCGTGCGATGTCTCTTCCGCGTCGGGATAGTCCTCGGGATAGACGTCGATCAGCTTTACGTCGAAGTCAGAGTCCGTGCCTGAGCTCGAAATCCTCAGCCGTGGCGAGATCGGCCCGGCAATGGTAACGTCCTCTTCGAGCGGCTCAGTCTGGTAGACCAGCACATCCGGGCGATAACTCGCGAAGCGTTGGTCGTCCACCATGTAACGCTGGGGGACGGTGTCCGTGGTGTAGCCCACGAAAGGTACCGGATGATTCGGATCGCTGGGATACTCGTCGATGCCAGTTGTTTCCGGGGGCGGATCAAAGCTCAGCTTGCCGCCGGCGTGGAAATAAAGCGTCTTCGGCTGGGCGGCCTTGGGCGGCCACGAGTCAAAGTTGCGCCACACGTTCGTGCCCGTCTCAAACACCACCGCGTGCGGCAGTTCTTTCTCTTTTCCTTTCAGATAATGCTCGAAGAATGGAAACTGCAAATTAGTGCGGAAGTACTCGCTGGTCTTTGAATCGAACTCGACGTCGCCCAAGCGGCTACCATCGCTGCGTGCCCAGCCGCCATGAACCCAAGGGCCCTCGACCAGTGTTGTGGGCGTCTGCGGGTTAAAGCGGTTGATCGCGTAGTAGGTCTTAAGCGGTCCGCTCAGGTCCTCGGCGTCAAACCAGCCCCCCACCACGAGCACTGCGCAGTGAACGTTTTTCATGTGCCGTTCCAGATCCCGCGCTTGCCAGTAATCGTCATAAGTATCGTGGTAAGCCTGGTCGTTGAAGAGCCAGTTGGATCCCTTCAGATAGAGCTTGTCGAGGTTGGCGATATTCCCCGCTTGAAGATAAAACTTGTAACTGTCCGGCGTGCCGAAGTCGAAGGGAACTGTCGGTTTGGGAGTCTGCGGCTTGTCTTGCGGATAGAAGAATGGCGCGTAAAACTCAAAGTTAGCCGAGAGCATGAACGCTCCGCCATGGTAGGAGTCGTCGCCCAGGAACAGGTCGTTCATCGGCGCTTGCGGACTAGCTGCTACCAACGCGGGATGGGAATCGATGATCGACGCCGAGGTATAGAACC
>CAYTJN010000148.1:0-9920 GCA_964438125.1 uncultured Occallatibacter sp.
CGCAGCGAAGAATGCGATTTCGCCCAGGTGCGCAGGGTATTTTGCAAGTGGCTCAACTTGCAGGTAATTATCTAGTCAACTGTTTCTTCCGACGCGGAAACCTCAAATATGCTTTCGAAATCAGCACTCGCATTGCAGCAGCCTTTCCACTTCGGAATTGAGACGCGCCGTGATGGCCGACTCTGTGTCGTCCCACGAAAACCGGATCGGCTGCCCGACATGCACCTCGATTTTTCCGGAACGAAACCAGCGCCGGCTGCCGGTCTTCAACTCGCCAAGGCCGCGAATCGCCACTGGCAACACCTCCGCTCCGGACTCCTTTGCCAGCAATCCGATTCCTCCGCGAAATCGCGCCAGCTCGCCAGAAGCCGAACGTGTGCCTTCGGGAAAGACCAGCACGTTGTATCCCTGATCCATCGCCGCGCCGGCGTGCGCAAAACTCCGCTGGAAGTTGCGCTGCCGCGGCAGCGGGAAGACGTTGAAGAGCGCCGTCAGCAACAGGTAAATCACCGGCCCAGGCAGATAGAAACCCTTCGACCCGCGTGCGCTCTCTGGGTTGCGGAAGTGCCGGTAGTCCTCAAGCATCTCGCCGGCCATTGCCGCTGCAATACGACGCCGCATCGGACCCGGCAGAGCGTACTGGACCAGCGGCCCATCGAACGCCGTCCCGTGATTGGCGACGATCAGCATCGGCTCAGTTGAAGCGGGAATATCCGCGGCAACGACTTTCGGATTCGCGAGCAGCCAAACCAGCGGCCGCACGATAGTCTCAACAAAAGCCGCCCGCAGCCATTGAAAGGGCAGAAGCCACGGCCAGTGTGGATAGACATACTTGGGCTGCTCCGCGTCGGCGGAGAGATGTTGGTCCAGCAACGCCGGTCGAGCTTCGCTGATTTCCAACGCGGAGTCGGCGCCGGCTTCTGATGCACTGTTGGTCTCTGCGGGCGCAGCAGACCATGCAGCCGGCCGGCCGTCGCGCTGGCCCGCAACCAGTCCGCGCAGTTCGCCAAGCGTGCGCACTTCTTCCAGCAGCCCGCTCTCCGGTGCAATCCCTAAGCGTTCTTCGAGCGCTGCCGCCAATTGCACGCGTCCGAGGCTGTCCAGGTGAAAATCTTCGGTCAACCGAAGGTGATCTCCGACGTCGGCAGGCGTCTCGCCGGAGATCGAAACAACCAGTGCAAGCAGCCAGTCCGGCCGAGTTGCCGGTCGACCCGTGCCATTTGTAGCCGTCTTGCTCGCGCTGGCTTTGGCACTTCCATTCTTGGTTTCCCCCAGCCAGGACGCAACCGCTTTGCGTCTCACCTTGCCCGTCGAGGTTCGCGGTAGATCAGGCTCAGGCCAGAGCTTCCAATGCCGCAGCCGTTGAAACTCCGGCAGCCTCAGGTTGGCGCGCTCTATCGCCGAGGCAGCCTGTTGGTCGGTACCGCGAAAGGCTAGCACGGCGCAAGGCTCCGGCCCCAGAGCCGTTTCCATCGCCACCACCGCGCAGGCAGCCACGCCGGGCTCCTGATCGAGGGCCGCCTCTAAGTCCTCGGGGTGCAGATTCACCCCGGCAGCAGTGACGATCACTTCGCTCTTGCGCCCCAGGAAGCGCAGTTCGCCCTCGGCAACGGTCTCGGCCAGGTCGCCCGTGGCCAGCCATTCATCTTTGCGCGGCTGCAAGGCCCCGCCCGACCACGTTGCGCGCGAAATCGTCGCGCCCTTTACCAGCACCTCGCCGTCCGGGCCAAGCTTCACGTCGCGTCCCGGCAGCGGCTTACCGATCGTTCCGCTGGCCACGTGGAAGGGATGGTTGAGCGTAACGATCGCCGCGGTCTCGGTCATTCCATAGCCCTGCACAACCACAAGCCCCAAGCGGTTCCAGAACTGCTCCAGCGGCCCGGCCAATGCGCCCCCGCCAGAGACCAGCGCCCAGAACTTCAGCCCGAACGCACCATGAACGTCGCGGAATCGCACCCAGCGCTTTAGCGGCCCAATCTTCTTCTCCGACACGGCCACGCGCTCCGCAAGGTCGGGCAGGCTCGCTTCGAGATGAGTTTTCAGCAGGGCCATCACGCGCGGCACGGCGGCCAGTACGCTGATGCGCTCGCGCTTGATGGTGTCGATCAGCCGCGCCGCCACCAGACGATTTTCAAAATGCACCTCGGCGGCAAAGATGACCGGAACCCATAGACCCATCATTTGCCCGAAGACATGGCTCAAAGGCAACGTCTCAAGAAAACGCAGTGGGTGCACAAGCCGTTCGTAGCGGAGATATGGCTGGGCTCCCTTTTCGATAGGCTCGATGCTGGCAAGCACGTTGCCGTGTGTCAGCACGACTCCCTTGGGGTCGCCCGTCGTGCCCGATGTAAAGAGAATCTGAAGCGGTGTCTCGCGCGAAAGACCCTCGACCGCTCCAGCCTCTTCGGTGGGCAACGAGCCCGGCCAGTCTTCAAAGGCGAGCTGAGGAAACTCCACCGGCAACTGACCGAGCAGCAGTGTGTCGCCGACGGCGAATTTCGCCTGCACATCGGCCGCTACCCTTGCGGCAAACTCAGAACTTCCGTAGGCGTCCAGCGGCACCGCCATCGCCCCACGCAGAATGCAACCGTGGAAGGCCGCGATCCACTCCGCGCTGTTTTCTCCCCAGAGCAGGACCCGGTCGCCCGGCCCGATACCCCGCTGGGCTAGCAACGCGGCAAACCGCCCCGCCAGCCGCGCGATCTGCCCATAACTGGTTGGCCGCCGCCGAACGCCTCGAAAGCGGACCACCGCAATCTGGCGATCGAAGCGGCGGAAGTCGTCGAGCAGTGTAGCCAGATGGTCTCGCATCATCACTCCGGCAAGTTCATGGTACAGGTCCACCGTGCTACGATATGCAGTTTCCCAGGAATATCTGTGGTTTAGGTGATGAATAAATGAGAACTCAGGTCCTTTTTCTTCTGTGTATGGGCGCGATGGGCGCATTGGAAGCGCAGCAGCCTCTATCGCAGGATGACGCGCTGAATCAAATCTACAACCAATATGATGCGCAGCAGAAGACCGCGCAGTGGATCTGCACGGCGGAACAAGAGCGCAGACCGGTTCACGAGGGGTGGCCATGCGAGAAAAATGATTCGGCAGTTTCCGTTTCCGTTTTGCTCATGGCTGAGGTTGCGGAAGGGAATACGGAAAAGGTCTATCTGGCGGCGACTGCCAAGCCTGCCACAACTGCCGGGCACGGAAACTACGATTGCCATGCCTGCGCGCTGGCGATAGGCATGGGTGTTTTTGCTTGGCAGAATCAACGTTGGGTTTTGGAGAGCTCCAACGCTGGGGTGGGGTTTTATGGCGGGTGGGGCAGTCCTCCGCGAATCATGTTCGTGCAGGTGGGTCCCGAAAAGCACGGTCTGATCATTTCATCTGACGACGTATCGCAGGGATTCAGCTCGTCCAGCAAGGCATTGCTGATGCCCGTCGATCGGACGGTCGCGGATGTGTGGGAGCTACAAGACGAACAGGATGATGAGGAGGCTTACGCCCTCAAGGATAAGTTGGCTCCGCAGATTCTGTATCGGTCCTCTGCAGCATTCAATCTCTTTCCTCCGGATACAGAGAAAGGCGACGCCGCCGACTATTACGACATCGAGGTGGTCTCCAGGGGAGCCGGCAGCAAGGATAATGTTCATTTGGAGCCGGAGAACTGGACAGAGATTTACCGGTTCAAGGACGGAAGATTTCGCCTCTTGAGCCGCAAGAACTTGATTGAGATGAAAAGAGCCTCCCGGAAACTCTCAAAATAACCCAGGCCTGGTGAACAAAAATCGGCGTTGATCTGCCCTAAGTCCTTCTGCTCTCTGTCTTGATTTCTTTCGCTTCCTCTTCGCCGGTTTCCGCGCTATTCTGAAACCTAGATGTGCCCCGAACCGCGTAACTCCGATCCTCCAACTGACCAAACTCCGGTCACCAATCCATTCGCCTGTTTCCATCCGGTGACGGCGGAGTGGTTTCGCGCTGTCTTCGATGCACCCACCGCGCCGCAGCAGATGGGATGGCCGGTAATTGCTCGCGGTGAAAGCGCGCTGATCCTCGCGCCGACCGGCACAGGCAAGACTCTGACCGCATTTCTCTGGTGCCTCGACCGGTTGATGCTGCATTCAACCCACCCTAGCGACAAAGACAAAGGCGTCGCGAGGATGGGGCACCCGCAGTCAGGGGGCTGTCGCATCGTCTATGTTTCGCCGCTGAAGGCGCTGGCCGTCGATGTGGAGCGTAACCTCCGTTCACCGCTGGCCGGAATAGCCAATATGGCGCGGCGCATGGGAGTTCCGTTTCGAGAGCCCACGATCAGCGTGCGCACGGGCGACACGCCGCAGCGGGAGCGGGCCCGTTTTGCGCGCCATCCGGCGGAGATCCTGATCACGACTCCAGAGTCGCTTTATCTGCTGCTCACATCGCAAGCCGCAGAGGCGCTGCGAACGGTGGATACGGTCATCATCGATGAGATTCACGCCCTGGTGCCGACCAAGCGAGGGGCGCACCTTGCGCTTTCTCTGGAGCGATTGGAGGCGTTGACCAAACGGCACATCCAGCGCATCGGCCTTTCGGCTACCCAGCGGCCTCTTGAGGAGGTGGCGCGCTTTCTTGGTGGTGTGGAGAAGCCGGAGGTCGCGCCGTCGCCAAGCGCAGTTGCATCGACTGAATCTGGCTGGTCATCCGAGTCGACTGATTCGGTTCCGTTGATCTATCGCTCCGTCACGATCGTCAACGCTAGTGCGTGCAAGCAATTAAAGCTGAGAATTGAAGTTCCAGTTGAAGACATGTCGCGTTTAGGTGAGCAAGAGTATCTGCCCAGCGGACCGGCCTCCCAGGCACCGCGGCGCGTCTCTATTTGGAACGCCATTCATCCCAGGCTGCTGGAGATTATTCGCGCACACAATTCGACTATTCTCTTTGTGAACAGCCGCCAAGTAGCCGAGCGGTTGGCCGGAGCGCTGAACGAACTGGCCGGCGAAGATGTCGTTCGTGCTCATCATGGCTCACTGGCCGCCGCCCAGCGTTCGATCATTGAGGAGCAGTTGAAAGCGGGCAAGATTCGCGCGCTCTGCGCCACCTCCACGCTGGAGTTGGGCATCGACATGGGCGCGGTTGATTTAGTCATCCAGATTGAAGCGCCGCCTTCGGTGGCCAGTGGCATGCAACGCATCGGTCGCGCCGGCCATCATGTGGATGCGGTTAGCGAGGGGATCCTCTTTCCCAAGTACCGCGCCGATCTGGTGGCCTGCGCAGCCGTCACACGCGCCATGCACGAGGGACACATCGAGTCCACTCGCTTTCCGAGAAACCCTCTCGACGTGTTGGCACAACAGATGGTGGCCATCGTGGCGCACCCGCCAAGTTCAGCAGCTCCGAATCCTGCGAAGGCTCCGAAGAAGGCTCTCAAAGAGAGCGAGCGAGGCGCTCTCTACAATCCGCAGGCATTGAAGAGAGCATCAAAAAATCAGTCACTTGAAATCGATGATTTAAACAATCGGTTTCAATCCGAAACATCCAAGCCAGAGGTCAGCGTCGAGGCGCTCTTTGAATTAGTGCGGCACGCGGCGCCCTTTGGCACTCTGAGCCGTGCGGCCTTCGAGGGTGTACTTGATCTGCTCAGCGGACGCTACCCTTCCGATGAATTTGCGGAGTTGAGGCCGCGTCTTAATTGGGATCGCGTGCGCAACGTTGTGACGGCGCGGGACGGTGCGGCGCGGCTGGCGATTCTGAATGCGGGCACCATTCCAGACCGGGGATTGTACGGGGTTTTTCTGGCGCACAGTGAAGGTAAGGCTGTCCGAGTAGGCGAGCTTGATGAGGAGATGGTCTTCGAGAGCCATCCCGGTGAGACGTTTATTTTGGGCGCTTCGACGTGGAGGATCACGGAGATCACCCACGACCGCGTGCTGGTAACGCCCGCTCCAGGCGAACCAGGCAAGATGCCGTTCTGGAAAGGAGACGGTCCCGGCAGGCCACTCGAATTCGGTCGCACAATTGGCGCGTTGGTGCGTGAGTTGCGAGCCTTGCCCAAGCCCGCGGCTCTTGCACGTCTGGTTGCTGAACACGATCTCGATCCCGGAGCTGCTGAGAACCTGATGCAGTTTTTGGCCGATCAGGAGGCTGCGACAGGCGTCGTACCCGACGACCGCACAATTGTCATCGAGCGCTGCCGCGACGAACTCGGCGATTGGCGCGTCTGCGTGCTGACGCCCTTCGGCAGTCGCATCCACATTCCATGGGCGATGGCGGTGAGCGCGCGCATCCGCGCAGCCGGCGGACCCGAGGTCGAGACGCTGTGGGGCGACGATGGATTTGTGCTGCGCTTTGCCGACACAGACGAACCACCCGACATGGATTGGTTCATGGTCGAGTCGGCCGAGGCGATGCAACTGGTCTTGCGCCAGTTGGGCACAACGGCATTGTTTGCAGGACGCTTTCGTGAGGCCGCCGGACGCGCGCTGCTGCTGCCTCGCCGACGAGCCGATGCGCGGTCGCCGCTGTGGCAGTTGCGAAAGAGGTCCTATGATTTGTTGAGCGTGGCCTCGCGCTATCCTTCGTTTCCTTTGCTACTGGAGGCCTATCGCGAATGCCTTCGCGATGTGTTCGACATGTCTTCCCTGATTGAGATCCTGAAGGAAGTAGAAGAGCGGAAGCTCCGCGTGCACGTGGTGGATACGAGGAAGCCGTCGCCCTTTGCCTCGTCGCTCTTATTCAGTTATGTGGCCAACTTCCTCTATGACGGCGACGCGCCGCTGGCGGAGCGCCGCGCACAAGCGCTGACCATCGACCAGGAGCAGTTGCGCGAGTTGCTCGGCGAGACCGACCTGCGCGAGTTGCTGGATGCAAATGCGATCTTTGAGGTTGAAGAGGCCGCACAGTGCATTGCCGAGTCGTATCGTGCCCGTTCGGCTGACGGTATCCACGATCTCTGCTTGCGATTGGGAGACCTGTCGCGCGACGAGCTTGCCCGGCGCGTGGCTACACCCGAGTTGTTGCAGCAGGTGGACCGTCTGGTCCGCTCGCGCCGCCTGCTGGAGTTGCGGATCGCGGGGGAACGCCGTTTGATTGCCGCCGAAGACGCAGCCCGCTACCGCGATGGTCTGGGAATTCCATTGCCTCCCGGATTGGCGGCGGCGCTGCTCGACCCGGTTGCTCACCCCGTGCTTGAACTTGTCCGCCGCTATGCCCGAACCCATGGGCCATTTATGCCGCGCGAGCCCGCCGATCGCTTTGCGCTGGACGCGGCAGTGGTGGAAGAAACGCTGCGTCAACTCGCCCATGATGGACGCGTGCTGGAGGGCGGTTTTCGTCCCGGCGGGTTACATCGTGAGTGGTGCGATGCGGAGATTCTGCGCCAGATCCGTCGCAAATCCCTGGCCACGCTGCGCCGCGAGGTCGAGCCGGTCGAGCAGCACACGCTGGCACGCTTCTTGACTCACTGGCAAGGTTTGTTGACTCCGCGCCGGGGAGCGCATCTGGACGCGTTGCTCGATGCTGTCGAAAGCTTGCAAGGCGCGCCGCTGCCTGCCTCTCTCGTTGAGACTTCGATCTTGCCGGCGCGACTTGCCGAATACGAACCGGCTGGACTTGATACGCTGATTGCCGCCGGCGAAGTGAACTGGGCAGGAGTGGAGCCGATCGGCGAACGCGACGGACGCATTGCGCTCTTTCTAGCCGACAAGCTGCCGTTGCTCTTGCAATCGCGGCCCATCGTTGAGCCACTCACTGAACGGGAGGCCAAGCTTCTTTCAGTTCTTGAATCGACCGGCGCAAGCTTCTTTGATGCGCTGCATCAGGCAGCCGGCGGCGGCTATCCCGGTGAGACGATCGACTCTTTATGGAGCCTTGTCTGGCGAGGTCTCATTACCAATGACTCGCTGCATGCTCTGCGCGCCTACACCGCCAGGCCTGAGAGCGCGCGAGCGCCGCGCCGGGTGCAAACGGGTGCTGTCTTTCGTTCACGCCGCACGACTCCGCCTACTGCGCAAGGGCGCTGGTCTCTGCTGCCGGTGCGTATGGGGAAAGGAACTGAGGGCCAGCCGACTGCAACGGAATCGAGTCACGCGCTGGCGATGCAACTGCTCAATCGCTACGGCGTGCTGCTGAGGGAATCGGTTGCGGCGGAGAACGTGCCGGGAGGTTTCAGCGCGGTCTACGACGTGCTTAAGGCTTTGGAGGAAAGTGGGAGGATCCGCCGTGGCTACTTTGTGGCTGGTCTTGGTGCGACGCAGTTTGCACTGCCGGCAGCTGTTGATTTGCTGCGCCAGTTGCGCAACGAGCCACCACAGGAGAAACCGGAGTTCGTTCAGCTGGCCGCTACAGACCCGGCCAACCCCTACGGTTCAATTCTGCGCTGGCCCGATCTGCCGGTGGCTGAAGAAGACTCGGAATCAGCGCCACGAATTCTGACTCGCGCGGCGTATGCGGAGGTCGTTTTACGCAATGGTCAATTGATGGCATGGCTCAGGCGCGGCAATCCAAACTTGCTTATTTTTCTTCCGGATGAAGAGCCGGAGAGATCACAGGCGGCCGCGGGCCTCGCGCACTTTTTCAGCGCGCTCGGCCAGCAGCGCATGAGAGCTTCAACGCATCAGGGCGCGCTGATCACAACAATCAATGGGCAGCCCGTCGCGGCGCACCCCATGGCCCGTTTTCTCATGGATGCCGGTTTTCATGCAGGGCCACTGGGAATGCATCTGCGGCGTATTCCTCTTGACGTTACGCACCGCGAACCACCCGCGGAGCTGCAATAGGCCATGCCTGAAGGCGACACCATCTTTCGGACCGCACGCGCCCTGGGCCGCGCGTTGGCAGGCAAGCCAATCACGGGCTTCCGCTCGACCTTTCCGCTTCTTACGCGCTTCGATGACGACACTCCGCTCTTGGGTCAACTCGTCGACCAAGTGGAGTCGCGCGGCAAGTGGCTGCTGATTCATTTCTCAGAGGGCGCAACGCTGGCCACGCATATGCTGATGAACGGTAGTTGGCACATCTACCGGCACGGCGAGCGATGGCAGCAACCGCGGATCAATATGAGGATTGTGATCGAGAACAGCGAGTACGTTGCTATTGGCTTTCGCGTGCCTGTAGCACGGATGCACTCTGATCTTTCGTTGGCTCGCGACGTGAAGATTCCGCTGCCCGTTATCGACGTGCTTAGTTCGGAGTTTGATGCCCAGGCTGCGGTGAGGTGCGTGATGGCGCGCGGCGTAGAAGAGATTGCCGATGTGCTGCTCCATCAAAATGTTTTAGCTGGTGTGGGCAATGTTTTCAAATCAGAGATCTGCTTTGTTACGCGCATACATCCGTTTTGTTTGGTCGCCTCGCTAGCACGCGAACAGGTGGTTGACATGATTGCCTGCGCGCAGAGGCTGATTGTCGCCAATGTGCTTGAGGATTCCGGCGACGGGATCGTCACTTATGGCGGCAGAAAGCGGCGAACCACACATGAATCCGACCCCGGCGCGAGCTTGTGGGTCTATGGCCGCAAAGGCGAAGCCTGCCGGCGCTGCGGGGAGTTGATTCGCCGGCGTCTCCAGGGACCGGATGCGCGGGTTACCTACTGGTGTCCGCGCTGCCAAACGATGCCTGACGGAGCGGATGTCGATGGCTGAGGTATTGACGACTTAATTACCTGCAAGCTGAGCCACTTGCAAAATACCCTGCGGGCTCTGGTTTTTAGCGGAGAGATTGAACGGAGACAGTTGGGATCGATCGAGTAATGGTGGGGATCGCGGGCTTTAGAATGTAAGCGTGTGGTCTGCCCCTATTGACCATTCGTGAGGTCGTGTATTTGGGATAAGGACTGATTTGCGAAGTGTCCACTTGTTTTAAGTGGACACTTCTGGAAGTACCGGTCAGGCAGCTTTGCCGGCTGGTTGGAGGTCGTCGGCGAGATTCCAGGGCAGCAGTTCTTCGATTCGGCT
>CAYTJN010000149.1:0-7724 GCA_964438125.1 uncultured Occallatibacter sp.
CGGCGAGCGGAGACAAAACAGGCGTCACTGACCAGGCCAACATTCAGACGGCGATCAACAACTGCACGGCGAACCACTACGTGCTGCTCGGGCCGGGAACGTTCTACATCCAGGTTCCGAACGGAAGCAACGGCGGCGTCTACATCGAGCAGAGCAACATCACGCTGCGCGGATCGGGAGCGGGCACGACGGTTCTGGACCAGGTTGGCTCCAGCGCCACCAATTTCGGAATTATCATCGTCGGTGCACAGTGGTATCACTATGCGCAGGATTCCAACTGCGGCGGTCAGGGAGACTGCACTGACACCGCGGTCGGAACGGTGACCGCAATAGACGGGATCATTCCGCTCTCGACGGACACGGTGAAGGAGTCTGACACCGCGACCGTCGCCACATCGGACTTGAGCGCGTTGTCGAAGCCGCTGGCTGTGGGCGAGATCGTGCAGATCACCGAGCAGTTCGACCCGAACTACATCTGGTACAACCCGACTGTCAACAACTGGCCACAGGGGCAGTGCGGCACAGGTTCGGGAGCAACCGCCTCCAACGTCAATGGCTATTGCGGCTGGGGCGAGGACCAAAACGACGGCAGCCTGGGCGTTAGCGAGGATCTAGCCTCGCGCCCGATCGGGCAGACCAACCAAATCACCGCGATCTCGACGAACGGCGCAACCACCACGATCACCTTTGCGGCGCCCTGGCACCATGCCTTCCGCGTCTCGCACGCGGCAGACATCGCGCGGCCGGGCGGGACTCAGCAGACACTCACGGGCATCGGAATCGAAGATCTGACTGCAGCCAACGGCGGCGGTGGCGATGGCGGCGGCAACATTGTCTTCTGGGCAATCGCCAACAGTTGGATGAAGGACATCGAGAGCTACAACGCGGGTGGCGGAGCCGTTCATTTCGACGGCTGCTTCCGCTGCGAGTTGCGCGACTCCTACGTGCATACCGCAGGCAGTCCTAATCCTGGAGGCGGCGGTTACGGGATGGAGATCGACACGTACACCTCCGACAGCCTTTTCGAGAACAATATTTCGTGGAGCTTCAACAAGGTGATGGTGATGCGCGGTGACGGCGGCGGCAATGTTATCGGCTATAACTACTTCGAGGACGGCTACGGCGCAGGCTATGGTGGGTGCCAATACGGCAGCAATATCGGCAGTGTCGATCCGCAAGGAGGCCAGCCTTACACCAGCACCTGCTCGGGCATCCCAGAGTCCGGCATGAATGCCACCCACATGACGGGCACGCAGTATGCGCTCTTCGAGGGCAATCAGTCATTCAACATCAGCGAGGACGACACGTGGGGCAACGCCACCTACATCACCTTCTTCCGCAATCATGCGACAACGCTGCGCAGAAACGTGAATAACGGCGCTGGCACCGACAATGATAACGGCGCAAATTGCTCCACATTCACCTGTTTCGGCCCCGTCGTCCAACTTGCCGACTCGATGGGAAGGGTTGGAATCAACGTCCCCGCGCATCAATGGTGGCATAGCTACATTGGCAACGTAATCGGCTATCCGAACAACTACCTTCAAAACCCGACGATCGGATACGCGTACCCGGCCACTTTTGGCGCTGCACCGTCATCGGCGACGTGGTTCTTCGAGTGGAACGGTATCCACAACGGTGGTGCATCGCCCGGTCAAGATCCAAATGAGTACTGGACGGCAACGCTGTGGGAGATTGGAGATGGCGACGGGAATTCACCCGATGCATCCTCAACCGTACCCGGTGCCGGCGGACAAACCGCGCTCAACTCGGTTTTGCGCGACGGCAACTTCGATTACGTGACCGGCAAGACGCATTGGATGGGCACCAATAACCTTTGCAATGCGCCGGGCGATGCAGCCTGTACGGCGACGAATACCGGCAACATCTGCAGCGATGTCAATCTCTGCGCGAGGCAGTACGAAACGGCGCCTGCCGTCTCAGCATTGCCGAATTCACTGTATATCCCAGCCTCCATGCAGCCGCCTCCCTTCTTCAACGGTGGCGCATGGCCTTGGATCGACGGCACCAACGCCTCCAACCCAATTCCCGGAACGCTGCCGGCTCGCATGCGCTTCGACGCTGGAACGCCGAATGTTGTGCCAACTAGCAGTGGCGGGGGACAGTCGCAGACGATCACCTTCAACAAACCAGAAGCGCAGACCGTGAACACGACTCTGACGCTCATGGCCACGGCCAGCTCCGGTCTGCCGGTTTCTTTTGCCTCGACCACGACCAGCGTCTGCACGGTGAGCAGCACGACGGCCACCTTCCTTATTGCGGATACCTGTTCGATTACAGCCTCGCAGGCCGGTAATGCCACTTATGCAGCAGCTACGCCTGTCACACAGAGCTTCGCGGTAGACGCATCGAGTAGCAGCAGTGACCCCACCATAGGCGTGCTGCCGTCTTATGACGACGCCTATGCGAACTGGAAAAACGCCGGGCTGCTTTCGGTTGGCGGCATTCCAGACCGGACGACCGTTTGCGCGACGGTCAATCCGCTGGGTAGTGGGCAGGACGATTTCACCAATATTCAGAACGCGATCAACCAATGTCCGGCAAGCGAGGTTGTTCAACTAGGAGCGGGCGCTTTCACCGTTCAAATAGCCGACCTGCCCATTCATATTTCGACTGGAATTGTGTTGCGCGGGACGGGGAACTGCGGCGGCTCCGCCACGCCATACTGCCAGACCTCGATCTCCGTGTCGGATGGCGCTCTCGCCTATACCGGCGGGAAATGCGGAACGGATACGTCTCATGCTGGTGCCTGCCCGAATGGTGGGCCTCCGTTGGTCTCCGTGTCTCCCGTGTCCACCTTCGACTGGGGTTGGGCCCAGTGCGGCAACCCCGGTTTCCCGCTCGGAACGGGATGCGGAGCCACGCCACTCGACACCGATGCTGCGCAGGGGCAGGCCACAATTCAAGTCCACAGTACAAGCAACTTCTTGGTCGGCCGATGGGTCTTGATTGACGAAGCGTCAGGCGCTGGGTGGGTTCCGGATCCTCTGAATTCACGGACGGGTTATGGACAAATATGGGCGGCTTCTGATTGGCTTAGTTCTTCCGGCAGCCCCGCAACAGGGCGGGTCATGTGGTCGAAGTCGCAAAACGGCGATGGATGGGATTTTGGCTCTACTTACCCATATCAGGCCTCATCCGTAGGCTGCTGGCACTCCTACTGCGACCGACCGACCGCGGAACTGCACCTCATCACCTCAATTGGCGCCGGCCCGTGTCCTGGAGTCAATTGCACCCTCACCTTCGACGATCCGCTTACGGTCGCCTTCCGGCAGAGCGGAGGTCACAACGCGCAGGTCTATCAGACGGAGGGGAACCAGATCGGTACGAACCCAATCCCGTTTCTTCAGAATGCTGGGGTGGAGAACGTTTCGCTCCTGCGTGCCCCTAACGGCGGTCTGAGCATCCTCTTCTGCGCCTACTGCTGGGCCAAGAATGTCGAGGTGGGCGACTGGTACGGAGGGGGAATCAACATATCGTATTCCGCCCGTAGCGAGTTGAACACCGTCTACGTCCACCACTGCTGGGACTCCGTCAACAGCGGAGGAGAATATCCGATAGCGATAGACGACGCCTCAACCGAACTCCTTGTGACGAACAGCATCACCAACTTTGCCGGAAAAGGAATGGTCGCCAGGGCGGGCGGAGCAGGCTCCGTCGTTTCGTACAGTTACGTGGACGACACGATGTATGACGCCGAGTCAGGCATCGGCGACTACTGGCTCGACATGGGGTTGAATGCCAGCCACTATTCCACTCCGCACCACGTTCTTTTTGAAGGAAATTGGGCCGATAACCTGGACAACGATCACACTCACGGGAATTCCGTCTATATCACTTTCTTCCGCAACCAGGGCACGGGCCTGCGGACTCCGTTTATTGATCCCTCGCTCAATGAACAGGTCAATGATTATGAGGGAATAGGCTACGCATGCAGCACAAGCGGATCGGCTGGTTGTTGGCAGAATCCACCTGCACCTTTTAGGGCCGCCGGACCGATGGCGTACAACTACTGGTTCGCCTTCCTAGGCAACGTGTTGGGGTTGGCAGGAGAGACCACTGCCGCGAATGGCTGGACCTACAAGGGGGACTGGAGCGGCCACCGCATGTTCATGCTGGGCTGGAACGATAGCGGCGGCGGCGGCCAAGATCCGTACTTGACCGGAGTTAGCGGATCATATATTTTCATCCACGGCAACTACGACTACGTCAACGCCGCCGTGAGTTGGGATTCGGGCACGCCAGACCATACGCTTCCAAACTCTCTCTATCTTTCGAGCAAGCCTGCGTTCTTCAATGCTGGCAGCGGATATTCTTGGCCGTGGGTAACACCCACCGGGTCGCAGCCAATCCAGACCGGCCCGGCCGGTTGCGGCGGTACGTGCTCAGCTCTGCCCGCCAAGGCGCGCTACGAAGCTGGAACGCCTTTCGTGCAGCCGTGATCGTTCCATCGATCTGTATGTGATCCCGTGGCTCTGTCCACAGGATCATATACATGTTGTCAATTTAGTCTTCCTCGCAGTTGGAGAAACCGGTGCAGAAAGGCAACCGGAAGTGACAACGGAGGCACCTTACTTCCATTCGGAAAGCGTTCTATGGTTTGCCAACAAATACAGACAAATACAAACAAACATTGCAAACAGCGTTCAGCCTTACAATGACATCATTTCTTTAAATAGTGCATGCAACCCCGCTGAAAACATGTGAAATCTCTTGCCCGAGATAGATCCCGGAAAGTCTCCTCACGCCGAAGTTGCCGCCCAGGGCTCTCGGAGAATGCGGCGTCTGCAGGGGTTGATTTTAAACTCGGGTAGGGGATTCTTCCAATTTGTTAAGATTTCTGAAAGAAAACGAGCGCGGCATCAGCCGCGCTCGTTTTCATGCGTTCGCAAATACGGAGTGGAGTAGGTCCAAACTCCAGTTCAACCCTTGTTGCCGCGGTATGCTAGTTGACCACGCAGGCCACTCCATTGAGTAAGAATGCCGTGGGTACGGCGTTGGTTACTCCGTTCCAGGTTCCGTTAAATCCCACGCCGGTGTAACTGGCGCCGGCGGGGATGCGGCCGTTGTAACTCTCGTTGGTTACGGTCACGTTAGCTCCCATCTGGGTTTCCACGCCGTTCCAGAGTTGAGTAATTGTCTGTCCGTTGGCAAAGGTCCAGCTCAGCGTCCAACTGGTCAGGGCGGTGGTTCCCATGTTATCGATGGTGATGGTCACTCCGAACTGACTGGTATTCTGCGGTTCGATCACATAGTCGATGGCGCAGGTGGGCGGCGTCACGCCGGTGACTGTAAGTGTGATGGTGGTGGACCCCAGCAGCAACTCCAATGTACTGGATAGATTCCCGATCGCTGAGACGGTCACCGGGTAAGTGCCGATTGCGGCCGTGCTTCCCACTGACAGAGTTAGCACGCTGGTTTCCGTTGTGGATGTGGGGCCAAAGGACGCGGTAACACCGCTGGGCAGGTTGGTAACTTCAAACGTTACTCCCTGGGGAAATTCGCCGGCGAAAACTCCTGTTACGGAGATAAGGCTGGTTCCTTTGCCTCCCTGCGCGATTGTAAGACTGGCCGGTAACGCGGAGACGGCGAAAGTTGGCGCCGTCACGGTCTGGCTCAATCCCAAGGCTGTGCTGGATTCAAAGTAGCCGTTGCCTTCCGTAAAGACCGCTCCGATCACATCCGTACCGGCGGTCAGCGCGCTCGTTGTGTAGGTGGCGGTGACGCCGGTGAAGACATTGGCGCTGCCGCTGCTGACTGTAGCCGGCACTCCGGCTACTACGCCGTTCACGGTGAACTGAACGGTTCCGTAGATTCCGGATGGCGCGTAAGTGGCGGTGCCGGTAACAGGGGTGCCAAGGACACAGGCGGGAATAGCCGTTGCCGCAACCGTTGCCGAGAGGGTCACGGATTGGCCCGCGGTGGACGGATTCAGCGAAGAGGTAAGCGTGGTGGCAGTTGTACCGGAGCAATCCCCGGCAACGGACTGTTTCAGGGTGGATGTGCCGGAGGTGTACCCTGAACCGATGGTGGGGATGTAAGTCGCAGTTATGGTGTTGGTGCCTGCAAAAAGGGCGGCGGTTGTATAACGGGCAATGGTACCGTTGAGCGGAACCGGCGAACCCGCCGCCAAGCCGTTGACGCTGAACTGAACCGACCCGGGTGGAATCGCGACTAGGGCCCCCGCCGTAACCGTTGCGTAGAATGTTACGTACTCACTCACGTTGGATGGATTCGCGGAAGAGGCCAGTGAGACGAAGGCGGGAACTGTCACGAGAGTGTAGGTTGCCGAGGCCACGGCGCTCGTCGCGTAACCCGGAGCCACGGCGATGGCCTCGACTGTTTGGCTGGAAGATATGGCAATCGCTCCGGTGTACACGGTCGAACTTGTCGTGGGGGCAGTCCCGTTGGTGGTGTAATAGATGGTTGCCCCAGCTGTCGCATCGGAGATGGCCACCGTCTGCGTTGTTGCATACGTCCCGCTCGCCAGACTAAGGGTCGGAGTGGCTGCCGGAGGAAGGATGATGGTGTAAGAGGCAGTTGCCGCGGCACTGGTGGAGTTACCGCTGGCCATCGCTATCGCTTCGATCGATTCCGTAGACGGGACGGTGATGGAACTGCTATACGGAGTCCAAACCGGCGTCGCAGAGGTGGCGTTGGTGGAGTAGTAGATAGTTGCGCCAGCCATTTTATCGCTGATATTAACCGACTGCTCCGCGGTGTACGTCCCGCTCGCCAGGCTGAGGGTTGGCGTCACCGCTGCCGGTAAGGAAGCAGTGGATAGCTGATACATCCAAAGATCGTTGGGGCTGTCATTGCCCCCAAAGAGCCAGAGATTGCCGCTGCTATCGAGCCAACTCGAAGCGCCCTCGCGGGCTCCAGGGTTGTCGCCGGCAGCGGGCGTTCCCAATAGTCCGTAGTCCGCCGACGGGTTGCTTGAGTTGCTTCCACCGATCCATGTCCATTCGTCGGTGGAAGGACTGAACTTCCAAAGATCGCCGAGATCGCCAAAAATGCCGGTCGCGCTGTAGCCTTCGCCACCATAGAGCCAGAAGTTGCCGCTGCCGTCGGTCCAGCTTGAAGCCTGAATGCGGCTGCCGGGGATGTCTCCGGCTGCGGGCGTTCCCAAGGTGCCGTAGACTCCGGACTGGTTGTTCGCGCTGCTTCCCCCCATCCAGGTCCATTCCTTAGAGGAAGGACTGAACTTCCAGAGGTCGTTGGGACCCGGAGTGTTCAAACCTCCAGCGAAGATCCAGAGATTGCCGCTCGAGTCCATCCAACTTGCCGACCACTCGCGGCTCCCAGGTACGTTTCCGGCGGCCCCTGCGCCCAATGTGCCGTAGACACCTGGTTGGCCGCAATCGGCGCCGTTGATGCCGGAGCAGGTCATGGTGCTGCTTCCGCTGACCCACGTCCATTCCTTCGTGGTTGGATTGAACTCCCACAGGTCGTTGAGCCAGCCCAATTGCGAATTGGCAGCGTAGCCTGCACCACCAAAGAGCCATAAATTGCCGCTCTTATCAATCCAGGTCGAACCGCCGACCCGGCCTCCGGGAGCGTTTGAAGCGGCAGCCGTTCCCAATGTACCGTACACCCCAGTCTGGCTGGCGGTATCGCTTCCGCTTATCCAAGCCCACTCCTTGGTGGATGGATTGAACTCCCAGAGGTCGTTGAGCCAGCCCGCGCCGCCGACACCATCGAAG
>CAYTJN010000149.1:7734-9688 GCA_964438125.1 uncultured Occallatibacter sp.
CCACCAAAGAGCCAGAGATTTCCGCTATGGTCGGTCCAACTTACTGCTCCGTAGCGGGTTCCGGGAACGTTGCCGCCGGCAAACGTCCCCAATGTCCCGTACACGCCGGGCAAGCCGGAGGTCGTGCCGCTCTCGATGCTGCCGCCGATCCAGGCCCATTCGTTGGTGGAAGGATTGAATTCCCAAAGATCGTTAAGCCCGCTTTCCAACCCGTTGGCATCGATGCCATAGCCACCAAAAAGCCAGAGATTGCCGCTGTTGTCGGTCCAGGTCGAAGCGCCCCAACGGCTTGGGGGCACGTTTCCGGCGGCGAATGACCCCAATGTGCTATACACCCCGAGTTGGCCATCGTAGACGCCGGGGGAACTGCTTCCGCTCATCCACGCCCAATCGCCAACATCCTGCGGATGGGCGGGCGTGGCAAACGCGAACAGCACGGAGCAGAAAACTGCGCACAGGGCGGAGAGTTGAGTCCGTTTTTGCGGATCGTTGGGAATTTGACCTGCGACAGCGGCGTTTAGCCGCAAAAGAATCGGGGGAGGCATGATAGTCATGACTGGATTTCTCCTACAAGTAAGGTTGACCGGTTCACCTCTGTTTATGCAGTAGATAAGCAGCGGCCCAAAGCAAACTCTGGCTCCTCTGCAAGGGGGAGTTGGCTTCCGGAATCTGCCACGATTCGAGATCGGAGGGATAGTACCACAGCTCCGCCAGACAAGTCCTCAACAAAAAACCATCGCTTCGAGCGAGAGGATTGTTGGATTTGGTGTGCTAAGAAACACTGGCTTCCAAACCATGCAGAAAAATCAAAAACGCGAACACCGCTCTCACTGCAAATGTTCCAGACTCTCAGCATCTAAGAAATCGAGTAAGATTTGGAATCGGTACGGGGTAGTCGCCCAGCGTCATGAAAATCATCCAAATCCATTCACGACGACAGAAAAACCTGCGCGAGGGAGTGTGTGCTGACCGATTCCACTTTGCTAGGACAGATCCAGCATGGCGACTTGATCACTCCCACTTTGCTGAATAGCACCTGCTTCAGGATTTGGTTCTCCCGGCTCAGGAAACTTCGCCGACAGGTAGTTTGCCCGTTCGTCTTCGGTGGAAATATTCAGGCAGGTGCCGCTATTTCATCGCGCAGTGCCGATCAGCTTGCTCGATATATTGAGTCCAGTCCGATACGATACCGCGCTGTGCGCTTTCGAGCGTGATCCGACCGGCCTTTACCTCATCGGCGAGGTAGTCTTCGAACCGGTCCTTGGTTTGAAATAGTGTTCGTTCAATGCGACCGAATCTGGTCCGCACTGCGGCCAGATATTGCCTAAGCCGTCAGCACCACCGAGTTCCAGGGGGACGAGGCGGTCAAGCTCACAGACCTGATTCTGGTAAGAGTTCTGCCGGGGCTTCCGTACGCCGTACCATGCGTACGCAATATGCTTCATCTTCTCGCTTGAATCGCAGTTCCGAATGGAACTAGTTCGCCATTTCTGATTTCTGAGAAGGTCCAGCGAGATTGACGGGGTTCAGACCCCCGGGGGTGCATCGTGGATCTGGAACCGGGTACCCATTCCTCATCTCTACCTGGCAGGATTGGAATGGTGGTACGTTCCAGGAGGAAAAATACTGGGATTCACAGAACAGGCCCGACTGGCGGCCTGCCTCAGGGCTGGGTATCACAGAGTTCTCACTTCGTTGCCGGTGCGGTTGTTCACTGGGCTCGCCGGGTGAGGCTCCATTTTCTCGAGATGAAGCAGCAGGCATCCTCTGATTGCGAAGCCAGCTTCGGCTCAAAAGATACGATGCGGCCAGCGGGGCAATGAGGATGATGCGGAAGATAGCTTTACGGAACGTTGGTCCAATCTTACGGGATAGCGAGTGGTCCGCGCGATCTTCGCTGCTCTAATACTACAGTTGTAGATAGTGATAATCTGAGTTTGCTCTGGCAGAAGTT
>CAYTJN010000150.1:0-9671 GCA_964438125.1 uncultured Occallatibacter sp.
ATTGAAGCTCTGAAAGATGAAGCCGATCTCCTGGTTGCGGATGCGCGAGCGGTCGCCGAAGCTGAGGTTCTCAACCGGGTTGCCATTGAGCAGATATTTGCCGCCGGTGGGCGTATCGAGCAGGCCGAGAATCGACAGCAGCGTGGATTTGCCGCAGCCAGAGGGGCCGGACATCGCCAGGTACTCGCCCCGCGAGATGGTCAGGTGAACGCCGGAGAGCGCGTGTGTTTCCACTTCGTCGGTGTAGAAAACTTTGGTGAGGTCTTCAATTTCAATCAGTTTGTCGGTCGTCGCCATGTCATCCCCTTGTCAGTGGTTAGTTATCAGTGATCAGTTTTCAGTTATCAGTGATCAGTTATCAGAGTTCGCCGTCGTTGCTTACGACTGATCACTTATCACTGACCACTGTTCTTACTCAAGCCGGATGCGGTCTACGCTGTCTTCTTTCGACATGTCGGAGAGGATCACCGTGTCGCCTTCTTTCAACCCCTCGATCACTTGAATGCTGTTGACCGAGGCCCGGCCAACTTTGACAGGAACTCGCACCCCACCCTTTTCATCCTTGTCCAACTTGAAGAGACTAAGTGTCGAATTTTCGTTGCCCAATGCCGGCCTGCCTACATAAAGCACGTCGGCCATGCGCTCCAGATCGATGGTTCCATCGACGCTGAGTTGCGGTACTGCACCCGGAGGCAGCGGCCCGTCGAGGTCAATGTCAACCGTGCGGGTTCCGTTCACTACGGAAGGATCGATTCTGGTGACGTGGCCGGGAATGACGCCGTTGTGCGTGTCGATCGAAGCGGGCTGGCCGATCTGAATGTCGCGAGCCTGGGTTTCAGCGATCTGCAAAGCGGCCTTGAGCTTGTCGAGTTGAATCACCTCGGCCACTGAGGTTCCGGCGACGACATGCTGGCCTACCTGTAGCGGAGTAGCAAGCGGAGCCATCGCACCGGAGATTCCGGCTCTGACTTCAAGCGCCGCCGCCTGCCTTTGATAGAGATCCAGGAGCGCCCTGGCCTGATCGATCTTGGTCTGTGCCGATGCCAGTTGAATCTCGATGGCCTTCTGGTTCACTTCAAGCTGTTGACGGCTCAACTGGTGCTGGTCGGTCAACTGGTCGGCGGTGTTCTTTGATTTGTTATAGGCGAGGCCGGAGATAACGCCCAGGTCGTAGAGCGCTTTGTCGGTCTGTGCCTGCAACTGATCTTGTGTGTAGTCGGAGTTCACCTGGGCTGCGGCGGCCTTCTTGTCCATCAGGGTGCTTTCGAGCGTGGCCTGGAGGCTCTTGTAATCGGCTTGCGCGGCTTTGAGCGCCAACTGGGCGTTGAGAACTTCCTGCTGAAGTTGGGGATCGGCCAGGTCCATCAGAATCGTATCCGGGGTGACTTTGGCGCCCGGCAAGACGCGAATGCGAACAACAGTCGCGTCGGTCTGCGCGGGAATGAGTTCGATCGAGTCCTCGCGGGGAACCAGGGTTCCGGTCGAGCCTCGCACCTGCCGGACCATAGGTCCGCGCTTGACGGTATCGGTCCAAATGGTCGAGCGGTCGACTGTGGGAGCAGCCGGCTTGAGCCGGTAGACGGCGGTGGCCGCGGTGGTGAAGACAGCCAGCGAGACGACAGAAATCGCTACCAGACGGCGTTTTCTCTTGAGCGATAGATCGGGGCGTGCGATGTCCATGACGCTATCAATGGAAGCACCTGAAGCGCCAAATTCACTTGACTTCTAACATTGAAAATAAACACCTTATCTATCCATTTCGAAAGATGGGCGACTCGGAGTGGCCGCTTACCGATTTATGGTGTCCGATTTCGGACAGGTTTTGAGAAGCCCGCATCCGGCTATCGACGCATGAGAGGTCCAGTAATCGGTTGCATTTCAGGGCGCTGAAAGGCTCTGCTCCCTCCGGATCTGCGATTAATCACTGTCCTATTCGAGCATTTTTGGGGACGGCGCTTCCCTACCGCTGATCTTGTGGTTTCGGCAGAACGGGAGTTGGCGTCGTCGTTGGTTTGACTGTGCCTGCGGGCCCGGGGGGAATGAGGGACTGGGGCAGCGTGGGCCTTATCAAGGGCTTGGTTCCGGAAGCCGGCTGCACCAACGGTTTTGCGGCGGATTGCGCCGGTGGTCTGGTTGGCGATGTGGTCGAGACTGGAGCGACCGGGGGTTTGGCTGGCAGACTTGCCTTCTGACGCAAGGCGGGCGGGCTGGCCGTTCCAGACCCAGAGGGCGCCCCGACGGCAGGCTTCAGTGGGCTGTCCGCGGCATCGCCGAGGAATCGCTCGGTGTCTTTGCCCAGGATCGCCTGACGCATGACGGCCATCCAGATGGGCAGCGCGGCCTTGGCACCCGTCTCCTTGTCGCCCAGCGACTCGCGGCTGTCAAAGCCGACCCAGACGCCGCAGGTAACCGAAGGCGAGAAGCCCAGGAACCATGCGTCGGTGTAGTCGCTGGTGGTTCCTGTCTTGCCGCCGAGCGGATGGTTCAGTTCGGCTGCGGCCTGTCCTGTGCCATGCTGGACGACGGCGCGCAAGAGGGTCATCATGGTGCGTGCCGTCTTCTGGTCGATCACATCGGTCACGGCGGGGGGCTCCTCCCACAGCGGGATGCCGTCTGCGTTTTCCACTTTGCGAATGAGCCGTGGCTTGACGCGTAAACCGTCGTTGGGAAAGACCGAATAGCTGGCCACCTGCTCCTGGAGCGTGATTTCGACGGCGCCAATGGCCACTGGCAGATAGGCGGGGATGTTCGACGTGACGCCGAAGCGGTGGGCTACCTCGATCACCTTGCGGATGCCCACGTTTGCCGCCAGCTTGAGGGCGGGAATGTTGCGCGACTCGGCGAAGGCGTTGGTCAGCGTCATTGCGCCCTTGTAGTCGTTTTCATAGTTGTGCGGAGTATAGCCGCCAAAGCTGACGGGCCCATCGATGATGATGTCGTCGGGCTTGGAGCCGTTTTCGATTGCCGCAGTGTAGTCGTAGATCTTGAAGCTGGAGCCGGTCTGCCGTTCGGCCTGGATGGCCCGGTTGAACTGCGAGAGCGAATAATCTCGCCCACCCACCAGGGCGAGCACGTCCCCGGTTGTGTTGTCCATAACCATCAGCGAGCCTTGCGCGCCTGAGTCTTGTTCGAGAGTGGCGCGGAGCGATTTGCCTTCCGTTGCATCGGTCAGGTGCACATAGATCACGTCGCCGGGCTTGACGAGGGCATCGGCGAAACGCTGCCCGGTCCACTTCCAGTCCTCGGGCATGAGCACGAGCTCGGCTGAACCCACGCGGGCATGAATCTCCAGGGGCAGCACACGCGTGACCACGGCGTGCTCGTAGTCGCCGGGCCCCATTTTCATCGCCCAGTCAGGGTGTTTGTAGTCTTCGATGGTGTTGCCGGCGGCGAGGACGTTTTCAAGTTTGCCGGGCTGGTCGTGTCCGGGCAAGTTATGTCCAACCCAGCCTCGTCGCCGCTCGTAGGTAGCGAGGCCATCGAGCACGGCGACATTGGCCGTTTTTTGCAGGTCGAGGTCGAGGGTGGTTTCGACCTTCAGGCCGGCCTCATGCACCTCTTCCGATCCGAATCGCTTCTCAAGCTCTTGCCGCACACTCTCTTCAAACCACGGGGCGACCGACATCTCCGGCTGAGCGATGTGCAGCCCCAGCGGAGCGCCGCGGGCCTGCTCGGCGTCGCGATGCGAGATAGCCCGGTCGACCTCCATCTCGGTGAGCACAAGATTGCGCCGGCGCAGCGCCTTCTCAGGATTGAGGATCGGCGAGTAAGCCGCCGGGCCCTTGGGCAGTCCGGCGAGCAGAGCCGCTTCGGTGAGCGTGAGATCGCGGGCATGCTTGGAAAAATAGTACTGCGAGGCAGCTTCAAAGCCGTACATTCCGCTGCCCAGATAAATCTGATTGCCATAAAGGGTGAAGATCTGCTGCTTGGTGAAAGTGCGCTCGATCTGGATGGCGAGATAAGCCTCCTGCACCTTGCGGCCGAATCTGCGTTCGGAAGAGAGGAAGAGGTTGCGGGCCAACTGCATGGTGAGCGTGGATGCGCCCTGAGCGCGTCCGTGGCTGCGCAGGTCATGCCACAGCGCTCCTGCGATGCGGAGTACGTTGATGCCCCAGTGCGACTCGAAGCTCTTGTCTTCAATGGAGACCACGGCTTGGCGCAGCACGGGCGCAAAGTCGTCGTAGCCGACCACCTCGCGGCGCTCGAGCGCAAACGAGCCAATGATGCGGCCCTTCTGATCATATAAATCGGTCGTGGTGGAGGGCCGATAGCGTTCAAGATCGTGTATTTGCGGGAGATCGACGGAGTAAACAAGGGTCAGCCCGGCCAGCGAGCCCGTAACCACAGCCAGAGCGAGCAGCGCGGCGAGGGCGACCTTGCCGACCAGCTTGCGCCGCCGATGCTGGGGCACTGGCGCGACCTGCATCCGGCGCGGCCGTGCCATGCCTGGGGTTTCGGGAGGCTGAGTGCGGGTAGTAGCCAAAAGGGTTCAGGCCTCAACGGCACCCGTCTCGCGTGCGGCGAAGAGAGTGCCTGAGCCCAAGGCTAGCACGCAAGCACATGCCGGGGATGCACCGAATGCCTGTCGCGTACCACTCAGGGTAAGAGCAAACCCCAGCGACGCGCCTGACCCCGCGTGTATCTTAATGCGAAAAAAAGGTGCGGGCTGTGCCGCACCTTTTGAGGTCTGTCCGCTGTGGTTTTGTGGAGTGGTTTCAGCCGTTTTTCGCCTTCAGCAGTCCGAGAGCCTTGTCAAGAGGCTCGTCTCCCTTGGGGGGCGCCGCATTCTCGTCTTCATCATCGAGCGTCTGACCCACGACCACGTTGGGCATTACGGCATCGTCCTGAATTTTCTTGCCGTCCGGGGATTCGTACTTGGCGACGGTCAACAGGAGTGCGGCGCCATTGGGTAGTTCGATGGTCTTCTGTACCGAACCCTCGCCAAAGGTGCGTTCGCCCACCACGTCGCCGCGCTTGTCGTCCTCAATGGCGGCGGCCGTCAACTCGGCAGGTCCGGCGGTGCCGCGGTTGACCAGGATAGCCAGTGGAGCATCGGTGAGGGATTTTGCAGGATCGGCGGCAAAGATCTGTCGAGGATACTTCTGCCCCTCAAGCGTGGCCAGTGTCCCTTGCTTCAAAAAGAAGTTTGCCAGCCGCAGGCCCTGCTGCGGGTCACCGCTGGAGGAGTCGCGCAGATCGAGCAGCACCTTGCGCGCCTTGGCGGACTTGATGGCCGCTGCCATTTCATCCACACGGGAGGCGGTCAGCGCACCCGGCTTCAAATAGAGGATCGATGAGTCCTGGTACTCCTGCCTGCCCAGCGCCGGAACCGAGGCCAGGGAGCGAATCAGAGTCACCTTTTCGGGGTCTGGTTTGCGCGGACGCACGACCGAGAGATTCAACGGAGTCCCCGGCTTGCCGTCGAGCAAGAGCCGGATAACCGCCAGCGACATTTCGCGGGTGGACTGATCGCCGATGGACTCGATCACGTCGCCGTCGGTCAGATGTTCTTTGTCAGCGGCGGAACCGGGTAGCACGCTGACCACGGTGGCATAGCCAAAACGTTTGGAGACCGTCATGCCCACCTGCGCAGATCCGGTCGACGAACTCTCTTTATAGAGCTTGTACTCGGTGGGGGTGAGGTAACTGGAGTCTGAGTCGAGCGACTCCAGCAGGCCGTGCAGCGCACCGGTGGTCACGTCATCGATATTGGGCTCAGTGACGTAGTCGGTTTGTACTCTCTTGAGCACGTCGTCGTAAACGCGCATCTGCCGGTACGCGCCGTCCTGTTGACCACCGGCATGGACGCCGAAGAGCCCGAACTCACCCAGGACAAAACCCAAGCCTAGAGCGGCAAAGATCGCCACGGAAAAAACGAAGACAAATCGCTGAAAGTATCTCGACACGCTCACCACCGGGGCGGCCCTGGAGAGGTAGGGGCCACTCACCCTTTAGACGCAATGATAGCGCAAGCGGTTCGAGGCGTGGGTTTTTGTGTGGTTTGAAGACGGAAGGGGCATGGCCGCGGCAGAGCCGGATCGCGCCCCGTCACCGGAAGAAGCTGAATCCCTTCTTCTTATCAGGCAGTGCGGGTTTGCCGCTGATCGACCGGGTCATCTGCCGGATGGCTTGCGAAATCTCGGAATCGTCCCGCATCAGCGAGACGGCAGTGTTCTGCATCCGGCGCACGGCGGGGTAGTTATTGGGAATCTTCCAGTCGGGACGCCGGGTGAGAGCCCTTGTTATATTGTCTTCGGCGATTTCCATGTTACGAGGATCGAACCTGTTCAGGACGACCTCAAGCTTGGGCCCTCCGATTGAGGAGAGCCGCGCAATCAGGCGATTGGAGTTGCGCAGCTCGGCGATTCCGATCTGGGTGACGAGGTAGATGGTGGCTGATTTGTCGAAGACCCGCGTGCTTTGCAGGTCGAGTTTCGATCCGGCGTCGACCACCACAAAATCGAAGTCCCGGCGTGCGACCTCAAGCAGTTTATCGATGGCCTCATCGGAGACGTGCGTCGGCGCCAGTTCACTGGGGGCGGCAAGCACGAATAACCCGGAGGCATGTTTTTCGAGCAAGCTGAAGAGAAAACTTGAGTCGAGCCGCTTGAAATCCTCAAGCGCGGCAACTACAGAGTGACTGGCATCGATTCCGAGGTTGATCGCGGCATCTCCCAAGGGAAGATTGAGATCGATCAGGAGGGTCCTTCGGCCGGAATCCTGGGCCAGGGATACGGCGGAATTGCAGGCCAGGGTCGTCACTCCAGAGCCGCCCTTGGCGCTGAGGAATACGAGCAGCTTGCCGTCGGTCCTCGCCGCGGGCCGAACCGCCGAACTTAAGACCGAAGCCCGCTTCAGAGCCTCAGCCATGGCGCCCGGTGCGAAGGGCAAGGTGAGAAACTCCCTGGCACCCGCCCGCATGGATCGAATCAATAGGTCCTGCCCAGTCTGCTTCGAATAGACAATCACGGTTGACTGGCCGTTGATCGAGATGTTCTTGACCAGTTCGAGGGCGCACTCCGGGTCACTATCCAGTTCAATCACCACAACATCGAAGTCGCGGGTGAGCATCTGAGGAACATCTTTGGGGTTGGGAGGATAAGAGATGAACTCGCGGATCGGGCCCCTGTGGCATTGGCTCAGAGCATCGGTGGCCGCGTTCCGGCGCCGGCTATCGGGACTGATAATCGCAACGGACAAGGTGCCTGAGCCGAGAAAGAGAGGAGCATCCTTAACCTCACCCTTGGCCTGGGTACGCCGGCCCGATGACTCCTGGGCCTCGGCCTGCTCTTGATTGCCGCGCGGCAACTGCGGAGGCTGATGCGAATCGGCCGCGATGTAGGGTTGGGCGCCCGCCTCAGGTCGACGATTCCGCGGGTCGCTCTCCTGCGGGGGATTTTGGGTTGCAGGGGACGACGGGACGATCGCTGTATCGGCCTTCGGAGAGGTCGAGACGCGGATGCCTTTCGCCTCCAAATGGCGATTGGCCCGGTCCACTATTTCTCCACCGAGATTGTTGCTTTCCAGCCGCTGGCGAAAGTCGCGGATGGCGATTTCGTCCGGTTCTGCCGCCACATTGAGATCGATGCCTGTGAATCGCCGCAGCACGGAGGACTCACGGAGCGCCTCCTCCACGGCCGAATCGGACAGGTTGAACCAATGTTGCGCGAAGTAAGTCCGAAGCAGGATCGGCAACCCGGAGGGAAGCCGATCGCTTGCCGCCGTTGGATCATGCGGCGCCACCAGAGCCAGCAATTCTTCCCACGGCATCGCCTCATCCACGCGGTCAAGATACACTTCGCGCTCGCTTTTCCGGCCAAACCTTTCGGATTTTAGCTGTGCCGCCATTTCTCCTGCTCCCCTCGCCCTCTCTCTTCACCGATCGTGGCCTGCGTCTCTGGACTCACCTGAAGAGGCTGAAACCTTTCTTTTTTTCCGGAACAGCGGGCTGGCCGGTGATGGATCGGGTCATCTGCCGGATCGATCGTGAAATTTCGGAGTCGTCCTCGGTGAGCGGGGTCGCCGTATTCTGCATCTTGCGCACGGCTGCGTAATTGTTGGGAATCTTCCAATCGGCCGGCTTTGTAAGCGCTTTCGCGATTTGATCATCGGAGATTCCCATATTGCGAGGATCATACCGGTTGATGACGATTTCGAGTTTGGGACCGGCGGCACCGGACAGCCTGGTGATGAGGCGGTTGGAGTTGCGCAGCTCCGGAATGCCTATCTGCGTGACCAGGTAGATGGTGGCGGACCGATCGAAGAGATGAGTATGCTGGAGTTCGAGCCTCGATCCGGCATCGACGACCACATAATCGAACTCCTGACGGGCGACCTCCAACAACTTGTCGACAGCCTCATCGGAGAAATGCGTCGTGGCCAACTCGGTGGGAGCCGCGAGCACGCTCAGTCCGCTTTCGTGCTTCACCAGCATGGTCGCGAGAAAGCTCGCATCGAGCCGGCTGGAGTTTTGAAGCGCGCTCACGGTCGAATACTCCGCCTTGATGCCAAGATTGATCGCCGCATCCCCGAGGGGAAAGTTCAGATCAATCAACAATGTCTTTTGTCTGGATTCCTGGGCCAGCGACACGGCATAGTTGCAGGCCAAGGTCGTAACTCCGGAGCCGCCTTTGGCGCTGAGGAATACAAGATATCTGCCGTCGGTCTTCTTCGGTTGGCGCACCACTGTGCGGAGGGCCGAGGCCCGAACCAAAGCCTCACCCATTGCATTGGGGTTCAGAGGCATACGGAGGAATTCGCGGGCGCCTGCGCGCATCGATCGAAGCAGGATGTTGGGATCTTCGACGGCCGAAAAGACCATGGCGGTTCCCAGGCTGCGGGTGCAAATGCTTTCCACCAGATCGAAGGCGCTTTCCGGCTCACTATCAAGGTCGACGATGACAACATCGAAGTTATTTCCCAACATCTCGTAGGCATCGTTGGGATTTGCAGGGTAGGAAGTGAACTCCCGTATGTTGCCAAGCTGGCAGCCGCCCAGAGCCCCCATCGCGGCGCTGCGACGTTGTTCGTTGGGGCTAATGACCGCAACGGACAATGTGCTCGAATTCAGGGCATCGGTTGTTGGAAAAAAACCTGACATGGCCGAGTTTCTGCTCCCGTTTCTATCGTGTGTTTCCGCGAATTCACATCCACTCACGTTACCGTTTGCGACTTCGTTTCGCAGAGGAGGCTGATTTAACCCCTTTTTTCTCTGGAGGAAACTTTGACAACCGCTCATTCAGTCTATCGGCATAGTAACGATTGAAGCCATCGACTTTACGATTATCTTTATAGGAGACATCCGAGTCGGCATTCAAGCCTTTAGAAGGATCATTTTGGCTCACGTCGTGCCCCCTCTGTCTCACAAATGGACATCCAATATCAACACTTGACATCGCGTCCCAATTTACGGAGACTTAATTAGATTCATTGAATGAAATGGGGGTCCGCAATGCGAGATTCGGCACCGCAAGGCACCTACAAAGTTCAGGCCCTGGACAGGGCATTCGCGGTACTGGATCTGCTGGGCGAAAGCGAAACGCCACTGGGTCTGGCGCAGGTGGCCTCATCGCTTCAGTTGCATAAGAGCACCGCGCACCGTTTCCTCATGGTGCTCGAGAGGCACCGGATGGTGGAGCGCACCGCCAGCGGCAAGTTTCGCCTGGGGCTGA
>CAYTJN010000151.1:0-6526 GCA_964438125.1 uncultured Occallatibacter sp.
AATCGCGCGTCAAGCGGCAGATGGAGCGCGCGCAAAAAGAGTATTACCTCAACGAAAAGATCAAGGCAATCCAGAAAGAACTGGGCCGCGGCGAGAAGAGCGAGTTCGACGAACTGCGCAAGAAGATCGAGACTTCCGGAATGCCCAAGGACGTGCTGGACAAGGCTATTCAAGAGCTCAAAAAGCTCGAAGCCATGCCGCCGATGTCAGCCGAGTCGACTGTGAGCCGTAACTACATCGACTGGCTGCTGGCCGTCCCCTGGAAAAAGCGCTCGAAGGAAACGCGCTCGATCGAGTTCGCTGAAAAAGTGCTCAACGCGGATCATTATGGGCTTGAGAAGATCAAAGAGCGAATTCTTGAGTTCCTCGCCGTCCGCCAACTGGTGAAAAATCCCAAAGGTTCAATTCTGTGTTTTGCGGGGCCTCCGGGCGTGGGCAAGACTTCGCTCGGCATGTCGATTGCGAAGGCCACAGGCCGCAAGTTTGTGCGACTCTCGCTGGGCGGCGTGCGGGACGAGGCCGAAATTCGCGGGCACCGGCGGACCTATATCGGCGCGCTGCCCGGCCAGATCATCCAGCACATGAAGCGGGCCGGGACAAAGAACCCCGTCTTTCTGCTCGACGAAGTGGACAAAATGGCCTCAGACTTCCGCGGCGATCCGGCGTCGGCCCTGCTCGAAGTGCTGGACCCTGAGCAGAACATCGCCTTCCAGGACCACTATCTCGATGTGGATTACGACCTCTCGCAGGTGCTTTTTGTAGCCACGGCGAACGTGATGCATACTGTGCCAGCGGCCTTGCAGGACCGCATGGAAGTTCTCCGCCTGCAAGGCTACACCGAGCAGGAGAAGCTGGAGATCGCCCGGCAGTACCTGGTGAAGAAGCAGCGCGAACAGACCGGCCTGAGCGAAAAGAACATCGTCTTCAAAGACGATGCAATCGTCGAGATCATCCGCAACTACACGCGCGAGGCCGGCGTTAGGAATCTCGAGCGCGAACTCGGCAACGTCTGCCGCAAGGTGGCCCGCAAGGTCGTCAAGTCCGGCGCAAAGCACAAGGAAGAGCTGACGGCTGCGAATATTCACGACTATCTCGGCGTGGCCAAGTACCGCGACTCCGAGGTACATGACAAGAGCGAAGTTGGCCTTGTGACCGGCCTCGCCTGGACCGAGGTAGGTGGCAGCATCCTCACCACCGAAGTGCAGGTCCTTGATGGCAAGGGCAAGCTCACCATCACCGGCCAGCTCGGCGATGTGATGCAGGAGTCGGCGCAGGCTGCACTCAGTTACATCCGCGGACGCGCGCAAGCACTGGGGCTGAGCCGCGAGTTCTATCGCAACATGGACCTGCACCTGCACGTTCCCGAAGGCGCAATCCCCAAAGACGGCCCCTCGGCCGGGATCACCATGGCTACGGCGCTCGCCAGTGCGCTGGCCAGGATCCCTGTGCGGCGCGACATCGCTATGACCGGCGAAATTACGCTGCGCGGCAAGGTGCTGGCGATCGGCGGATTGAAGGAAAAGCTGCTCGCCGCCTTGAGGGCCGGCATCTTTGAAGTGATCCTCCCGCGCGCCAACGAGAAGGACATCGCCGAGTTGCCGGACAACATCAAGAACTCCATCAAGCTCCACTTTGTGGATCAGATGGATGAAGTGCTGGCGCTCGCTTTGGAGAGCCCGCTCCCGACTCCGATTCCCGCAGGCACAGAGGTGCTGACGGGGGTTTCGCCCAGCGAGATCTCGGCAAATCTTCCGCCGCCGCAATAAAGTCTTCGTTCAAATCGGAAGCCTCGCAATTCCGAAACCACGGTCCTCCTCGCTCGCCAAATAGTCCGTGCGGCATTCCGCGCCATGAACGGGCCGCGCACGACAGTACTAACAAGCTCGCCCATGGGCTCCATACCCCAAAGGAAAGATGAAACCTTAGTAACTTGTAGCGGCGAGATCTGTGGAGTTTAATCAGCAACGGCGCGGGGATTTCAACTTCAAGCGGCGAATACTTTAGTAACCAATGATGGTGCAAAATCCGTGTTTCATACGAACGAATAGCCGTTGATACCTGTGTAGCCGGTATTCAATCAGGCTGGTAGGAGACTCATGGTAATTGCACACCTTCTGCACCAAGCGATTAAAACTCCTCTGCTTGCGAAAGCCCTCAACCTTGGCGACGTCCAATTCGACTCCTCGCGCGCAGCAAGCAACGCCGGTGCTGCCAACCAAGCGGTCAAGGCAGCCGTCACGCTGCTGATTCTGTGCGCAGCCGGCGTTGCTTCCTCTCAAAGCTGTTCCGGCATCTCCCTGGGCGCAAATGCCAGCCTGAATGGATTTGTTCCCTTCCCATCGAGCAACGTCTGGAATACAAATATTTCCTCGGCTCCGGTTGACCCAAATTCAGCGGCGATGACCAGCGCGTCCGGGTTTGCCGGCTTCCACCTACATCCCGACTTTGGCTCTGAAAGCATGTATGGGATTCCCTATGTCGTCGTGGATTCGACGATCACTCCGACAGTGCCGATCGATGTGATCGACTACGCGGACCAGAGCGATGTGGTGGCAGCCCCTTACCCAGTCACCGCTCCCATCGAGGGCTCTCCGGCTGACTGCTCCGGCTGGCCAGACACTTACACAGGCGATGCTCATGTGCTGGTGCTCGACCGCGCCAAATGCGTACTCTACGAGACCTTCAACACCAATCGCTGTAACGGGCAGTGGAATGCATCAAGCGAGACAATTTGGGACATGAGCAACTATGAATCGCGGCCCTGGAGTTGGACCTCTGCGGATGCTGCCGGCTTGCCGATCTTCCCTGGGCTCGTGCGCTACGACGAAATCGCCTCCGGGGCGATTCATCATGCCATCCGCTTCACCATGCAACAAACCAAGGACGATAACAATGGCGGATACTTCGTCTATCCGGCCTCTCACGCGGCGGGGAACCTATGGGGTTCGATGAACGTGATGGGAATGCGGATACGGTTGAAGGCGAGCTTCGACATCTCCGGCTTCTCGCCCGTCAATCAGATCATCTTGACTGCCATGCAGCAGTATGGAATGATCCTCGCCGACAATGGCGGTTACTTCTTCTTTCAAGGCGTATCCGATCCACGCTTCGACGATAACGATCTGGACAATCTGAAGTCCATCGCTTCGTCCAACTTCGAGGTGGTGCAGTCGGCTCCGGAGTTTCCTGGCTACGACTCTGAGACAGCACCCGCCGGAGCCGCACCAACGATCAACAGTTTCACGGCGTCCTCTTCCAACATAACTTCAGGATCTCCCGTCACCTTCAGTTACAACGTAAGCGGCGACTCTTACGATTACATCGACGTGATTGGCCCGGTTCCGGCGGCCAGCGGCAGCGTCACGGTCAATCCCACGGCAACCCAGATCTTCAAGCTAAACTCGACCAACGCTTTCGGCCGGACGACGAGCGCACCCATCACGATCACAGTCCCAGGCTCAGTGGTCGTTCCGCCGGTCTTCACTCCCCCGGCCGGCCTTTATACAACCACACAGCCGGTGACCCTGAGTTCAGCGACCTCTCCGTCGGCGACGATCTACTACACCACGGACGGAAGCACGCCGACGACCAGCTCCATGGTCTTTTCCATCTCCAGCCCGATCTCTGTCGCTCCGCCGGAGACGGTGAAGGCCATCGCAACGGCCACGGGTTATTCAGCGCCCAGCGCGGTTGCTTCTGCCATCTACAGTTACGGCGCTTCCACCTCCGCCACTCCCGTCTTCAGCCTCGCGGCCGGAACCTATAACTCGGCACAGAACGTGACCATCTCCGATTCGACCCCAGGGGCAACAATTTATTACACCACCAATGGCACTCCGCCGACCACTGGTTCGTCGCAATACACCGGCGTGATCGCGGTCTCGGCATGCGAAACCATTCAGGCGATTGCTGTGGCTGCGGGCTACACCAACAGCGCCACGGCGGCAGCCACTTACACCATCAATCTGCCCGCAGCTGCAATGCCCGTCTTCTCTTTGAGCGCGGGAACGTATAACCCTCCGCAACTGGTCACTCTCTCCGATATAACTCCGGGAGCCACAATCTACTACACCACCGATGGCGCCCCGCCGACGACCAGTTCGACTCAATACACGGGGACTATCTCAGTCTCCGCAACTGAAACCATCCAGGCAATAGCGGTGGCAACGGGTTTCAGCAACAGTGCAGCGGCTTCCGTCACGTATACGATCAGTTTGCCTGTAGCGGCCACACCGGTCTTCTCGCTGAGCGCGGGGACCTACACCGCGCCGCAAGCCGTCTTCATCTCCGACGCAACCCCGGGGGCAACGATCTATTACACCTTCAATGGCAGCACGCCGACTGTAAGTTCGTCGCAATACACCGGACAAATCGCGGTCTCTGTCAATACGACCGTCAAAGCAATCGCAGTGGCCGCCGGCTACACCAACAGCGCGACCGCTTCGTCCACTTACATCATCAACAAGCCTCCTGCCGCAACGCCGGTTTTCTCTGTAAGTGCGGGAACGTATAACTCCCCGCAATCGGTCACCATCTCCGATGCGACGCCAGAGGCGATGATCTACTACACGACCGATGGAACGACGCCCACCTGCAATTCCACGCATTACTTGAGCGCTATTCCAGTATCGAGAAGCCAAACCATTCGCGCGATTGCCGCAGCCAGGCCTAACTCGCTCAGCGCTGTCGCTTCCGCCGCTTACACGATCACTCCCTTGCCGATTGCGCAGGCGGCGCGGGCCATGCCGATCAGCGCATCCGCGGCAACATTGAACGGGACGGTAAACACCTCCGGATTGAGCGGCACATATGTCTTTCAGTACGGAACAAAGGTCACAGCCATGAGTGCCAGCACAGCTCCAATTCGATTGGGCGCCTCAGCAAAGGCCGTCGCTGCAAGCGCCAAACTCTCCGGCTTGAAGTCGAAAACCACCTACTCCTATCGAGTGGCCGTAACCACCGCGGCAGGCACGGCGAATTCGGCGACGCTCAGTTTCACCACCAACTGAGTCAGGCATTCACCCCGTCCTGTATCCTCAGAGAAGGGACTTAGTCGGACGCTCAGGTCTCCAAAGCGAGACCTGAGCGCCGTGCTCAGAGCCCTTCGTCCCACCGATCTTCTTTGCCCACCTATGCGCTATACAACACAGTTTTTGCTTTCAGCCCTCTCTGCGGAGCAGTTCCCTTCTCCCGACGTTCCAGAGATCGCCTTTCTGGGCCGCTCAAACGTGGGCAAATCGAGCCTGCTGAACACGCTCACCGGCGACAAGGCAGCCAAGGTCTCCTCGACGCCGGGGCGCACGCGGGCCATCAACTTCTTTGCCCTTCTCGACGCCAGCCAGCGACCTAGAATAGTTTTCGCCGATCTGCCGGGCTACGGCTACGCCAAAATTTCAAAGTCAATCTCGTCCGGTTGGCCGGCCTTCATCGAGCCTTACCTGGCGATCCGGTCCACGCTCAAGCTGTGCATCTGTCTGGTGGACTCGAATGTGCCGCCGCAAGAGAGCGACCGCCAGTTGATTGACTGGCTGCGCGCCGCTGGCCGCGAATTTGCCGTTGTGGCCACCAAGATCGACCGCCTGAGCGGCAACGAACGAACCCGCAGCCTGCTGGCGCTTAAAGAGGGCCTGGAACTGAATGAAGTGTTAGCGATCTCGGCCAAGACCGGCTATGGCATCAAGGAATTGTGGGCCCGGATCGATGCTGCTGTCGGCCCGCAGCCTTAGAACGTTGCGCTAATTCATGCGCCTGCGGAGGGAAGAAGTTGTGGACCTTCGAATCCTCATGGCTGCTCAGCTCGATCTCGACCGCTACGGCAATCTCCCGACTCTCCACCTGTTCGCGCACCCTCTCGACAAAGCTCTGTGCCGCGCAGGCGTCGCAGCGCAATAGCCGCACCCCTTGCGCCAAACGGCCCAGATAACGCGGAGCGAGGCGAAGCCAGCGCCGCGCTCGCCGTAGATCGCCGCTCTCTGAGCTGCCAATGCATTGGGTGGCGATCGCATCCAGCCGGGGCAGCCAATGAATCTGAGCGCTGGATACATTCCAGCTCAGCACCGCCTGGTCTTCCTTCGCCTGGGTGGGTTCAATCTGCCGCGCCCCTTGATCAAAGAAGGTCTGAAATCTGGGCGCATCCTGTGCACCAGGCGGCAGCAGATCAGGCAACACTCCACGCTCAGCCATCTGGTTCTCAACCTCATCCGGAGATTGGCTCACGCAAACTGCAACCGTATCGCCCTTTCGAATCTCGTTCTTCAGAATGCGCAATGCCTCGTCGAGCGAATTTACGAGGAAGTCGATGACGCCTTCGCGAATGGCCTGCTTCTGCGAGGCGAGATCGGACGATGCCACGAGCGTCGCGGCGCCTCCAATGTTGGCCGCCACCACCAGCGCACTGCCGGCACCCTCGAGATCCCCGGCATAGAAAAGCCTGCCTCCCAACCCCAACTCCCGTCCCAGTTCGGGCGCCGATGCCGCCGCATCCATCAGCCCTGCATAAATCAAATCAACTTGAGCGACGAATGGG
>CAYTJN010000151.1:6626-9620 GCA_964438125.1 uncultured Occallatibacter sp.
TGCCGCCGCATCCATCAGCCCTGCATAAATCAAATCAACTTGAGCGACGAATGGGTGCTTTGTATCGATGGTCATCAGAAGACCTCCGTCGACCAGCTTCAGCATCGACTCCTGAGCGCGAAGCCTCTTCCGTTTCACAAGAAGAACACGGATCGGGAAGCGCCTGCAATGCAAGGAGGAAATTGCAGGCAACTGGGAATTATCTTATCGTCCAGATGAGCTCAACTGTCCAAAAGAAAACAATTGAGTTATTGCCGCCATTGTTCTACAGTCGTCATCCGTCTGACCAGAAAAACAAACTCGCCGGGTTTGGCTACGGGCGGCTTCACTTTGGCGGCGTCGCTGGCCTTTCCGCAGTGATTGGGAGCGACAACGCCCGAGATCAGAATCTCGGAGACCTCGTACCACCGGTCGACGGGCTTCGCTTTCCCGTCGATGGCGTCGCAATTGACATAGACCTGGGTCGAATCATCGTAAGTTCCCCGTATCGAGAGCAGAGACGCACCCGCGGGCACGGCCAGCTTATTGGTGCCGTCCTCATTTTGCTCCACCCAATTCACATGGATCGCTTGTTCGTGATCGACGCGAACCTGGAAACCCGAGGCCTCCACAGGTTGTCCGGTTTTACTGTCCAATATGCGAATGGAGATGGTCTTTTCCGATTGCGCAAGCAAGCTACCGCAAAGGGCGGCCATGGCGAACAAAAGGGTAAGTCCTCGATACGTCCGTCGAAGCATCTTTACCTCTGCAACTGTGTGCGACTGCGATCGGTGCGATCGTTTTCGCCTACCAGGTGGAATAGGGTTGACCGTCCGAGCCTGTCTCCTGCGAGCCGGAGTGGACGTCCTCGATGCCGGGGTCGCTCTGGTCCACCGACCGCAGCGTGTCGCCCGTATCGGTTACCCAAGTATCCTTGGCGTGTGTGAATGGGTCTTCTGGAATGGCTCTCAGGTAGCCGTCTGTGAGCAGATCGTCAAGCGACTGAGGCGCCTTCTGCTTGTCCATCGTATAGGAGTCGATAGCCGCGCGCATCACGTGCAGGTCTTCCTTGAGCGCTGCTTCTCTGGCCTGCCGCATCGCGCCAACGAAGCTGGGCACGGCCACCACCGTGAGCACGCCGATGATGGCCATCACGATCATCAGTTCCATCAGCGTAAAGCCGTTTTGTTTACGTCTGCTGCTCACGGGTCCCTCTCGCAGTTCTTAGTTGCGGTGATTAATTTTGTCGGCCTTGCTCAGTCCGCTCGCGCCCGCCATTACCAGTCAGAATACTTGGTTCCGTCCAGAGCCGTGCCCGTGGACTTTGAATACACATCGAAGACGCTCTGCCCGCCGAAGGACTGCGAAGTAGGATCGTCCTGCATCGAGCGCAGCCCCCATTCGGCGGTGCCGGTCATCGGGTCAATCGGAATCTTCCGTAAAAACTTCACCTTCTTGGTCTGCACCTCCACGCCATTCACCAGCGTCTCAAGATCGGGAGGGTAATTCTGGCTCTCCAGCTTGGTCTGAAACGCATTCCGGTCGGCCGCATCCTTGTACTTGTCGATGGCGTCGCGCATCATCCACAAGTCATACCGGAGCTGCCGCTCGTTTTGCCGCTTCACCTCAAAGCGCGCAACCGGAAAGGCCGCGGCGGCAAGTATCGACAAGATGGCCGTGGTCACAATCAACTCGACCAGCGTAAGCCCGCGCTCACCCGAGCGCACGATTCGAATTGGCTGATCCACCTTCATCGATTTGGGCCTCGTCAGGGAGATCTACCGCACCTGAACGGTGATCTTGTTGCCCTTGGCCGCCACCGGCTGCATCGCGCTCGTCGTAACTCCCGATCCGGCAATGGCGATGGCGCTGTCACCCACAGCCTTGGTCTGGAAACTAAGGACGCAGACGACACCCGCTCCGCTCAACCCCGGAGCTCCCGGCGGACGAACGTTGTTGACCGTGATCATGCTCTTTTCCGGATCGTCCTGATGAATCAGCGTCGGCACCTTTCCATCCTGCCCCAGGAAGTCTCCTTCCACCACGTTCAAAAGCGAGAGCTTCGATGAATCGTACTGAATTCTGAAGGGTACTGACGCAATATCCATGCCGCCGGTCAGCACAACCGGAACCTGGAATGTCGCGCCTACAGCCATTGGACCGGAGGGTGGATTGAGGATCAGGCTCACACTCTGATTTCGCACCGAGGCTGTCTGGGCGGTCGGTTGGCCGGGCACGGGGCTTGGCGCAGGCCCAGGCGCTGCCATGGGAGGCGCCGGTGCAAGGTTGGCTGCCGGCGCTGGAAGAGCCGTCGCAGCTGAGTTTCCATTCATCTCTGCCGCCTGGCGCATCTGGGCAATGGCTGTCGGTGCTGCTGCCGCCGCGCTGCCACCAGGCACCGTGCCCACGCTGGAGCGAGGAGCAGCCGGTTGGCGTACCGGAGGCGCCTGATTTGAGGGCGCATTTGACCCCGGACCGTCGCTCGGAACGTGGCGAATGTCGACTGACTGCCCGACACCGGTATCTATCGGGCGCAGATTTAACGCATCGAGGGACTGCGAGCGTACGACGTGAGGCACGATCAGAAAGACCAGGTCGTCGTCGTTGACGGTATGGTCCTTCGAGCCGAAAAGATACCTGAGAATCGGAATCGAACTCAACCCCGGTATGCCGCTCCAGGATTCCGTGATGCTCTTTTCCTGAATGCCACCCAGGATGGATGCCTCTCCCTCCCGCAGGCGAATGACCTGATCTACTACTCGCTGATTGAAGATCGGCTCGGTGACGCCGCTGATCGTGACCGGGGCACCCTCTGACGACACTTCAATCTTGATCTTGAGAGTCACGTCGCGGTCAAAATGCACGGTGGGCGTCATTTCGATGTTCACACCCACGTCCTGATACTGAAACTGGGTCTGAACGCCGATGCCCAGTCCGCCTACGCCGCCTACGCCGCCCAACCCGCCGCCCCCATAGGAACCGGTGGCGATAGGCACGCGTTCACCGATCTTCATG
>CAYTJN010000152.1:0-9600 GCA_964438125.1 uncultured Occallatibacter sp.
ATGTGGCGATGTGCTTGCTGCTGAGCCTGTTTCCGACGCCGTCGGACATGACCTTAATATCGGCCGGCACGCCGTCCAAACGGACGGTTTCCACATAGGAGACGGTTTTGGTTCCACCCAGGTCATCCTGTGGATCGCTCAAATCCTGCGCTTTAAGATGGTTGGTAGCGGTTGTCACTACCATAACCGAGAAGTTTTTGTCCCCCGCGTTCAATGGGTGCCACTCGATCACGTCGCCGCCCTTTTGCAGCTTGAGCACCTTCTTGCCTTCAGGAGTCAGCGTAAAGTCGGCCCAGAATTTGTTGGGATAAAGCTTGGTCCGCTCCCAATATTTTGCCGTTATTCCCCTGGCCAGCCCCGCCTGGTCTACAGAGATATTAGCGCCCGTCGCCGGAGCCTGATCGTATTTTGCTTGAATCATGGCCTGTGCGTCGGCTTTCGACAGCTCCGGCGCCGACTTGCAACCGCTCAGCAACAACCCCGCGCCCAGAAAACTCAACGTTCCCAAGGCAAGCATCTTCATTGCGTTTTTCACGTTCCCTCCGCACTCTGCACAAAAAATTCAATTGGATCGACTCCGCCATTTTTCTCCTACTCATCTTCTCCTGTCAATGGGCCGCAGGAACAGCTTTCGCTGAAGGCCATTCTGTGCGACGAGAAGATCCAATTTCGCTACCAACTGCTTCGCACCTGAACTGGCCCTCGCGAATCTGGTTTTTAAGATAAAAAGACCCCTTCAGGCTTTGGTTCTGTTCTGTAGAGTCCGCCGGCCCTGGACCTGAAAGCGACGAACCTTAACGGATTTCCAAGCCAGCTACATCTGAATCTTCACCGGCCAAGTTTTCCAGATCTCCGCCGAGTAATCGCGAATCGACCGGTCTGACGAGAACTTGCCGATCCTCGCCACGTTCAGAATCGACATCCGTGTCCACGCCTCCTGATCTTTGTAGGCAGCGCTGACACTGTCCTGGCAATCAACGTAAGACTGGTAATCTGCCAGCAGCATATACACGTCGCTATTGAGCAGCGAACTCAGCAGCGGCTCAAACAGGCCTTTATCGCCATGAGAGAATTCGCCGCTCACGAGCGAGTCGAGCACTTCACGCAACATCGCGTTTGATTCGTAGACCGCCCGGGGATGGTAGCCCTCTTGCTTGCGCTTTTCGACTTCGGGAGTAGTCATCCCGAAGAGGAAGAAGTTCTCTTCGCCCACCTCTTCGCGAATCTCGATGTTGGCTCCATCCAACGTGCCGATCGTCAGCGCGCCGTTCATGGCGAATTTCATATTGCCGGTGCCCGAGGCTTCCATGCCGGCCAGCGAAATCTGCTCGCTCAAGTCCGCAGCCGGATAAACTCGCTGGCCCAATTTCACACTGTAGTTCGGAAGAAAAACCACCTTCAGCCTGCCCCCAACCAACGGATCGGAGTTAACCGCTTCGCCCACGGAGTGAATCAGCTTGATAATCAGCTTGGCCATGCGATAACCCGGCGCGGCCTTTCCGCCAAAGAGGAAGGTCCGTGGGACAATCTCTGCCTCGGGGTCGCGCTGGATGCGCTTGTAGAGCGTGAGAATGTGCAGCACCTGCAGGTGCTGCCGCTTGTACTCATGCAACCGTTTGGCTAAAACATCAAACATCGATTCCGGATCGGTCTGAATCGCCAGCTTGTCGCGAATGTAGTTGGAAAGCCGCTGCTTGTTATCGCGTTTGATGGAGTTCCACTCTTCGCGGAACTCAAGGTCGTCCACCAACGGCTCCAGGCGGCGCAGCTTTTCGAGATCGTGGATCCAGCCCGAACCCAACCGCGCGGTCAACAGTTGCGCAAGTTGCGGGTTGCTCAACACCATCCAGCGCCGCGGCGTCACCCCGTTCGTCTTGTTACTGAACTTCTCCGGCGTCAGGGCATAGAAATCCTTGAGCACATGGGTCTTCAGCAGTTCCGTATGCAGCGCGGCCACACCGTTGATGGCATGGCTGCCCAGCGAAGCCAGATGCGCCATGCGAACAAACTTCCCCCCATCTTCGTTGATCAGCGAGAGCCTTCGCACGCGATCTTCGTCGCCGGGAAACTTCGCCCGCACGTTTTCCAAATGCCGCAGGTTGATCTCGTCAATAATCTCCAGATGCCTTGGCAGCAATGAGCCGAAGAGATCCTGAGGCCACTGCTCCAGCGCCTCCGGCAACAGCGTGTGGTTGGTATAAGAGAGCGCTCCCTGAGTCACATGCCAAGCCGCGTTCCACTCCATCCCGTGCTCGTCCATCAGCAGCCGCATCAGTTCCGCCACGGCAATCGCGGGATGTGTGTCGTTCATCTGGATGGCAAAGTTGCGGTGCAGTTCGGTCAGCGGACGGTGCTGTGCGACCTGAATCTTGACGATATGCTGCAAGCTGCATGAGACGAAGAAAAACTGCTGCGCGAGCCGCAATTGCTTGCCCTGCACGCCCTCGTCGTTGGGATAAAGGATCTTCGATATATTCTCGCTCGCAACTTTGTCGGCCACGGCACCGAAAAAATCCCCGTGATTAAACGTCTCAAAGTCGAAGCTCTCCACAGCCTGCGCAGCCCACAACCGCATGGTGTTGGCGGTGTTCGTTCGGTAGCCAAGGATGGGCGTGTCATGCGGAACTCCACGCACCACCCGCTGCGGGATCCACTGCACAGTCTCGCGCCCCTTAGCGTCGGTGTGCCTCTCCGTTCGGCCGCCCATCTTCACTTCGAAGGCATCTTCGGGCCGCTCCAGCGCCCAGGGATTGCCCAGCCGCAGCCACTTGTCGGTCGATTCCACCTGCCAACCGTCGCGAATCTGCTGGTTAAAGATTCCGTACTCATAGCGGATGCCGTAGCCAATGGCGGGAATATCCAGCGTTGCCAGCGAATCCATAAAGCACGATGCCAGCCGGCCCAGGCCGCCGTTTCCCAGCCCTGGCTCCTCTTCCTGTTCGATCAGCACATTAAGGTCGATGTCCAACTGCCGCATCGCCTGCTCGGTCTCGTCGTAGATCCCAAGATTGATCAGGTTGTTGGCGAGATGCGGTCCGGTCAGGAACTCCGCCGACAAATAACAGACTACCCGCACATCTTGAGCCTGAAAATTTTTGATCGTTTGAATCCATCGCTCCACCAGCCGGTCGCGAACCGTGTGCGCCAGAGCCATGTAGAGATCGTTGACCGTGGCCCGCTCGGTCGACCGGCCCTGCACAAAGATCAGGTTATCGAGGAAGGACTGGACCAGCGCCTCGACGCTCATCTCGGTTCTCTTGTCTTTAGTCGATCCAGCCTGGCGCGATTCGGCTCGCGGCAGCGATACGGTGACGTTTTCGGCCATTCCAACCCCTCTTCCCCCGCTCGCGAAAAACTCCCTCCGCTCGGGAGCAGTCATCCAAAGATAATTCCTACTGGTCAAGAAGCGATGAAAAAGCGGATCGGAACTGCGGTGGAAACCCGACCCGTGGCCCATTATGAGATTTCCCATGCACTTTTGGTCACTGCGGCCGGGTGTAGCTCCTTGCGATAAGCTGGTGCTGCACTTGCAACGGAGCGGACCATGAACGTCTTAGGTATCGACGGCGGAGGAACCCGAACCCGCGCTTCCATCGTGTCGGGCGATCAACTCCTCGCCTATGCGGAAAATGGGTCGATCAAGCGCCTTCGCGTCGGGGCCGAGGCCGCCGAAGCCAACCTCCGCGCCCTGCTCAGGGACGTTTACGCCCAGGCCGGCGTCGCCCGACTCCAAGCCGCTTCAGTCGGCGTAGCCTCTGCCTCCATGCCCGGCACGTCGGAATGGATTGGGGAGGTCCTGCGCGACTTTGCCGTCGAGCGCTCGGAAGTCGTAGGCGATGAGGTCATCGCTCTCGACGCGGCCTTCCGCGGAGGGCCCGGCATCCTACAGATCGCCGGCACCGGCACCAACACGATTGGCCGCGCGCCCGATGGCAGCCGCGAGTCCGCTGGCGGCTGGAGTTCCCGGTTGGGCGACCGAGGTTCCGGCTACTGGATCGGGCTGCACGGCATCCGCCGCGCCCTCAACGCCTTCGATGAAATGCTTGATCAGGCTGAACTGCCGCAGATTCTTCGAAAGGTTGGCGAGATCTGGGGCACACCCAGCCTCGATGCTCTCGTCAATGTCGGCGACAGTACTCCCGGCCCGGATTTCGCCGCTTTAGCGCCAGCCATCAATGAGCTAGCCGAGGCCGGCGATCCCGTCGCCCGCGAAGTTCTCGCGGAAGCCGCGTCCGATCTGGTGAATTTTGTCTTGCTTGTCCGCTCCAAGCTCCGGGGCAAACACAACCTCGCCGGCGAAGTGCCGGTAGCCTGGACTGGTGGAGTCCTGTCTCAGATGAGGCTGGTCCGCGAGGCCTTCTTCGCCGGCCTGGAAGCCGCCGCCCCTAAAATGCCGGTAAGCCGCGAACCAGTAGTCTCCCTGGACGGCGCCCTATGGAGAGCGCAGAAATTAGCGGAAGTAGCTGGCTAGTCCAAAGTCACAAACTTAAAGGTCTGTAGGGATGTTTCAACTTACAAATCGATTGATTCACGGCTTCGATTCGAGATCACCGGGCTCCCCAGGCCCCACATTTGGGACCCGGGAAGCCGGCAGGCAGGCTACTCAACGATGATCGTGATCGTCGTCTCTGCGGCGATCGTCGTCTCTGCGGAAATCAAAATCCGAGATAAACGTGCCAGTGTCGTAGGTCGCTGAACTCCACGGCATGCTCAAGTTGAAGTGAGCGAAGCGGTCGCAACCAGCGAAGTCGATCGTGAATTGCACGCTCGCTGATCCACTGGTTGCAATATCGCCGAGCACAACCGGGAAACTGCTCGGCGCGGTCACTACCGGCGAACAACGCCGCCCGAAGTCCTGCTTTAGCGTGAATCCGGTGATCTGGGTTGCGTAAGCCGGTCCCACATCTCCGTTGGTTGCCGTCAAGGTCCAAACCCTCGCATCGCGCGGCCCCGACCGCTTGGAGATGGACCAACTGAGCCCGAAGCCCGGCAAGTGCGTCGGATCGACGATGCCCCAGTAAGCCGGCTTAGCTTGCAAACTCATGTCGAAGGGTAGCGGATAGTCGGTGCGCGTCACCGGGAAACCATCCAGCCACGTATCGTCGTCCGCCAGACCCCAGAACGTAACTGAACTGAGTCTGTGCCGCTCGCTGCGGAAGACATCGAAGTACTGCTTGTAGAGCCATCCTTGCTCCGCCAGCACCGACGGAGGGATGTTGCTCCCATAATTCGAGGTATCGTCCCCGGCGTTGTACACGCTCATATCCAACTCGGTCACTTGCTGATCGATCCCAGGGAACTTCTCCGCCACCGTGTCGATAGCCGTGGCCATCGATGCCGGAGTCGGGAAATTGATGTCATTGTGCGTTTCATGCCCGATCGCATTCACCGGCACGCCCCGCGCACGCAACTCGCCGATCACGGTCACCAAACATGCCAGCCGTGAGGGTACGGTTGTGCTGTAATCATTGATAAACAGCTTCGTGCCCGCCGGCGCATATTGCTTGGCCGCATTGAACGCCACATCAATGTAACTCGGGCCCAGCACCTGGTAGAACGGCCCGTGTGCCAGGCAATCCGGTTGGCTCGGATCAAGGGGCTCGTTCACCACATCCCACGCATACACCTTGCTGCCAAAGTGTTGCACCTCGTTTTTGATGTGCTCTTGAATGTTTGAAGTTACCAACGCCTGGTTAGCAGCGGAGTTAGTCCCGTCACCGAATGCGTACGCGGGAGTCTGCGCGCCGGTTGCCCACACAAGATTATGGCCGCGAATCTTTATCCCGGCGCATACTGCTTCGCCAACCTCGGCATCGGCGTTGTTGAAATTGAAGCTGCCCAGGCTGCTCTCGACCGAGCTCCACTTCATGTCGTTCCCCGACGTTATGCTGTCAAAGTGTTTCATCAGCAATTGCGCATGGGGTCCTGAGAGATCGGTCGTATCCACCGCCGCTCCGATCCTGAAGAAGTCGGAGTAGGTCTTGTAGATGGATGGAATATTGGTTTGAATCGTCGGCGGCGCAACATACGTCAACTGGAAGTCGTCGATGTAGAACGACACCAGGTCGTTGCCCGACGCCGGGAAGGTTTGCAGATAGAGAAACGCCGCACCCGGATCGTAACTGCTGGACATGTTATATCCATTGATGCTGATCTGGTGCCAGTTTCCATCCGCCGGTACGGTGATACCTGGATAAGACGACACACCCGGAAAACTCGTAGTGCCATCGAGTGTAGTCTGCAAGCTCATGTTAATAATGTGGCTGGAGCCGTCGGTCGGCAACATCATCACCCATACGCTGATGTTGTATTCCGAGCCGGGGTACATCTTGTCGCTCACGTTGATCTGAGGTCCATCGTAATTGGCGACTCGTCCCGTCGTCAGCAGGCTGTGCGTGCCGCTATGCGCCGCTGCGGTCGAATTGGTCAGCGTCGAACTGCCCGTCCGCGAAGTCCAGCCGTCCAGGCCTCCGTCTTCAAAAGTGGAGGTGATTCCAGTGTTATCCTGCTGGCTCGGGTTCGGCGGCGGTGGTGCGAGTTGAGAAATCACCACATCGCCGATAAAGAATGAGTCTGTCGCGCTGCTGGATTGGATGTAGAGCGTCAGCCCTGTTGGCGGGCCCGGCAGGTCAGTGAAGCTGAAAGTGCCGGTCACCTTGGTCCACGCGGTGCTCGACAACGCTGCTGACGTTGCGATATTGCCGAAGGTTCCGCTGGGACTTGCACAATCGTCTGTCTTCAATGAGATCGTTGCTGTCGGATTGCTGCTATCTGGTGCGGCCAGCAGAACATAGGCGCTCACCTGATAAGTGGCGCCTGCAACCACATTGGGCACACTCAGCAAATTCAGGCTCGGTCCCATGAAACCGGAGGTCCGATTGGTCACCTCAAGACTCAGGGCATCTCCATTTGGATCGGGCAGCGGGGGTGCCATGTTTGTCAAAGTCGCCGAGCCGAAGGGAGCCCAGCCATCCAGGCCACCATCAGAGAAGGTATAAGTCGCGACCGGCGTGCCTCCCGGGGGCGGCGCAGTCTCGGTAATGACCACGTCATCCAGATAAAATGATTGCGCGGTCGTGGGTCCGACCAATTGCGCGTAAAGTGTAAGTCCCGTCTCTGTGGCGCTTACGGTATAACTACCGCCGATCTGAGCCCATCCGGAGTCGGACACCGGAACCTGATAGGTGCCGATGGTGTCGTAGCAAGTGCCGCCGGTGCAAGTCGGATCGGTTCGCGCAATGGTGAAGTTGGCACTGGTCGCGCTTTCACCGCTCGTCAGTTGAACGTAACCTGTGATCGTGTACTTCGCGCCGGCGAGCAGGACGGTGTTGAGAGAGATCGAAGGGCCGCCGGCGCCACTTGCGCCTGTTGTCGTCAACAAGCTGTGCGTCCCGCTGAACGCCGCCGCGGTGGATGCTGTCGGCGTGGTGGCACCATTGAAGGACGTCCATCCGTCGGCCGTGCCGTCTTCAAAGTCATATGTCGCTACCGTTTGCGCGCGAAGCTGAGCCGCGCAAAATAGCACGAGAAGAGGAATCGCGCATGAAAATGCGGCGACTCGCTTCAAGAGCGTCACTGGATTGCAGTTTTTAGCTGAACGAAACATGGGGAACTCCTGGAATTATTTTCTGCTGGTTGACTGCGTGCGTCTGGCGGTCTGCTGGGCCATGCAGTTGCAGTAATCTTCAATCTTCTTTACGCTGCGACAAGAATATAAATCCCGAACTCCATGACATGTCAAATTCGATCAATAGGGAACTTCGTTTTCATTCCGGAAGGTTGCTCGGCAACTTCTCAAACCCGGCAAAACAAACAGGTTCCATAACGATCTATTCGTCTGCTTCCGCGGGCGGAATAACCCTCAAGTCGGTGGACCGGCCCGGTATATAGCACATTATTGCTTACAAAAAAGCAACTAGTATTGTGCATAAATGCCGCGTTTTCACGCTCCTGAAGGCCTCAAATTGGCGTGTTTTTCGCTGCTTTTTCCGCAAAAAAGGTGGCTTTTCCATTCACAAACGAGCCAACTAGCTTCGCTTTCCGATCGACGGCCACAAGATTCGCGGCCTGGCCAACCTCGACCGAACCGGCCAGTCTGCCAATTCCAGTCAGCAGCGCCGGATTGACAGTGAGAAGCCGCAACGCCTGCTCAAGCGGCGCTCCCGTAAAGTCAATCAAGTTTTCAAACGCACGATCGAGCGTCAGTACGCTGCCTGCCAGAACGCCGCGCGCCATCGCTCTTCCGTTTGCTACATCGACCGAAAATCCACCTAACTGGTAGGTGCCATCGGGCATCCCAGCGGCGCTCATCGCGTCGGTCACCAGGATCGCGCGGTCCGGCCCTTTCGAGCGCCACCAGAGTTTCACCATTTCCGGAGCAACGTGGATGCCGTCACAGATCAGTTCGGCGTAAAGGGCGTCGTCGGTCAGTACGGTCCCGAGTATTCCCGGCTCGCGAGAGTCGAGAGGCCGCATGGCATTGAAGGTATGCGTCGCACTGACTGCTCCAGCGGCTATCGCGGCGCGAGTCTCGGCTGCGGTTGCGTTTGAGTGTCCCAACGAGACGCGAACGCCGCGCGCGGTGGCGTGAGCAATTAGTTCGATGGCACCGGGAAGCTCAGGCGCCAACGTCATTAGCCGGATATGGCCTTCGGCTGCCTCAAAGAGCCTGTCAAAGGTGGCGATGTCGGGCTCAAGCAGATGCTCCGCAGGCTGCACGCCGCGCTTGACATGGGAGAGAAATGGACCTTCGAGATGAATGCCGGCGAGTTGCGCGTGGCCCTCGGCAGGCTTCGCGACGAGCTTGACCAGCCCGTTGAGTGACAGCAGAGTCGCATCGAGCGGCGCTGTGACCGTAGTAGCGAGGAAACTGCCCGTGCCATGTTGCGCCAGAAAGCCGCCGATGGCGGCGAGCGCCGTGGGCGTGGCCTCCATTACGTCGTGGCCTTTCGCGCCGTGAAAGTGAACGTCGAAAAAAGCGGGCGCAAGAGTCGCACCGGGAAAGTCGAACACGCGCGCGTTGGGAAGATCGCCGCCGGCACGCGTGGAGATTGAGGAAATTAGTCCGTCTTCGATCAGCACCACAGGCAGGTTGAGCAGCCCGGCACCATCCCATAGCCGCTCCGCGGTGAGTACGGTTCGCATATCGAAGGATTATTGCAGGCGCAACCGCTCTTCGATAAGGCGCAACGCAAGCTTTGCGCTCAGATCAGTGAACCAATGGGGCGCGGTCCGGCGTGAGTGACCCGTTCTGCAATTGCATCGCCTGGAAGGCCGCCTGCGTTGCCGCCAATTCGGCGCGACAGGCCGTAAGCTGCGCCGACAGGTGAGCGAATTGCGACTCGAGATGCATGCCCAGTTCCTCGATGGCATGCTCCAGCCTGTCATTGGCAGCAATCTGCTCCACCTGGCTCTGCCGCACGCTCTGAAGGTTGGGAAGGATCACGTCGGTGAGAACCTGTGTTACGGAATCGAATGGGTCATCCATGAGTAAATTCTAACCATGAAACGGAAATAATGCTTCATTACGATCACAGAACCGTTGGTAATTATGGGTCGGTTACGCCGCTGAGCGAATTACACTGTTGCCATGACAAAACG
>CAYTJN010000153.1:0-9571 GCA_964438125.1 uncultured Occallatibacter sp.
CTACAACGCCCGCGAAGGCAAGTCGAAGTCGAGAAACACTCCCTTCGACGGCTGGGCGATGCTGGGCAAAGTCCGCTGGACAATCAGCGAGGGGCGCGTGGCATACCGCGCAAACGACGTGTAAGTAAGCTCAAAGGCGACCGTCGTAGGCCGGTCTTCGTCCTTTATCCCTTGCGCCTGTAAAGCACCTGGAACTCGTAACCTTGATTAGCCGGGAAGAGGCCGGCGACCTGACGCAGGCGCTCGGCCAGGGCTGGGGCGGCCAGGAGCGGATAATCGCGCTCACGCAGATCGTGGTAGTCAAAGTCCACAGCCATCGACAACATGTAAATGGCCAGGGCATCGGCGAAAGCTGCCTCGAAGAAAGCGCTGCGCGCACGCTCATCGATTGGCTTCTGGGCTGAACGGACTTCACCATCCTGATTGCGAATCTCAGGAATCCGTATATCCTGGGCGCGGCGTCGGGTCTCCCAGGCGTCCTGACTTGTTTCGCCCCGCACCTGCGCCTCGGCTTGCTGCCAAACGAGGGACGAAAAGCTCTCTGGGACCCCTGCGGCATCGACAAAGTTGTGAGCCACATTGATGAAAAACTCGAAGGCCAGGCCGAAGCGGTCTTCGACAAGCCGCGTCGAAAGAAAGACCGCCTCTGTCGAGCCGAAGACGGCATTGCGGTGGCAGATGGCGCGGTCACCGAGATCGACCGAGTATCCGGGCGCGACCATAGTATCGTCGGTGTCGGCGATGGCCAGCGGCACGAAATAATAGGCGCGATGGTCGAGAGCGGCAGAGAGCGTGGCCGGAACGGCGCTCACCAGCCGCTCCAGATCCGTGTCCGAGATGCGCGTCTCGCCCCACATTGCATAGTGAATTCCGTTAGGGGCCTTGGCCACGGTCACCTGCGTGGCCACTTTCTCTGCATGCCAGAGTTCGACTTGTGCACCGCTTGCCATGAACTTGTATTCTAACGCTACGAGGGCCCGAGAATGATGCGATCCGCACAAACCGAACGGCCGGATGGTGGAACCATACTCGGCTTTCCGCTGAAAGGATTCGGCCTGTTTACCAGTTTGCTGTTGGCCTTCGCCGCGGCGTTCTTCAGCTTTTTTGCTTCGACCGCGCTGGCCATCTTCGCCTTGCTCGCTTGGAATCTGATGGGCCACCACGCAGTGAGTTATGCCGACAGCTATCGTTACGTCGGCTTTCCAGCCTTCGTGCTGGTGCTCGTCGTGGCCCTGCCGGTCTTCGCCGTGCTATGGATCAGGGCCAAGCTAGGCAAATAATTCTTGCCGCTAGTTTCCCGGCGCCGGAGCGGAATTTGCGCGGTCAAGCTTGGCCACTTGGATCTTGCGAGCGAGGCCGAGTTTTGAGAGCAGCCAGATGCCCCACCAGTTGGGGTCGACCTCGTACCATGCGAGACCGTGCTTCGCTGAGACTGGATTGGCGTGGTGGTTGTTGTGCCAGCCTTCGCCGCCCGAGACCAGAGCTACAAAAAAGTTATTGCGGGAGTCGTCGCGGGTTTTAAATCTTCGGCTGCCCCACAAGTGTGTCGCTGAATTGACCAGCCATGTGGCGTGCAGGCCGAGGGTGACACGAAGAAAGGCTCCCCAGAGCAACATTCCAACGGCGTTTGCCCAGCCGCCCCAGATCCAGCCAAGGCCGAAGAGCAGACCGCCGCTCGCCACCAGCGGAATCCAGTGAAACTTGCTGAGCCAGACGTGGAAGCGGTCGCGGCCCAGGTCGGGCACATAGCGGTCCAACACCTCGGTCTGGGCGTGCAAGGCGTTGCCCCAGATCAGCCAGCCGGTGTGCGCCCACCATCCGCCTTCCCGGGGGGTGTGCGGGTCACCCGGCTGATCGCTGAACTGGTGATGCACCCGATGGGTCGCGACCCAAAAGATGGGTCCGCCTTCGAGAGAAAGCGTGGCGCAGATGGCCATGATGTATTCAACCCATTTGGGTGTCTGGTAGCCGCGGTGCGTCAGCAGCCGGTGATAGCACATGCCGATGCCGATATTGATGGCCACTACATAGAGCGCCAGCATCACCGTCAAACGCTGCCATGTGAAGAAGAAAAGAGCCGCAAGTGCGCCCAGATGAAAGACAACGAGCACAGTCATCGTGAGCCAGTTGATCCCTTCGCTCACGGCGGCGGCGCGGCCCATCTTCACCTGGAGCCGTGCTGGGACGGTGTGCGCCGGCGTCGAAGAGGGAGTTGCGAGGTTTGCGGGAACTGGCTCGGCTGATCCTGGGAGGGAAATAGCGGGGGGCATTTCAAGAGAAGGTGCGGTAACGATAGAAGCCATACTTGAGAGAGATCCTTGAAGGATGGCTGCATGCCCATCCTTATGCCGTGATTGTATAAGACCAAATCAGTCCACAATGGGTCATTCCGACACAGTTTTTGATCAATTGATCAAATTCTTGTCACCAATGAGCAATTCTGCTCGCAAATCCCGAGGTGCCCGTTCACTGCGCCCTGCTCTCCGTACCGAAGGCACCGCCAGCGGTGACAAAGAGCTGTTCCGCCTGGCCGCGGAGAATGCGGTAAAGGGCGAACTGGCGCTGGGTCGCGCCGCGCAGCTCGAAAAGCAATTCGCCCCGATTGTCGGCCAGGGCATCGACGGCATCCACAAGCCTCATGCGCGGGCTCTCGTCGAGATGCGCGCCATCGGTGACGTGCTTCAGAAGTACGAGAATGTTTCCGTAAAGATCCGGCTGGGCGACCAGGGTGACGAACTTCTGTTCGGCGATTGGGCCGTCCGTGTGCGCAGTCAGCACAAGGGTTGCGCCCGCGCCATAGGCCAACTCGAACGCGCGGAAGCGTTCATCCACGAGAGGCGCGGGCAAGGGCGGCGGCAGCGGTTTGGTTGACTTGTGGGCTGGGTGTTGCGCCGTCGCTCTTTTCGGGGCGGGCGGCGGCGGGTTCAGGCCCAAGGCTGCGCGCGCCATATCTTCAAGGGCCGACTTCATCTTGGCCTCATCGTCCGGATTGGCCCAGCTATACGTCCATGGATGCTCGGGGCGATTTTTGGAGTCGGAGACGGCAATGGTCTGCTCCATCTCTGCCGGCATTCCCATCAGCGTCGGAAGCACATCGAGGCCGTTGCCCGTCGAGATGCCGCGCTTGAGACGAGGGCGGTCAGGATCGGTGACATCGGGCAGCGAATCCACGTGGCCCACCTCTTGCGGCTTCTTCTTGTTGTTTTTCAGGATCGGGCGATCTGGGTCTTCGGGGGTCGTTGAACTGCTGGCCGGCCCCGTTCCTGAGCTATCGCCGGAGTCCTTTTTGTGCAGGGTCGGTCTGTCTGGATCGGCTGCCGGAGCCGGCCCGGTCGAACTGGAGTCCCCGCTCCCCGCAGAGCTACCGCTATCGTGCTTTCTATGCAATACGGGGCGGTCGCTGTCGTCCTCGATGCGGTTGCGGGCCACTTCATCCATCGACGGCTTGGGCTTGGGAGCGGGAAGCGGCTTCCATGCGCCGTAGCCGACCCACGAGCCCTGCTCCTGGCCGGAGTTTTTGATGTCGAATAAACCGATCGGCGAGCCGTTTTGCTGAAGTTCGTACTCCACCTCCCCGGACAGGGCGAGCGGCTCGGGTCGGGCCATGTAAACGCCGCCGTCCTGAAGCTGGTCAGCCAGAATTCGGCTTTGATCGAGCACGGCGACGGGAACAAGGCGGCTGGCCTTGGGCTTTCCCGCTTCGCCGGTCCATTCGAGGACGGCGATGGCCCGCAACTCGGGTGAGTCCTTGCTGTTCTTCGTTACTTGGCCGGGATACTGAGAGCAGAGCGGAAGCGTGGCGACTAAGGCTGCCGAAAGCAGAGCCGCTTGTTTAATCGATAAAATAACCTTGCGATGCGATGACATTCGCCGCCTGCGTCGGAAATAATCGAAGCTGATGGCCACTAACGGCCCTCCAATCAAAATGTGAGGTGCTTCCCCATGGAACTGAACCAGAAAGTCGCCGATTTCAGCCTGCAAACCGACGAGGACAAGACTGCCAAACTCTCCGATTATGCCGGTAAACCGGTCATCCTGTTTTTTTATCCCAGAGCTGACACTCCCGGTTGCACCATCGAGGCCTGCGGCTTCCGCGACACCTTCACCAAACTCCAGGCAGCCGGTGCCGTTGTGTTGGGTATTAGCCGCGATACGCCCAAAGACCAGGCCAAATTTCGCGCCAAATATAACCTCCCCTACACACTCCTTGCTGATGTAGACGAGAAAGTATGCAATCAGTTTGGCGTGTTGAAGGAAAAGAACATGTACGGCAAAAAGGTGTGGGGCATCGAGCGGACAACCTTCCTGATCGGCCCGGACCAGACCCTGCTGCATATCTTCCCCAAAGTTACGCCCGCCGGCCACGCTGAAGCCGTGCTGGCTCTGCTGAATGAATGGAAGATGGCTCACAAGTAGCCATGAGCCCCCGGTCTCAAGATCGAGATCCGGGGCCGCCGCTTGGCCGATTGCTGACGCGCGCTTTTTTCGAGGCGCCGCCGGAGCAGGTGGCTCCTCGATTGCTCGGAAAAGTCTTGGCGCATGCCTCTCCCGGCGGGCTGATGGCTGGGAGAATCGTGGAGGTTGAGGCATACCTTGGCCCACACCACCGGACCCCCGATCCGGCTTCGCATTCCTATCGTGGAACGACGCCTCGGAACTCCGTTCTCTTTGGTCCTGCCGGTTACGCGTACGTGTATTCGATCTATGGGCGCTACTTTTGCATGAACATAAGTTGTGAGACCGAGGGTAGCGCCGGCTGCATCCTGCTGCGAGCGCTGGAGCCCCTGGCCGGGGTAGAGAGCATGGCGTGGAATCGCGGCCTGGCGCTCGGCGTTACGCCCAGGATGCTGACCTCAGGACCGAGCCGGCTTTGCCTGGCTTTGGGGCTCACCCGCCCGTCCCATAACGGTCTCGATCTGCTTGACTCCGATTCGCCTCTTCAGGTGCGAGAGGACGGTTTCCAAGTTGCTGAAGTGATGGCCACCCCGCGCATCGGGGTTCATGTAGCCGTGGATTGGCCGTTGCGATTCGTACTACCGGGGCACCATTGCGTCTCAGGGCCCAAGAATTTAACGGGAAAATGCATCCGGCTCCGGTAGAATTCCGTCCATGAAGTAAGTGACTTTGAATAGCCGAGGATACGTCCGCTTGAAGACCTCTTCCCCATTCCCTTTCCGCGCTATAAATGCTCTGCTTTTCGCGGCGGTCTTTACTACTGCCTCATTCGCCCAGGCGCCGCAAACCGCTCCAACGCAATCACCGGCTGCCGACCGTCCGCCGCACGAGGACCACGACCACGACCATCCGCAACCGGCCCCAACCAATCTCAAGGTTTTGCCCAAGACTCTAACCGGCGATCAGGTGCACGAGTTGATGGAAGGTTGGGAGGCTGCCCTGGGCGCGCATTGCAACACCTGCCACGCAGCCGATCCCAAGAATATCGGCCCCAATGGCCGGCCGCGGCTCAACTTCGCCGACGATTCAAAGCCGGAGAAGTCAACCGCGCGGCTGATGTACAAGATGGTCCAGGACATCAACGAGAATTACGTCTCGATGGTCGATAGCTCCGGCGCGCCGGTCACTTGCGGCACCTGCCATCGCGGTCGCCTGAGCCCGGAGCCGTTTGTCGCGCCCGAGGAGGAGCATCATGGACCAAGACCACCGCAAGGCGCGATGCCGCCGGCGGGGGAAAAGCCTGAAGTACATCCGTAACAAAGGTCTGATCAAGCCGGGTCGCTGGCTCTCAAGAAGTCGCCGCTCTTGCCGCCGGATTTCGCTTCGAGTTGGACATTGCGGATGACGATGGACTTATCAAGGGCCTTGGTCATGTCGTAGATGGTGAGCGCGGCAACCCCGGCGGCGGTCAACGCTTCCATCTCTACCCCGGTGGGACCGACCGTGGCGGCTGTGGCCTCGATACGCACGCCGCCATCGACAATCTCCGCCTGCACGTCGATGTGCGTTAGCGAAAGAGGATGACACATCGGGATCAGTTCGGCGGTCCGCTTGGCCGCCTGGATACCTGCAAAGCGAGCCACTTCGAGCGGATTGCCCTTGGGGTTGTCCGGCAGTGCCGACAGGACGGCGGCCGAAAGTTCGACGAATGCTGAGGCCGTTGCACTGCGGCGCGTAGGCAGCTTCGCGCTGACGTCGACCATGGTGGCTTGACCGGTTTCGTCGTAATGCGAGAGTTGAGGATGCGAGGGTTTCGGCATGGGTGTCCTCAGGGCAAAAGAATGCGGACCAGAGATCCAGGTTTGAGACTCTTGGCGTCTTCCGGCACTACGCAAAAACAATTGGAGTGGGCAAGGGCCGTTAGATCGCCGGAGCCGTGCCAAGGAACGAACGCAACTTGCGGCGGCTCTCCGGCTGTCGCGCCGAAGTCGCAAAAGGCCGGCAAAAAACGCGTCAGGCCCGGCTTGACGTTTCGGTCGACAGGCGGAGCCAGCCGCGCAAGGGCGAAGCGTGGATACGACTCACGATTGCCCGCCAGCGCAGCCAATACGGGAGCCGCGAAGAGCAAAAAAGTAACAGCTGAGGCGATAGGATTGCCGGGAAGTCCGAAGAAGGGCAAGGTCTTCGAGAGCGCGCCCGCCTTCTTGCCGGGGCGCAGTTCTCCAAAGACAGTCGGCTTGCCGGGCTGGATTTTGACGCCGGTGAAATGAAAGCGGGCTCCCAGGCGGCTCAGCGCTGACTCGACAAGATCAAATTTTCCCGCAGAAACGCCGCCGGAGATGAGCAGAAGGTCGGCATCGGTAGCTTGGGCCAGCGCGTCGTCGAGGGCCTGGGAGTTGTCGGCTGCGGTCGGTAATACCCATGGCTCGCCACCAGCCCGTGCGACCATTGCAGCCAGCATGGGGGCGTTGGAGTTGCGAATCTGACCTGGAGCAGGCGAGGACGCAACCGGTACAAGTTCGTCTCCTGTTGAAAGGATCGCCACGCGGGGCCGAAGAAACACACTGAGTGACGCGTAGCCGCAAGCAGCCCCCAGGGCGATTTGCCCAGGGGTGAGCATGGTTCCGGAGGGAAGCAACTCGTCTCCCGCGCGGCCCTGTGCCCCTTGCGCGACAATATTTTCTCCCGTCTTCAGGATGCGCGTGGCAAGCAGGCGGACTTTTCGGGCGCCTCTTTTGCCGATTGTCTCGACGTGCTCAAACATCATGACCGCGTCGGCCCCCGAAGGAATCACGGCGCCTGTCATGATCTCCCACGCTGCCTCTGGGGGTAGCGGCCCTGCCGGTGGATCTCCGGCACGGGAGGCGCCGGCAATGGTCAACGGCGCATGAATAGAAGCCTCCGCGGCGCGGCAGGCGTAGCCATCGCGCGTCGAGCGGGCAAACGGTGGCTGGTCGCAATCGGCCAATATTGGCTGCGCGAGGACGCGGCCGGTAGCGCTACTAAGCTCCACGCGCTCCTTGCCCGGCAATAAGCTGGGCTGCATCCGAATCCGCCCGGCATGAGCAGCCACCATAGCGGCAGCCTCAACGTACCCAAGCAAAGCGGAACTTGGCAGAGCGGGGCTGGGCAACTTGGACTTCATGGAATGGATTGTAAAAGCTTTGGCCGTCTCCAACCGCGAGCGAGACAAAAAGACGAAGGGCACTCACGTGATACGCGAGCACCCTTCGTGGAGCAAACTATGAATTGGATTACTTCTTCTTCTTTGAGGTTTGGGTGGAAACGGAGGTATTGTGCGTCTGAGTCGCCTCCGTAAGAATCGCCTTTACCTCGCCTGCGTATAGGCCGGTCGGGGCCAGATCGAGGTACTTCTGATACGATTCCGCGCAGCCATCGGGCAGGATCATCTTTCCTGTCTTCGGATCGATCGTAGCCTTCTGGATGAGACCTTGCCCCTTGAGGTAATAGGGTACCGGCTGGGTCGGATCGACCTTGATGGCCTCGTCCGCAGCCGCAATCTGCGCCTCCCCGTTGCCGATGTTGAAGAAGATGACAGCTTCATTTTTCAGATAGGTTTCAGCCATCGGAGGATTTACTTTGGCCGCCTGATCAAAGGCGGCGTTGGCCTCTGGAACCTTGCCGTTCCGTGCATAGACTTCGCCCAGGCCTGAATTGGCCATGCCTTCGAGATCGGGCCGAGGCTTTTTCGATGCGGCATCTAACTCAAGGGCTTTTTTATAGGAGGCTTCTGCCAGGTCATACTTCTTGAGCAGTAACTGGGCCTGCGCCAACTGGATCCACAGACCCGGCTCGGCGGGCCTGAGTCCGGTGTCCTTCAACATGAGGGTTTCAATCTCGGTATACTTTGCGGTCTTGATCTCCGCTTCTTTGGCATCGACGTCCGCTTTGGGAGCGGTGGCGCCAAGCGCGGCGAGCGCCGCTGCATGAGCACCGTCGGCGTCGTGGAGATCCTGAACAGAGGTCTTGAGGTCGGCGTTGAGGATTCTCACTACCTCATTCGTTTTAATTGCTTCGGCGTTTTTCTTCTTGAGATCTTCCAACTGTTTTCTCTGGTCGGCGGAAAGGGTGTCAAGGTACTCCTTGCGCGTCATATCGAAATCCTGGAGTACATCCTGGCCCGCGAAGATCTTGACGTTCTCAAATTTGTCTGTAACCTGGTCTAACGGTGTTCCAGGGGAACGGTAGATGATGTCATAGCTGCCGGAAGCAACTTCGCCCGAGTAATCGCCGTTGGCGTCAACTGGGAAGTTTGCTTTTTCAGAGATCTTTGCACTCAATCCTGGACCTGAGGACGTACCGACAGCCAACAAGCTCACCGCACCGCCGGCCTGCGGAGCGCCCGTAGGGTTAGTGACGTGGCCGTGAACCTTGCCAAGCTTTGAGGGCGCGGGTGTCTGGGCAAGGGCGGGCAAAAGGGCGAATGCCAGCAGGCCCAGCCAAAGCGTAATCGTGCGTTTCATCAGCTTCTCCTTGGGAGCGGCGAGCCTTAGAGCCCGCGGGCTCGAAAAAAAGTCGTATCACAGAATATTGAACTCTAGAAACCGGGCAGCCGCCGCAAAATCACCATCGCGAAAACCGTCCTTCAGTGCAAGACTCAAGTTAAATCCCCTTGGCTGCCTAGCACAAGAGCGCAGGCAAAGCGCGCTTCGCGGTTCCGCAGCGCCCGGACCGAGGGCTCCTTGTGCTCAGCCGCAGGGCGTCTTTTGCCCGTGTCAGAGATCTCCGGGCACGCTTGCGACAGCGCGTTCAACCTTCGATGGTAGACGGTACGGCGATTGGCGATTGTGGCGTGTATCACACATTAGAATGAGACTATGGCAATTACAATTCGCCCGGCAACTCGCGAGGACATACCTGGGATTCTGGCCTTCATTCGCGCTCTGGCGGCTTACGAGCGTGAACCGCAGGCCGTCACAGCAACCGAAGCCGACCTTCTTCGCGATGGGTTCGGCCCCAATCCTTTTTTTTCCTGCCTGATCGCCAGGCACGACGGCAAGGCGGTGGGTTTTGCCCTCTATTTCTTCAGCTATTCGACCTGGCTGGGGCGTCCGGGGCTTTATCTCGAAGACATCTTTGTCGAGCCTGAGTTTCGCGGCCTGGGGATCGGCAAAGCGCTGCTCGAACGCGTCGCTGCCATCGCGGTGGAGAAAAG
>CAYTJN010000154.1:0-9552 GCA_964438125.1 uncultured Occallatibacter sp.
CTTTCGTCAGTCTTACCCGCAAAAACAAAGACCGTGGTTTCGTAGCATTGACTTCTCATCAAGAAGTTATGCACGAAACCACGGTCTTCATCCTATCGCTTCTAACCCGCTGATTGACTCGGATGAGTAAAGCGAGTTACAGGGTTGGAAAGATCGTTCCCCTTGGGTCGTTCAGGAGCAACAGTGAGTAGACGGCGCGGGCAGTGGCACTAGCACTATCTGTCTGCCGAATGCCCGCTCCAGGAGACTTGCTGCAAGGGCGCTGCCATGACTGGCAGCGCCCTTGGTTGAGAGTGGTTCGTTAGTTGCCGGGGAAGAGATTGGCGAAGACGAAATACGCCGACGCCATATCCACTTGAGCCCAGAAACGGTGATAGTTGAAGGTTGGACCCGCTGCCGTTCCCGAGCAACCCGCCTGAAGTAGCGCGTAGCTTGGGTCTTCCTTGTACTTGGGACGCAGGCCCAGGAATGTAGGCTGCGGGCTGACAGTGACGTCTTCGCCGGCCGGCATGGTGCCCGGAACCCAAGCGGAAGGAATGTACACCGTAGCGCCGAAGCCGCCATTGAGAGAGGTGCTGCCGTTGGTGCTGCTGCTGGTGGTGCTGGTGCAGTAGTCGCCGCGTGTCTCAGAGACCGAGATTCCGATCGAATCGCGGTAGTTGGTCCAGATGCCGGTCAACAGGCTCTTGGCCAACGCCTCGGAGGTTGCATCGGGCGTGCCACTTGTACCCCACTTACCCACTGCTGCGCTGTAGTAGGACAGAGTCTTGGCCAGTGAGCCGGCTTCGCCGATGTCCGTTGAAGTGCCCGTGACCCTGACGTGAAGGTTCGGGTTAAGTGGAACGGTAGTCCAGTCTTGCGTGGTGGCGTTCCAGTTGGTGGATGGCTTGTTCGTGGTGCTCGATGCGACCAGGCCGCAGGTCGAGTCGTTCCAGGGATTGGTCGTATCGCCCTGGCCGGGGGAGTTGTCCCAGCAGAGCGAACCGGGCAGCGTGAAGGTTCCGTTGGAGTTGACCGTGGTGACCTTCTCCACCCAGGGGATCCAACTGTTCAGGACGATTGCGGCCTTGGAATCGCCGGTGATGTAGTAGTACTCAGCCAGACGCTCCATGGACCAGACCTGCATACCGAACCACTGGTTGCTCGGCGGGTTGTGATAGACAGGCTCCCAATCGTAAGCCATGTTGTAGAAGGTGGAGTCGCCGGTGGGCGTCGGGGAGTAGGAACCTTCCCAACTGTTGGTTGCGCCGCCAGCAATGGCGCCTTCATCCGATTGCAGCCAGCGATAGAGCTCAAGCATACGCTCCAGGCTGGTGCTCCAGTCGGTCACGCTCTGGGTGGGAAGTTTGCCGCTGATGCCGGTATCCTTCGACAGCGCGTAAGCCGCCACTGGGTTCTGGTAGCCAAAGTGTGCGGTACCGTCTCCAATGCGCCATGCCCAGCTTCCATCCGCTGGCAGTGCGCCGCCCCATGCAAAGTACCATCCGAGCAGATAATGCGCGGAACTGTACCCGCTGCCGGCCGGGCAACTGGTTGCACTCGCACTCGAGCCGATGCAGCCAATGGCCTTGAAGTACTTGTCAAAGAACGAATACCGCAGGTAGTCGCCCAACTTGGCAGCCTTGGGCAGCAAGCCTGTAACAATGCTGCTTCCGCCCTGCGCGTTTGCGTACTGTTCCGCCCAATACATGACCTGTACTGTGCGGGCATCGGCGTCCGGTGCATCGGTGTACTTCCACTGCGCCGTGTAAGGCGAGGGAGCAGTGAACAGATCGAGGTAGCCGTTGCTCGAGCTGCCATACTTCAAGGCATCCCAGCAAGGCTGCGGAACGGTCAGGAACACAGATTCGTTGGCGCCGCGTTGGAAGGTGTTCATGCACGAAGGCTTCGTCACACCGTCTTCCTGTTGGCCAAAGCCATAGAAGTTGTCGGTGTCGATAATCCAGTGCATGGAGTACATGTTGCTGTTACCGTACGTTGCGCTCAGTTGGCTCGCCAACGGATCGTTGCCCGCGGTGGCCGAGCTGGTCAGCGTGGATGGATAGGCACTGGGCAATGGATGCTCAGGCGCATAGGTGGCGGGTGAAGAGGGGGTATAGCCGGCATTGGTCGGCTGCAGTGTTGCGCTGGGGATCATGTTGTCTTCCAGGCTCGTCCAGGCACTTTGCAGTCCCGTCCAGTCTGCCGTCAGGCCACCGTAGAGTGTTTCCAGCCAGATCCAGTAGCTGTAAGTCTCCGATGACGTTTCGTGGCCGTAATCCGGAGCCTCGGCCATCATGGTTTCTACCGAGTGGTAGGGAATCTTGTCACCGCTGGTTGCGGTCCCAAAATACCCGTTCGAGGAGCTGTGAATGTCGTTGTAAAGATCGACAAAATGTTGCTGGAAGGCAGAGTAGCCGCCGCCCGTTCCAACCGTCAACGTGAAGCTGGTGGTGACAGGCGTCAGCGAGCCGGAGGTTCCGGTAATTGTTATTGTTGCCGTTCCCGTCGTGGCGGTCGAAGCTGCCGTCAGCGTGAGCACGCTGGTGGTAGCGGATGAGGTTGGGCTGAACGCGGCAGTTACGCCGGTCGGCATGCCAGAGGCGGCAAAGGTTACGCTGCCGGTGAACGGGCTAACATCGGTCACCGTGATGGTGTCTGTTCCGCTGGCGCCCAGAGCAACCGCCAGAGTGGTTGCAGAAGGTGCAAGCGTGAAGCCTCCCGTGCCACTCACAATGAGTGTGATGGAGGTGGTAACTGCAGTCAGCGAGCCGGAGGTTCCGGTGATGGTAATCGGATAATTTCCAGCTACTGTGGATGAAGCCACCGCCAATGTAACTACGCTTGAGCTCGTCGATGAGGTCGGGCTGAAGCTGGCAGTTACTCCGGTCGGCATGCCAGATGCGGCAAAGGTTACGCTGCCGGTGAACGGGCTAACATCCGTCACGGTAATAGTGTCTGTTCCGCTGGCGCCAGGAGCTACCGACAGAGCCGTAGCCGAAGGTGCAAGCGTAAAGCCTCCCGTGCCACTCACTGTGAGTGTGATGGAGGTGGTTGCGCTGAGCGAGCCGGAGGTTCCCGTAATGGTGATCGGATAACTTCCAGCTGCTGTGGATGAAGCCACCGCCAGAGTAACTACGCTCGCGCTCGTCGATGAGGTCGGGCTGAAGCTGGCAGTTACTCCGCTCGGCATGCCGGATGCGGCAAAGGCTACGCTGCCGGTGAACGGGCTAACATCCGTCACCGAGATGGTGTCAGTTCCGCTGGCGCCAGAAGCAACCGACAGTGTGGTTGCAGAAGGCGCAAGCGTGAAGCTGCCCGGCGAAACGACGGTGCCGCCGCAGGCTACGCCATTGATGGCGAAGTTGGTGGGAACTGCGTTGGTGCCGCTCCAGGTACCGTTGAAGCCGATACCGGTGAGGCTGCCGCCGGCCGGAATGCTGCCGTTATAGGATTGGTTCTTCACCGTCACGTTCGCGCCGCTCTGGGTTTCAACGCCATTCCAGAGAGACGAAATCGTCTGTCCGTTGGCGAAGCTCCAGGTCAGCGTCCAGCTGCTCAAAGCCGTTGAGCTGGTGTTATCGATTGTGATGGCCGCGCCAAATGCAGTCGTGTTCTGCGGCGTGATCGTGTAGATCACCTGGCATGCGCCAGTGCCAGTTGTTGTGGTCACGGTCAGAGTGACGGTAGCTGTTGCTGTCAGTGAGCCGGAGGTTCCGGTGATGGTAATCGGATAACTCCCAGCTACTGTCGATGAAGCAACCGTGAATGTAACTACGCTCGAGCTGGCCGATGATGTCGGGCTGAACGAGGCAGTTACGCCGCTCGGCATGCCGGAGGCTGCAAAGGTCACAGAGCCCGCGAACGGACTCACGTCGGCTACCGTGATGGTGTCAGTCCCGCTGGCCCCTTGGGCCACGGAGAGGCTGGTGGACGAAGCCGAAAGACTAAAGCTCCCCAGGCCAGTGACTGTCAGTGTGATGGACGTGGTTGCGCTCAACGAGCCGGAGGTTCCGGTGATGGTAATCGGATAACTCCCAGCTGTAGTCGATGAAGCAACCGTAAATGTAACTACGCTCGCGCTCGCCGATGATGTCGGGCTGAACGAGGCAGTTACGCCGGTGGGAAGGGTGGACGTGGCAAAACTTACGCTGCCGGTGAATGTGCCCGTGTCCTTCACCGTGATCGTGTCGGTGCCTGTGGACCCAGCGGCAACCGAAAGAGCCGTTGCCGACGGACTCAGCGTGAAGCCGGAGGCCGCGGGAACAGTAAGTGTGACGGACGTGGTAGCTGTTAGCGATCCGGAGGTGCCGGTGATGGTGATCGGATAACTTCCCGCCGTGGTCGTCGAGGCTACTGCAAAGGTGACCACGCTTGAGGTCGTCGATGCAGTCGGGCTGAACGAGGCAGTTACGCCAGAGGGAAGGGTGGACGTGGCAAAGCTTACGCTCCCGGTGAATCCGCCCGCCTCACCTACCGTGACGGTGTCGGTGCCGCTGGCGCCCAGTGCGACCGTGAGTGCGGACGCCGAAGACGAAAGCGTGAAGCTCGGGTTCTGCACGACGGTGCCGCCACAAGCCGTTCCGTTAATTGCGAAGTTCGTCGGAACTGCGTTGGTGCCGCTCCAGGTGCCGTTGAAGCCAATACCCGTGAGGCTGCCGCCGGCCGCGATGCTGCCGTTGTAACTCTGGTTCTTGACGGTAACATTAGCGCCGCTCTGGGTTTCAACGCCGTTCCAGAGAGACGAAATCGTCTGTCCGTTGGCGAAGCTCCAGGTCAGTGTCCAACTGCTCAAAGCCGTTGAGCTCGTGTTATCGATCGTAATAGCCGCACCAAATGCAGTAGAGTTCTGCGGCGTAATCGTGTAGATCACATTACAAACGCCCGTCCCGGTAACGACAGAGGCCGGCGTCGTGGCTGTGGCCTGGGTTGAGGCTGACGAAGCTCCGGCTGCGTCTACCGCCTCAACCGCGTAGTAGTACGGGGTTGAAGCAGCGAGACCGGTGCTGGAATAAGACGCGTTGGTGATGCCGCTTGCGATTTGATTACTGGACGAAGGAGTGAATCCGCTCGTCGTGCTACGGAAGACGTTGTAAGAACCAATGGTGCAGTTGGTGGGAGCAACGTCCGCGGTCCAACTCAGATTGATTGAACTGGAGGAAGCCGCCGTTGCGCTGAGACCGCTGGGCGCCGAGGGTGCCGTGGTGCAGGTGGTAGCTGAAGTCGTAGCCGTGGCCTGGGTAGAGGCTGACGAAGTTCCAGCCGCATCCACCGCCTCAATCGCGTAATAGTACGGAGTTGAAGCCGAGAGGCCGGTGCTCGAATAGCTTGTGCCGGTGATGCCGCTTGCGATTTGGTTGCTCGATGAAGGAGTGAATCCGCTCGTCGTGCTACGGAAGACGTTGTAAGAACCAATGGTGCAGTTGGTGGGAGCAACGTCCGCGGTCCAACTCAGATTGATTGAACTGGAGGAAGCCGCGGTTGCGCTGAGACCGCTGGGCGCCGAGGGCGCCGTGGTGCAGGTGGTGTTACTACCGCCTGCTGTGGCGTCAACAGAGAATCCGCTCATGGCCAGGCCTTGACCACCTGTCCAGATCTCAAATCCGTACTCCACGTCGATCAACCACCATGAGCTTTGCAGGCTTCCCCGCGAAACTGCATCCGCGAAGAAGGGCACGAGATTCAGATTGCTGACGGACGTCACAGGATTTGAAGCGACATACGACACGATGTTCCACGAAGTCTGTTTGCCGGTCCACACTTGATAGCTGGCGCCGTCGATTGTCGCGGTTGCCGTCTGCGAGCCAAAAGGCTGTACTGAACCTTGATGGTTAATCCAGATCATGATTTCGGTGCCAGTCGGCTGTCCCGTCGTCGTCGAAGTCTGGTTGAACCAGATGTCATAAGAGGAGTCATTGGTTATGCCGGAAGGCTGGGTGATGCTGACGCTTGTTGTTGCCGATGCAATATTGCTTTCTTCAATAGGGAAAGGATTGGAACTGGTGCAAAGACCCCAGTGGCATCCTCGGTAGACGGATGTGTAAGTCGCGGGGGCACCGTTGGTGGGAGTTGTAAAGTCCGCCGTGCTGACGGTAAAACCGGTGCCGCTGATGGTGGCGCATTCTTCCTGAGTAGAGTTCCACTCATTCATCTGGAATTCGTACAAGCCGCCATCAAGTGATGTAACGTTGGTCCCCGAACACGTCGACTGTGCGGCGGCCCGATCCGACATTCCGAAGAAGATAAGGCCGATTGCGCACGCAATCGTCCACACCTTAAACAAAGACCACTTCTTCACGAGAATCTCCTTCTTTAATTTCATTTCTTTGCTACTGGATTTGGTTCAATCATCGTTTTTGCTTGGATCGCAATGCGGGGCAGCAAACTTCTGCTGCCCCGCATTGATACTTCCTTACATAGGCACTGCGATGTGCCGGCCTTAGTTAACTGTGCATGCCGTGCCGTTGAGAGAGATCGACGTGGGCACCGCGTTGGTGGAGCCGTTCCAGGTTCCGTTGAATCCGATACCGGTAAGGCTGCCGCCGGCCGGGATGCTGCCGTTATAGGATTGGTTTTTCACCGTCACGTTTGCGCCGCTCTGGGTTTCAACGCCATTCCAGAGAGACGAAATTGTCTGTCCGTTGGCGAAGCTCCAGGTCAACGTCCAATTGCTCAGAGCAGAGGTTCCGTTATTGACGATGGTAAGAGCTGCTCCAAAGGCGCTCGTGTTCTGCGGCGAAATCGTGTAATCGACTGTGCACCCGGAACCGATGACGATGGGCAACACTGTAAGTGAGACCGTGGTGGTTGCAGTCAGCGAGCCGGAGGTTCCGGTGATCGTGACCACCGAGGTTCCAGCTGCGGCAGAACTGCTGACCGTCAGCGTAAGCACGCTAGAGGTCGTGGAGGATGCAGGGCTAAACGAAGCGGTCACGCCGCTGGGCAGTCCAGATGCAGCAAACGTTACGCTTCCGGTGAAGGGACTTACGTCCGTCACAGTGATGGTGTCGGTGCCGCTGGCGGAATTTGCAATCGACAGTGAAGTAGCCGAAGGCGAAAGCAAGAAGCTGCCCGTGCTGACTGTGCCGCTTTTTACCGTCAGAGTGATGGTTGTGGAGGCGGTTAGCGAGCCGGAGGTTCCGGTGATCGTGACCACCGAACTGCCAACCGTCGCTGAGCTGCTAGCCGTAAAGGTGACTGTGCTGCTCGCCGTCGCGGGGTTGGTGCCGAAGGTTGCTGTCACGCCACTAGGCAATCCAGAGGCAGCAAGAGTTACGCTGCCGGCGAATCCGCCCGCGTCGGCTACAGAGATGCTGTCGTTGCCGCTAGCGCCCTGGGTGACCGAGAGTGCGGACGCCGAAGACGAAAGCGTGAAGCTCGGGTTCTGAACGACGGTGCCGCCGCAGGCCGTGCCATTGATGGCGAAGTTGGTGGGCACTGCGTTGGTGCCACTCCAGGTGCCGTTGAATCCAAGGCCAGTAAGGCTGCCGCCGGCCGGGATGCTACCGTTATAGGATTGGTTTTTCACCGTCACGTTTGCGCCGCTCTGGGTTTCAACGCCGTTCCAGAAAGACGAAACCGTCTGTCCGTTGGCGAAGCTCCAGGTCAGCGTCCAGCTGCTCAGGGCCGACGAGCTGGTGTTGTCGATGGTAATGGCCGCGCCAAAAGCAGTCGAGTTCTGGGGCGAGATCGTGTAGATCACATTACATGCACCGGTGGAAATCCCGCCTGTGATGGTGAGAGTGATCGTAGTTGTGGCAGTCAACGAGCCCGAGGTTCCGGTGATCGTGACTGTGGATGTCCCAGCGGCGGCCGAGCTGCTAGCCGACAGCGTGAGAACGCTGGAGGTGGTGGAGGATGCCGGGCTGAACGAGGCTGTTACGCCAGTGGGCAGACCGGATGCAGCAAAGGTTACGCTGCCGGCAAACGGGCTCACGTCCGATACCGTGATGGTGTCTGTGCCGCTGGCGCTCGGAGCAAGTGTAAGACTCGCCGCTGAAGCTGCAAGCTTGAAGCTGCCTGTGCCTACCGAAGTAATGCTCAGTGTGATTGTGGTCGTCTTAACGGTAGATCCAGAGGTTCCGGTAATCGTCACCGTCGAGGCGCCGGCGGTGGCTGTACTGCTGGCCGCCAGCGTGAGCACGCTGGAGGTCGTGGAGGACGTGGGGCTGAACGAAGCAGTGACGCCGCTAGGCAGGCCGGAAGCGGTAAACGTTACGCTGCCGCTGAATCCGCTCAGGTCGGTCACTGTGATGGTGTCCGTTGTGCTGGCGCCCTGGGCGAGCGTCACAGAGGACGAAGCCGGGGTCAGCGTAAAGCCAGTTGGGTTCGTGGTTGTCACCGTCACTGTAATGGAGGTAGTAGCGGTCGTGGTGCCGGAGGTTCCGGTGACGGAGATGACGGCCGATCCGGTTGCCGTGCTGCTTGCCGTCAGCGTCAGCGTGTCGCCGCTGACTACGACCGTAACGCCGGAGTTCGAGCTGCTGGCGGTCAGGGTGGGGGTGCCGGTGAAGCTGCCGGTGTCGGTGACTGTGATGACGTCGGTGGCGCTGGCGCCTTGGGCGATTGTCTCAGTGGCCGAGGCTGGTGTCAGCGTGAAGCCGCCACCACCTGTCGTGCCGGATACTGCAAGCACAGGATAGGCGTCCTGAACCAACTGCACGAACTCGGTCGTCCAGAAGGTACCGGCTGGAGGCGGATTCGGAATCGAGTTCGCGATGGTGTCGTTGCCGGCCTGCGGGTTCGCAGTCACCGGGTTGCAGTTCGGATCGCCAACTGTTGAAGTGACGCCATTGTAGACGCTGCCCGGATAGTTGCCGTCCGCTTCTCCCGGAGGCTTGACCCAAACGTAGGCGCTAACACCGGAGGTGGGGTTTGCCACCGGCAACTCGCCGATGCCCGCATTCTCCTGGTTGCACCACTGTCCTGAGGAATTGCGCAGATCGATCTTGCTTTCGTTTACAAAGGTGTCAATGACGGTGCTGGTGCCTGCGGCTGTCGGTCGCACCTGGTAGGTGCTGGAGCCGGCGCCGTTAGCAGCAGAGGTGTTGCCCCAGCCGTTGCGCGATGTGTCGATCAGGAAGCCAATCGACGAGGGGAAGCCGCCGCCGGGAGTATGCGCCTGTCCACGGGGATCGGTGTAACCAGCCGTGGCCGACGCGGTCAAAGCTTGCGTGAAGAAGTTAACGAAGCTCAGCTCATCAATCGCCGGATCCCACTGATAGAAGTCTCCGGTAAAGATCCCAGAGGTAAGGTTGGTGTTGGTTTCCGGTCCGCCTGCAACCTCATCCCAAACGATAAACGGTTCCTTAAGGGGGCCATAGTTGGCAGTGTTGGTAATGAAGCCGTCAATGGTGGAATATCCATCCGACATTTGCTGTACGAAACTGCTGAAGAATTGGACAGCGTAGGCCGTGTTGGAAGTCCAGCCGAGCCAGCCGTGGTGGCCAAGGTCCAGATAGCTGTAAGCGTTCGGCAACTTGTGGAAGGTGTTGGCCGCGAAGGTAATGCCTTGGTAATACACGCCGTTCGGCGAAATATTGAGGGCCGGGGTGGCCGTTTGGGTCCAGTTTG
>CAYTJN010000155.1:0-9538 GCA_964438125.1 uncultured Occallatibacter sp.
CACGGAGCCGCATCGCTTGCAGGATGGATTGGGCGTCGGGAGATCAATCTCGTATTCAGGATGTGATCGAGTTTGAATCGCGCGTGAACGATGTTTGGCGCCGATTCGACGACGCCGTTATCTGCACCTATCATCTTGCGCAGCTCAGCGGGGATACCGTAATCGACATCATGCGGACGCACCCGATGGTCATTATTGGGGGGCATCTCCAGCAAAACCCTTTTTTCACCCGTCCTGAGGAGCTTCTTCATGAGTTCCGCGGACGGCGGTCTGCACCAACAAATCCCCAATAGCGGCGGCGCAGTATGCACCAGCAACTAACGGATCATACGACTGAAGTGAAACGGCTGCAGCGCTGCATGAACGATCTGGTCAGCGTCCTTGCCCTTCCAGCCGTCTGGATTGTCAGCGAACCGAATCGAATCCTGGAGACGTTACTCGATGCCTTGATGACAATACTCGATCTCGACTTCCTCTATGCGCGAGTGCGACTCGACTCCCACGGAACCCCAATTGACGGACTCAGGACTGCTCCACCGTTTGTGACCAACCATAGTAGGGAAGAGGTCAGGAAAGCGCTGAATCAGTGGTCTGGAGAGGTCCCACAGAGTTGGTCTAAACCGGCATTTAGGCGTCTCGCAGGGCACGAGGTTTCGGTCTTACCCATTAGATTGGGAATAGAAGGCGAACTCGGACTCATCGCGGCGGGATCCCAGAGAGCTGGCTTTCCGGAACAATCCGAGAACCTGGTAATTAGCGTAGCTGCGAATCAGGCGGCAATTGGGTTGCAACATGCGCTGCGCCTGAATGAGCAGAAGAGGGTGGCAAGTGAACTCGATCGACGAGTGGCGGAACGAACAAGAGAGCTTGCCGAAACTAACAAAGAACTGCAACTCCAGGTTGGACTGCTGCAGCATCTTCCTGTATCCGCCTGGACGCTTAAGCCTGATGGCACAACCGATTTCGTGAATCAAGTCTGGCTTGAGTACTCGGGTCAGACACTCGATTTCGTCCGGTCGCATCCAGAGGCCTGGATGACCGCTGTCCACCCAGATGATCGTGAAGCGGCATCGAGGGCATTTTGGGACGGAGTGCGCTCGGGACAGGGCTTTGCGGTGGAAACCCGGTCTCTCCGCGCTCACGACGGGTCCTATCGCTGGCATCTCCAGCAGGCGGAGGTCTTGCGCGATGCAGAAGGAAACGTCGTTAAATTTGTCGGTACGACCACCGATATTGACGATTGGAAGAGGGCACAAGAAGAGTTACGCAACAGTCAGGCGGAACTCGCGAGAATGATGCGAGTCTTGACGATTGGACAACTGACTGCCTCGATCGCACATGAGGTTAGTCAGCCGCTATCGGGCGTCATCATGAATGCGAGCACTTGTCTTCGCATGTTGAAGAGTGATCCTCCAAATATTGATGGGGCGCGGGAAACCGCACAGCGGGCGATTCGTGACGGCAGTCGGGCATCGGACGTGATCACTCGATTGCGGACACTTTTCAGCAAAAAGCAGGTTGACGTGGAGCCACACGACCTCAACGAAGCTGCCCGCGAAGTCATCGCGTTGCTGTCCGGTGAAATACAGAGAAACGGCATAATTCTGAAGCAGGAATTCGGCGATCCCTTGCCGGCTGTTCGCGGCGATCGCGTTCAACTTCAACAGGTCATTCTGAATCTCATCCGCAACGCTTCCGATGCAATGTGCGGTGTCGAGGATCGACCGCGGCAAATGGTGCTTAGAACGGAGTTGGAAGGCGAGCATGTGCGCCTCTCGGTTCAAGATTCTGGCGTCGGCTTGACCCCCGAAACTACCGAAAGAATGTTCGAATCGTTCTACACGACAAAGTCGGATGGCATGGGGGTCGGACTCTCGGTCAGTCGGTCGATCATTGAAGCCAATCACGGAAGGCTATGGGCAATGGCGAACGATGGACCGGGAGCCACCTTTGCATTCTCAATTCCTTGCGAGTACGGGTCACGCTCCCAGTAGGCACCCTGACGACCATGTCAGCCTCGATCTGCCCGAGCACAAAAACAATCGGAAGAACTGGCCTGAAGACCCGGAAACAATCACTCCGCCTGCGAGTTTAACTGTGGACTTCTTCGCCTCCACATTCCGCACGACCTCAGCGTGGGGGCTGCTTGGGAGGAGTAACGTGGACGAGCATATTCCCTGCGATGAAACTGATACCTAAGTACAATGGACGCCGCTGGCTGCATAGCGGATGATTGTCTTGCGGGTTTCCTGAGAAGGGGCTCGATCGAGACAAAGTCGTCCGCGTTGTTGATGTGCAGCCCTCGGTGGTGTGAATGGCACACTCGTACGAAGTACATCGACTTCATCGAGCAGCGCTGCAACGAATGCACGGAGCACAATGTTGGTAAAGCTGTGGTTCTGTTGCGGACTGAGAAATCCATGATAAATCCACGTTCACTTGTGTCAATCGTTGACGATGATGAATCGGTCCGCGAATCGCTGCCAGATCTAATCAAGGAATTCGGTTTTGCGTCCGAGACATTCTCCTCTGCTGAAGAGTTCCTCGCGTCCGGCGGAATGGCGCGAACCCGATGTTTGATTCTCGACGTTGCCATGCCGGGAATGTGTGGGCCCGAACTCCAAGATGAATTGAACCGTCGCAAGATCAGAATTCCCATTGTTTTTATCACCGGACAATTAGACGAAAGGTTACGATCGAGGTTAATCGGGCAGGGTGCAATCGCCTACTTGATCAAGCCCTTCAGTGATGCTGCGATGCTCGAGGCGCTGAATTGCGCGTTTCAGGTCAAATGATCGTTGTTCTGTGGAATTGTGTCGCAGATATACAATGGCTCATGCAAGTTCACTTTATTTTGGAGTCAGGGCTTGCCCATGCCAGAGACCCCGTCAATTGTTCTCGTCGTCGACGACGACGTCTCTATTCGCGAATCGCTAGAACTCCTGCTCCGCGATGAGGGCTTCGATGTGGAGACATTCGTTTCCGCGCAGGAGTTTCTCGGCCGCCCGCCCGTAACTGTTCCAAGTTGCTTGGTGCTGGACATATCTCTTCCCGGACTCAACGGTCTCGATCTGCAGAAACGTGTTGCGGTGGAACGGCATGAGATGCCGATTATCTTCATCACAGGCCACGGGGATATTCCCAAAACCGTGCAAGCGATGAAGGCGGGAGCTCAAGAGTTCCTGACGAAACCGTTCAGTGACGAAATTCTGCTGAATGCCGTTCGCCATGCCTTGGTTCGTAGCAAGGCATTACTTGACCGCTCCACCGAGATCCTGGCTTTGAAAACCCGGTACTCGTGCCTCAGCGCTCGCGAACGCGAAGTGATGGCGTTAGTGGCCGCCGGCTTACCCAATAAACAGGTTGGCAGCGAACTGGGGATCAGCGAAATCACAGTCAAAGCACATCGCGGAAGCATGATGCGAAAGATGAAGGCTGAATCCCTCGCAGAATTGGTAAGCATTGCCGCACGTCTCCGTCTGGCGCGCCCATCTGGGTCCGCTTTGCGCCCAGCCAGGTAGACACTACATCTTCGTTGAGACTTTGGCCAATCAAGTCAGGATCGACTTCTCCGGGTTTGCCGGGGACAATAGGAGCTCACTATGGCAATCGGAAAGACAGTGGTCGTCACCGGCGCCTCGCATGGCATCGGCGCCGCCATCGTTCAGGCGTTTCTGGAGCGCGGCTTTAACGTAGTGGCAACCTCGCGAAGCATTTCGAAGGCGGGATACGCGCCATCTCCGAACCTCGCTTTTGTAGATGGAGATATCAGCCGGAAAGAGACTGCGGAGGAGGTTGCGAAAACCGCGATCGAGAGGTTCGGCTCAATCGACCATGTGGTGAACAACGCGGGCATCTATTCTTCAAAGCCATTCACGGAGTATACCGCCGAGGAACTTCGCGCCTTCGTCTCCACTAACCTTGACGGGTTCGTCTTCATCACTCAGCTGGCCGTGCGGCAGATGCTGGCTCAAGACGGTGGCGGCAGCGTGACCAGCATCAGCGCATCGCTGGCCGACAATCCGATCGCGGGGGTTCCGGCATCGGTTCCGATGATGACCAAGGGTGGCATCGATGCGATCACGCTGAGCCTCGCGAACGAATACGCTAAAGACAAGATTCGCTTCAACGCCGTCGCGCCGGGCGTTGTGGACACGCCCCTGCACAAGGGAAACTTGGAGGCGCGGTCGCCTATGGGCACGATTTCTGAGCCAAAAGACATCGCCGAAGCAGTTGTTTATCTGACGGAAGCCAGTCACATAACCGGTGAGGTGCTGCATGTGGACGACGGCGCGCATGTGGGACGATGGTGACCAGCGGGGGTTTGCAGCCAATACTTCCGATGGATGAGAGTCTTCGTGGATCGAGATTGATGCAATGGACACACCCCAAGAGCTAAATGAGGCCGTTCTTCCTCAGGCCGTGATCGCTCCGCTTACACGCGCGGCGATTTTTTTGGTTGTCTGTATTCGCCAGGACCCAGACTCCTGCGCACTTCTGCGATCGTTCTGCGCAGGGCTTTCCGGGCTCATCCGCGCCGTTGAGTCGCGGGATATTGATGCAGGTCTTACCTGCGTCGTTGGATTCGGAGCCGATGCCTGGGACAAACTCTTTGGATCGCCACGGCCCCTAGACCTTCACCCGTTTCGAGAGATTCGGTCAGGTGGCCGCCACGCCGTCTCCACGCCCGGCGACATTCTGTTCCACATTCGAGCTAAACGTATGGACCTTTGTTTTGAGTTGGCGACCCAGATCATGGACAGCATCGGGGATGCAGTTTCGATTGCTGATGAGGTTCACGGCTTCCGGTATTTCGATGATCGCGATATCATCGGTTTCGTCGATGGCACGGAAAATCCGCGGGGAGTGGCCGCTCGTGATGCCGCAATCATCGTTGGCGAAGACCCATTGTTTGCGGGGGGCAGCTATGTCATTGTGCAAAAGTACCTTCACAACATGAAGGCATGGAATGCGCTTTCCATTGAGGCACAGGAGCGCATCATTGGCCGCAGAAAGCTCTCAGACATCGAGCTGAGCGATGCCGAGAAACCGGCGTCGGCGCATAACGCGCTGACCGTCATCGAGGAAGATGGAAAAGAACTCAAGATTCTGCGGGACAACATGCTCTTCGGACGGCCTGGCCATGGCGAGTTCGGGACATACTTCATCGGGTACAGCCGCACTCCGCGCATCACAGAGACGATGCTTCAGAATATGTTCGTCGGCCGTCCCCCGGGCAATTATGATCGCCTGCTCGACTTCAGCCGCGCGGTGACAGGCAGTTTGTTCTTTGTGCCGTCAGCGACATTCCTGGATAACCTTAGCGGGAAGGTGCCGGAATCAGCTGAAACCGTAGGGTCGCAAACTTCTGACCTACCGTCGGCCCCGCCCGTCGACGATGGATCGCTCAAGATAGGATCACTGAAAGGAGAGAAGGATGAATAACCTCCATCGGGAATTGGCGCCGGTGTCTGACGCTGCCTGGTCGCAGATTGAAGAGGAGACGACGAGGACGCTGAAACGGTATCTAGGCGGACGACGGGTTGTCGACGTTCCCGCTCCTGGAGGAATTGCTCAGCCCGGAGTTGCGACCGGTCACCTGCGCTCGATCGCTCCACCCGCGGACGACATCATCGCAAGCCAGCGAGAGGTCAAGCCACTCGTTGAACTGCGCGTGCCTTTTGAGTTATCCCGTCAGGCAATCGATGACGTTGAGCGCGGGTCGGATGACTCCGATTGGCAGTCTGCGAAAGATGCCGCGAAGAAACTTGCCTTTGCTGAAGACCGGGCCATCTTCAACGGATACGCTCAAGCCGATATCCAGGGCATTCGAGAAGGCACCAGCAACCCAATCGTCACGCTCCCTGAGGATGTGCGTGATTACCCTGATGCGGTGGCCCATGCATTGGGCCAATTACGTCTCGTGGGTGTGAATGGGCCCTATTCGGTTTTGCTAGGAGCCGGTGAGTACACTGCGCTCGCCGAGACCCGCGATCACGGATATCCAGTCTTGGAGCACGTCAAGCGCATCGTTGACGGCAATATAGTCTGGGCGCCGGCGATCGAAGGTGCGTTCGTCCTGACGACGCGAGGCGGCGACTTCGAACTCAACGTTGGGCAGGACGTTTCGATCGGCTACCTCTGCCATACCGATTCTCTGGTTCGGCTGTATATCCAGGAAACCTTTACCTTCCGAGTCCTCACCAGCGAAGCCGCGGTTGCATTGTCTCCGCCACAGAAATCCTTGTAATTAGTACGCGTAACACACGCGAATTCGAGAGAACCCCTCGCGGTCGTGGCTTTGCGCTCTTCAGAAAACATCGAGCGAAATACTTGAACGTGGGATCCTCCACTCTGACTGTGCGCCCATTTTTGTAACCACACTGTTTCAGAACTGAGCGGAAATAGGAGGCTGGAGCGTTTCCCCTCTTACTGTAGACCCTACTGCAGTACCTGAACTAAGCCGGTGCATTGTCTGAAGAGACGAGCCGGAGAGCTTATGAAATGGTCTGGTCGACGGCCTTCTTGGTACGTACGATCACTTTGTAGCTGTCGATGGAACGGGCAACTGAGAGACCACGTCCTCGATGTAGGACATATCGGTCGCGCCGGTATCGCCCTTGGAGCGTACCCACGGCGATTAAGATCGCCTCACTTCGCCCCAACGCTGCGGCGAGATCAGTGGTAAAGCTTATGCGGAGCCCATTTTGCGTGGCCAAAGCTCGGAAATAAACTGCTCGAAGGTAGGAACTCCACCTTGACGGATATTCAACTTGACCTCGTCATTGTCCACTCGAGTGATCCGATGCCCGATCTCGGCAAAGCAGACGGCGACCACAAGTCCTACGTACCGGGAACCGATTACGCAGATGGATACTGGCCTCTGCATGCGTTTTTACAATCTCCTAATTTTTGATCCTCTGAAGATGCAGGTCCGGAGTCACTTTCGCGCGCTCAGAAAGAGTTTCGTAGCGCCGTCGCTTCCGGTTGCGCTGGGACAAATCGATCTGAAAACAAGAAGCACGCGCCCGCAGGAGAGTCCTGCAGCGATTCTCATCGCACGTTAATGGAGATTTAACGTGACGAAGGTGGAGGGTTTGCTAGCATCATGCCGACGTCGTTTGAGATTTACATATGATAGTGCCACAGCCAGTTTCGACCCATAAGATGAGTGAGCAGGGCCTGACGCTGGTCGAACTGATTGTGACAATTGCGATTCTAGCTGTTTTGGCTTCCGCATCTGTGCCGATAACGCGCTTCGAAGTGAAACGGCAAAACGAGCGCATTCTCCGCCGTGATCTATGGGAGATGCGGGACGCCATCGATCACTACAAAGATGCAGCAGACCTCGGCAGTTTCCAGAACAAGCTGGAGAGTCAAGGATACCCGTCCGACTTAGAGACGTTGGTGAACGGCATAGATATCCGGGGCAAGAAGGTGAGATTTCTTCGTCGAGTTCCAGTGGACCCTATGACGGGCCACGCCGAGTGGGGCTTGCGTTCGATGCAGGACGACCCCCAATCGGACTCCTTCGGCGGACAATCCGTTTTCGACGTATACTCTAAGTCCAAGGGAACGGCCCTAGACGGCACAAAGTACTCGGATTGGTAGGGCTTTCCCTTTTTTATCATTGAAACAGTTTTTATGGTCCATCTAAAACCCTACATCCTATAAAACCTAAAGTTACCTATCCCGATCCCTTCCGACTCCGATAAAAACATCGTGCGAAACAGAAAAGGGCCGCCGGGCAAACCTGGTGAGCCCAGGAGTCCCGTGCATGGCGTTCACAGAACTATACGTGAAAGTTCCGATGAAGTGCTGCGGGCCAGTTGCAACATCGCCCGGATTCTGGATGGCTCGTGCATGGCGATGGCTTCCCATGGCAGCATTCACATCCCTTTTTGCCTTAGGTGCATTGCTAGGTTGCAATAGGAAAGTGGTCAATCCGACTTCCGATACGACCAACTTCGCAATACAAGTGTCCCCGAACCGGGCAACTCTGAATTCGGGCGATAGGCTCCAGTTCACAGCCACAGTATCCGGGACATCGAATCAGTCAATCAGTTGGAATGTGAACAGTCTAGAGTCGAGTACAGGCGGTTCAAATATTGGAACCATAACTCAAGATGGCCTTTATCTGGCCCCAACCGACCTCACGGAAACAATCGAAGTTCAGGTTCTCGCAACAAGCCTCGCCGATCAGACTCACAACGCGCCAGTAAACATAACAGTAAAGCCAGCCGTTACTCAAATAGCGACCAATCGATACTACGGTTCCGGCGTGCAGTTTGATGTGCTGAGTAACGTGCAAGTCGCGCAGGGGGACGTCGATTACAGATTTCGTGCCGCATCGAGCGGGGCCGCTACCGGGTTTATCTGGTACGACGTATATGTGAGGGGCGGCGACACAGCAGGTTGCAGCGGTATCGCATGTGAATGCGACGGTTATGGCTGCGGCACTGGTGGAACACTCCAGATCTGCATTTATCCTGACGACGGCTCAACGAGCCACCTTCCCACCGATCCGTTGACCCAGCAATCGACCGGCCTGCAACGCCCGCCGCTTGCATGCGTCAGCCCGGCGAATCTGCGCGCCGGAGCAGTCGTGCGAACGGAGACATTCCCGGCCCCTGCGAAATTGATAGAGGGCACACTCTATCACCTCCACTGGCACAATTCAGACCCCCATCCTACACTGAACTTCATATCGGTGGACGACGATTGCGTCTGGCATCCGACCGCGCCGAGACAGCCCACCATTCCCGACACGGATTTGGAAGTAATGAGCATCTATAACAATGGCGAAAAGGTTATAGTCAAAGCGGTCGCAACCGACACCCCGATCTTCCAACTCAACTATGCAGACGGCACGACGCAGGGACAAGGCTATATCGACTCCTGGAATGTGGCGGCGGTTGATATCTCGGGTAAGGACAGAGTTCGCGAGTTATTCATGGTCAATGGCACTGACCGTACTGTTACAGGGGTTTCTGTTAGAGTCAGTCGCGTCAGCGGCGCCAGTCCCCTTACTGTGGTCTTGGCAACTAAGGCCGGCAGCGTCTTAGCGCAAGGCGAGATTCCGGCTCAACAGTTTCCCCTTGGTGAGGCGCTAACCAGCGTTGCCTCTACGAGCCAAAACGTTACCCCAGCATGGGGTACCTACGTTTTCTCTTCTCCCGCGGTTCTCAGCCTGGGAGAGAGTTATCAACTGATCCTGAGTGCGTCGAGCGATACCGTATATCAGGATTATGAAATCGAAAAGGGCGCGGGTTACGGGTTTTCAACCAACACATTCTTTGGCGACGGATATGGACAATTCAGCATTGACAATGGCAATTCCTGGGCGGGCTTTCCTCAGCCGGGAGGCGATGCCAACAGTTCGCAGGCCGATATTCAATTCACGTTTACAACTCGATAGCAATAGAGCGCATAGAAACAAAGAACTCCTGCACTGGTCCCTCTATGAGCCGGTGCAGGAGTTCTGTAAGCGTTTGAAGTTCCCATCTTTACTGGTCGGCAGTGTCTAAGGCGTAAGTGT